>DASYAC010000086.1:0-8830 GCA_036501585.1 Steroidobacteraceae bacterium
GTCGCGCGCGTCCGTCGGAAGCTCGAAGGTCTTGACGAACACCGTGCCGGCGGGGAACGTCCACTCGCCGGTCGGCGCGAATTTGATCCTGCCCTTCGGAATCGCGACGTAGCGCAGCTTCTGCGCGCCGTCCGACCAGAACGGAACCACGAGATCGTACGGAATGAGCGCATCCACGGGCACGAGGTTCCGCACATTCCTGAAAGCGCCGGTCTGCGACAGGAACCTCGGTATGGGGCCGCCCGGCGTGGACGGCATGTTGAGATAGGGCTTCGATTCGATTCGCTGCACAATCCCATGGCCCGCGGCGTCCCGTGCGGTGTCCGCCTCGAGCTCGTGCGAGGGCGCGAGGAGCGCGGCGCAAGAGAACGCCGCCGAGAGGATTCCGACGAACGCTCGACGATATCCACGAACATACGCAGGTTTGCCGCCGCCGCGCCTGTTTTCGCTCATTACTCGCGTCCACCTTGGGTTTTCGTTGGGCTGGCGGCTCGCGCCGGCTTCCGACCGCGCATAGTGACGCACCGGAATCGAATAAGACAACCCGCCGCGCTCTCTGCTTGCTTGCCTTGTTGAGATTGCAGTGGACGGGCCGGATGACGACCGGACGGCGCTCGCGCGCTCCGCCGCCCCGGAGGGCTCGGCATGAGGCGAGCGGCGCTAGTGACGGTTGGGGCGCAGGTGGTGCGATCCCTGTGAATGATCTTCGACGGTGCCGCGATGGTGATCGGAATCCAGATCTGACGCCCGCTCCCCGAGCTGACGCAGCAGGCGCGCGCGCGAGACGAGCCCGCGCACGGTGGAATTCGAGGTCTTGCGATCCACCTCGACCACCAGCAGGTGGGTGAGATTGGTCTGTTCGAACAGCATCAACAGATCGCCGGCGCGCGCCTCCTCGAGATGCTCCCAATCGAGTGCCATGAGCTCATCCCACGGCGTCATCACGTGGACCACGCGGATATCCTGGTGGCGGCTGTAATTCGAGGACTGCAGGAATTGCATGGGCCGCTCGCCCTGGATGTCGTAGGAGGTGACGAGCCCCACCAGGCGCTGTTCCTTCGCGACCAGAAGTGCGCGCACGCTCAAGCGGATCATGTCACCCAGCGCATCGTCGATCTGCCGCTCGGCATCGACGGTCATCGGATAGTCGCGCTTGAAATCGGTGATGGCGTAAATCGCGGGATCGGAGCGCTCGAGCGGCCGGCCGTCGAGAATTGAACGTCGCGGTAGTACCGGATCGCCGAATTTCCTCATCGGCCGCAAGCTGATCGCCGCGAGCAATTCTCGCTTCATGTGAGATATGAGCGGGCGAATCGAGTTAGGTTCCATCCGTTGGAATTCCCCTCATCGAAATTTCCCTCCCCGCTCGGGCCCGTGCTATATTGGTTAGATACCTAACCATTAGAGTACTCTCAATGTCCGAGCTCGAAGAACGCTTCGCCGATGCCCTGCATGCTACCGCGCGGGTCTGGCGTCAGGCGATCGATCGGCGTTTGAAGAGCCTTGGTATGAGCCAGGCCAGCTGGATGACCATCGCCGTCGCATCCAAGGCACGCGCCCCCCTCTCCCAATCCGAGCTGGCCGACCGCCTGGGCGTCGAGGGCGCCACGATGGTCGCCATGGTGGACCGGCTGGCAAAGGCCGGGTTCGTCGCCCGCCACCCCTGCCAAAGCGACCGGCGCGTCAACCGGGTGGTGCTCACCGAGGAAGGGAATCGCCTGATCGAGACGGTCAAAACGGAGGCCGCCGCCGTGCGCAAGGAGCTTCTCGGGAACATCGACGCCGCGAAACTCGCCGTCGCGACCGAGTTGCTCGAGACGCTGCAGGAGATGATCGAGCGTTCTGGAGTGACGCGCGGCGGATGACCCGAGAGCTCAATCGACGCATGATCACGCTGTCCATCATGGCGGCGACCGTCATGCAGACCCTGGACAGCACCATCGCGAACGTCGCGCTGCCGCACATGCAAGGGACCCTGTCCGCCTCGCAGGATCAGATCGCCTGGGTGTTGACCGCCTACATCGTCGCAGCGGCCATCGCCACGCCGCTCACCGGTTGGATGGTCGATCGCTTCGGCCAGAAGCGCGTATTTTTGGTCTCGGTGATCGGCTTCACGGTGGCCTCGGCCCTCTGCGGATTCGCGGGCAGCCTCGCGCAGATCGTCGCGGCCCGCCTGCTGCAGGGGGTATTCGGCGCGGCGCTCGTCCCGATGTCGCAGATGGTGCTGATGGAAATCAATCCGCCTGCCAGGCAGGGTCCCGCCATGGCGGTATGGGGCATGGGCATCATGGTGGGACCCATCCTCGGGCCGACCCTCGGCGGCTGGCTCACGGACAGCTACAACTGGCGCTGGGTGTTCTTCATCAACATACCCGTGGGCGCGCTCGCGACCTATGGCATCTGGCGCTACATACGCCCCACTCCGGCCACCCAGCGCATGCGGTTCGATTTGTTCGGATTTGCCGCGCTCAGCCTCGCGGTCGGCGCGCTGCAGATGCTGCTCGACCGCGGCGAGCAGAATGATTGGTTCTCAGCCACCGAGACCTGGGTCGAGACCGTCGTGATGGTGGTGGCGTTTTGCTATTTCGTCGCTCACACCGCGCTCACCCGCGCGGATAAATCGTTCTTCGATTACCGATTGCTCAGGAACGGCAACTACGTCATGGGCCTGACGTTCATATTCATCGTCGGGTTGGTGATGTATGCCACGCGGGCGCTGCTCCCCACGATGCTGGAGAACCTCCTCGACTACCCGGTGACGACCACCGGACTCGTGACCGCCCCCTCCGGCATCGGCACCATGGCCGCGATGATGCTGGCGGGCCGGATCATGGGGCGCGTCGATCTGCGCTTTCTGCTGTTCGCGGGATTCGCCATCACCTCCTTCGCGCTCTGGCAAATGACCGGCTACTCGTTCGATATCTCCGAAAATGACGTGATCTGGCCCGGCGTCATCCAGGGGATCGGCCTGGGATTCGTGTTCGTCCCGTTGAGCGCCGCGACCTTCGTCAGCTTGAGTCCCGAGATGCGCGCGCAGGGCACCGCAATCTTCAGTCTGGTCCGCAATATCGGGTCGAGCATCGGGATTTCGATGGTGCAGACCCTTCTGGTCCGGGACACGGTGAAATCGCACGCCGCCTTGGTCGAGCGCATCACCCACTCCAATCCGGCGTGGAACGATCCGGCGGTCGCCTCGTTTTACGATCTGGGGCGTCCCGCCGGAGCGGCGGCTCTCGACGGGATGATCAACCAGCAATCGGCGATGATCGCCTACCTCAACGATTTTCGCCTGATGCTGTATCTGACCCTGGCGGTGATTCCGCTCCTGATCTTCATCCGGGCCCCGAAGCACGCGCCCGTGGGCGAGGCGCACGCCGTCATGGATTGACAGTCAGCGCTCGCTCACGGGCGTCGCTGCAAGATTGGGTTGCGCGAGGAGCTTGCCCGCCCGCGGCGCCATCCAGCGCTCGATGTCGTCGAACAAGGTGAATACCGCGGGTACGACGATCAGCGTCAAGAACGTCGACGTGGCCAATCCGCCGATTACCGCGGTCGCCATGGGCGAGCGGAAATCGCTGTCCCCGCCCCATCCCAGCGCCACCGGCAGCATGCCGGCGATCATGGCGACGGTGGTCATGACGATGGGCCGGGCACGCTTGTGGCCCGCCTCGAGAATCGCCTCGAGGCGGGGCTTCCCGGCGCGCATTTCCTCGATCGCGAAATCGACCAACAAGATCGAATTCTTGGCCACGATACCCATGAGCATCAGCAAGCCGATGACCACCGACAGGGAGAACGGCTTGTTGGTGAGCACGAGCGCCAGCGCCGCCCCGAAGAGGGAGAGAGGCAGCGCGCACAGAATGGTGATCGGCTGGAACACCCGCGCGAACAACAGCACCAGCACGGCCAGCACCATCAGCACGCCGGCGGCCATCGCGAGCGCGAAGTTCTGAATCATTTCTTGGAAGTATTCGGTGTTGCCGGTCTTGACCAGGTTCACGCCGTGGGGCAGATGCATCAGGGTGGGCAGTGCGTAAATCCTCTTGGTCGCCGTACCCAGTTCCACCCCCGGGCTCAGATTCGCCTCGAGGAAGGCGCGCCGGCTTTGATTGTATCGCCTGACCGCCGAGGGTCCCTGGCCGAAGCTCAGATCGGCGACCGTCTTCAGCGGCACCGCGCCGCCGGCGGCAGTGGGGACCGGCAGATTCTCGAGGGTGGTCAGATCGCGCCGCGCGCTGTCCACCAGGCTCACTCGGATCGGGATCTGGCGGTTGGACAGCGAGAATTTCGCCGCGTTCTGCGGCAGATCGCCGAGCGTCGCGATGCGGATGGTCTGGCTGATGCTCTGCACGCTCACGCCGAGTTGCGCGGCGATGTCGAGCCGGGGATGCACCAGGATCTCCGGCCGGGGCAAATCGCCGCGTATCCGGGCGTCGCGAATCTCATTGAGGCCCTGCATCTCGGCGATGACCTGGTGGGCGGTTCTTTCGACCAACGGGGGATCATCGCCGGTCAAATACAGCTGGATGTCGCTGCCGTTGCCGCCATCGGAGAAATTGAGGTGCCCGTCGGGCACCCGGTTGAGCAGAGGCATCATGCTCTGCTCCCATTGTTTCTGATTCATGCTGCGCTCGCTCCGCGGCACGAGGCTCACATAGATGACGGCGTTGTGTATCTCCCCCGCGCTCGAGCCCACGAATTCCACCAGGTCGGTCACCAGCGGTGATTTCCTCAGCACCGCGGCCGCTTCCGCGGAGACTCGCGCCGTATCCCCGAGCGTCCCGCCGGGAGGCAGCTCGATGGTGAGCTGTGCGTTGCCGAAATCCTCGGGCGGCAGAAACGTCGATGGAATCAGCCAAGCGAATGCGGCGACAGCGGCGATGACGACGAAAGCGAATCCCACGAGAATCGTCTTCCAGCGATTCAAGGCGCACCAGCGCAGCGCCCTCAAGTACAGGGTCATGATGGGGCCGTCGCGGTGATGGACGGCAATCGAGTCGCTCGTGAGCGAGTACGCCGCGAGCACCGGCGTGATGAGCCGCGCCACCATCAGCGAGATGAACACCGCCACGGCCACCGTCAGTCCGAACTGGCGGAAATATTGCCCGACGATGCCGCCCATGAAGCTCACCGGCAGGAACACCGCGATGATGGTGAAGGACGTCGCCACCACGGCGAGGCCGATCTCGTCCGCCGCATCCAAGGACGCCCGATAGCCGCTCTTGCCCATGCGCATGTGCCGCACGATATTCTCGATCTCGACGATGGCATCGTCCACCAGCACGCCGGCCACCAGCGACAAGGCGAGCAAGGTGATCTGATTGAGCGTGAAATTCATCCACTGCATGAACGCGAAGGTGGGCACGGCCGACAGCGGAATCGCCAGCGCGGAAATCAGCGTGGCGCGCCAGCTGCGCAGGAACACCCAGACCACCGCGACCGCCAGAATCGACCCCTCGATGAGCGCGCCCAGCGAGGAATGGTAGGTGCGAAGCGTGTGCTCGACCGTGGTCGAAATGAGCGTCACGTGAATCGACGGATTTTCGCGCTGAATCTTGTCGAGCTCGGCATTCACGGCCTTGGAGACGCTGACATCCGAGGCGCCCTTGGCCTTGAACACCCCGAAGGCGGTTGCGGGGCGCCCATTGAGCCTCGCGAGGGAGCGAACCTCCGCGATGCCGTCGTGCACGTCCGCGATCTCGCGCAGCCGGACGGATCGGCCGCCGCCTGCGATGATCTGGGTATCCGACAGATCCTCGGCGCTCTTGGCCCCGCCGAGGACACGAATCGCCTGCTCTCCGCCGCCCACCTGTGCTCGGCCGCCCGCTGCGTCCAGATTCAGCTCCCTGAGCTGATCGTTCACCTCGACCGCGGTCAGCCCCAGCGCCTGCAGGCGCGCGGGATCGAGCTCGATGCGGATCTCGCGGCTCACGCCGCCGCTGCGCGAGACCTGCGCAACACCCGGAACCGCCAGCAGGCGCTTGGTAACGGTGTTGTCGATGAACCAGCTGAGCTCCTCCGGGGTGCTCCCGGTGGTCGTGACCGCGTAGTAGGAGATCGCGTCGCCGTCCGCGTCCTCGCGCTGCACCAGCGGCTCCATGATGCCGAGCGGCAGATCGCTCCGCACCTTCGCCACGGCATCGCGCACGTCCGTCACCGCGCGATCGATGGGCGTGCCGATCTGGAACTCCAGGAAAATATTGACCGAGCCCTCGATGATGTAGGTGGTGATGTTGCGAACATTGCCGATGCTCGCGATCGACCCCTCGACCTTCTGAGCGATCTGCGTCTCCATCTCGGTGGGGGCCGCCCCGGGTTGGCTGATGGTGACGTCGACCATCGGATAGGCAATGTCGGGGTTGAGATCGATGGGCAAGCGCAGGAATGCCACGGCGCCGAGGAAGAACAGCACCACGAACAGCACGATCGGCGTGACCGGGTGGCGGATCGCCCAGGCGGAAAGATTCTTCACGAACTTGCTGCGCCCGCCGCGCTCGACGGGCCCGCCGTGCCGCCCAGAGCCGCCGTGCCGCCCGGCCCCGTCGCGGCCGCGACCGGCCTCACCGTCTCGCCCACCTGCAGAAACGCCCCGGCGGTGGCGACGACGCGGTCTTTCTCGCCGATGCCGGCCGCGATGGTCACGCCGTCGGCAACCATTCCCGACACCTTGACCGCCCGGCGTTCGACCTTGTCTTGCGAGTCGACCACCAGGACGTAGCTGCCCCTATCGTCCGTGAGCACGGCGGTCTGGGGGAGGACGATGCGCTGCGCATTGCTCACCGTGACCTCGGCGCGGGCGAAGGCGCCCGGCCGCAGATTCGGGTCCGGGGTGAGCGACACGCGGGCCATCCCCAGGCGAGTTTGCGGATCGATCACGGCCCCCAAGAGGCGTACGCGGCCCGGATAGACCTTCGAGGTGCCGGTGAGACGCACGTTCACGTCCTGACCGACCTTGAGCAGCGGCAAATCCTGCTCGGCGACCTCACCGCGCAATTCCACTTCGTTCCCCTCCGCCAGCCGGAACAACGTGGCGCCGGGCGCGACGGTTTGTCCGACCTCCACGGTACGCGTCAGCAGCGTGCCGTCGCCGGGCGCCCGCACCTGCGCCCGCGCCAGCTTTGCCTGAGCCTCCGCGAGCTGCGCCGACGCCACCTTCACCTTGGCGGCCGCCGTCACCGACGCCGATCGGCGCTTCTCGGTTTCCTCGGCGGAGAGCGCGCCGGCGGCGCCCACCGCCTGCGCGCGGCGATATTCTGCGGCGGCCAGCTCCGATTCCGCCCGGGCCAGCTCGAGCGATGCCTGGAGATTCGCGACTTGAGGCTCGAGCACCGAGGTATCGATCCGAGCCAGCACCTGACCCCGCTTCACGTGATCGCCGGCTTCCGCCAGGACCGCCGAGACCCGTCCGCCGTCGCCGTCCACACCGATGGGCGTATCGAATCGCGCACCGATGGTGCCGATGATGTCGACCGTGGTCGGCAGAGCGCTCACCCCCGCCTCGGTCACCGTCACCGACGGTATGTCGCCTTTGTTGGTGACCGCGCGCTTGGCGGAAAAGCTCTGCGACACGCGCACCGCCAGCAGAATGGCGATCACGGCACCAACGCCGACGAACGCCCAAACGGCTCGCCGCGGCGTCAGCCAGGAACCCTCCCGGCCGAGCCGCTCATCGACGAAAACGCTCATTTAATGATGTCCCATGGATATCTTCCCTTATCCAGGATGAACCCCGCCAAGAGGTCCATCTCCTCGTCCTCGTTGCGCTCGATGCGGCGCACATTGTTCGCCAGCCTGCGTTTCGCCTGGCGCGCGAACGCGTGCGCGATGGCCGCCGCCTGCCGGCCTTCGTCGCCGGATTCCGCGGCGAGCGCCGTCGCGCGCGACAATACGCAAAGACCCACGAACAAATCAATGGTCATGTCCGCCACGCGCTTCAGCATGTGCTGCCGCCCGGCGATGCTCTTGCCGTATTTACGCAGCAGAAAATCGGCCGACTTGGCGAGTTCGACCGTGTATTTCTCGAACGTCGTCGCCGCCTCGCGCAAGGACGCGGGGATCTTACCGAGAAGTTTGTCGCGCCCCACGCCCGTCGCATGCGTCAGGCGCTTCTCCGCGTAGTCCGCGAGCACGCCGAAACCCTTGATCGGATTATTGAAGATGTCGTCGACCGCCGCCTTCAGCTCGCTGTACGACTTGCCCAGATCCTTCAGGCCCGAGAGCGCGATATAGAGCCGCAGCACCTCGTTGGTTCCCTCGAAGATCGACAGGATGCGGCAGTCGCGCGCGATCTGTTCGTAGGGCGCATCCCGCATGAAGCCCGTCCCCGCGGCGATCTGCAGCGCCTCGTAGGCCGCGCGCTGGATGGCTTCGCTCGCATAGACCTTGCTGATCGCCGCCTCCACCGAGTAATCGTCCATGCCGGAGTCGATGTAATGGGCGACCATCCACACCACGCTCTCGGCCGCGAAGCACTCGACCGTCATCTGGGCGATCTTCTCGCGGATCAGCTGATAGTTGGCGATGGGCTCGCCGAATTGCTTGCGCGCCTGGGATTGCTGAACGGCGAGACCGATCAGCGTCTTCATTCCGCCCACCGCGCCGCCGCCCAGACCGGTACGGCCGTTGTTCAGGATCGCCATCGCGACCTTGAACCCCTTGCCCTCGGCGTCGAGCACGTTCCCGGCCGGCACCTTGACGTCGGCGAAGCTCACCGTCGTGGTCGAGGAGGCCCGGATGCCCATCTTGTCCTCGTGTTGGCCGTGGCTCACGCCGGGCCAGCTCGCCTCCACGATGAATGCCGTGATCTTGCCGGCCTCGGAAGGCGTGCGCG
>DASYAC010000087.1:0-9204 GCA_036501585.1 Steroidobacteraceae bacterium
GCCTCGTTCGACAAGGCCAACCGCTCCTCGGGCTCGAGCTTCCGGGGTCCCGGCATCGAGGCGGGACTCAAGGCGTTGGCCCTGGTGCGCAAGCAGGTGGGCGTGCCCGTGCTCACCGACGTGCACGAGGATACCCCGCTCCCCGAAGTGGCCGAGGTGGTCGACGTGCTGCAGACGCCGGCGTTTCTCTGCCGCCAGACGAATTTCATTCTCGGCGTCTCGTCCCAGGGCAAGCCCGTGAACATCAAGAAGGGGCAATTCTTGAGTCCGTGGGAGATGCAGAACGTGGTCGACAAGGCCCGCTCCACGGGCAACGCCCAGATCATGGTGTGCGAGCGCGGATTCTCTTTCGGCTACAACAATCTGGTGTCCGACATGCGCTCGCTCGCCGTGATGCGCTCCACCGGCTGCCCGGTGGTGTTCGACGCCACGCATTCCGTTCAACTGCCGGGAGGGCAGGGTAAGGCCTCCGGCGGACAGCGGGAGTTCGTGCCGGTGCTCGCGCGCGCGGCCATCGCGGCGGGTGTCGCAGGCCTCTTCATGGAGACCCACCCCGATCCGGCGAGCGCCAAGTCCGACGGTCCCAACGCATGGCCCTTGGATCGCATGGCCTCGCTCCTCTCCACTCTCGTGGAGCTCGATCTCGCCGTCAAAAAGAAACCGTTCGAGGAGTCGTTGCTATGAGTCGAATCGTGGAAGTCAGGGGCCGTGAAATCATCGATTCACGCGGCAATCCCACAGTCGAGGCCGACGTCGTGCTCGACTCGGGTGCGATGGGCCGTGCCGCGGTGCCGTCGGGAGCCTCCACCGGATCGCGCGAGGCGGTGGAGCTGCGCGATGGGGATTCGAAGCGATTCCAGGGCAAGGGCGTGCGCAAGGCGGTCGAGCACATCAACGGCGCGCTTCGCGGCCTTGCCGTGGGACTCGACCCCGCCGATCAGGCCGGCCTCGACGCGAAGATGATCGCCGCCGACGGCACCGACAACAAATCGAAGCTCGGCGCGAACGCGATCCTCGCGGTGTCTCTCGCCGCCGCGCATGCTGCGGCCCGCGACCGCAAGCTGCCCCTGTACCGCCATCTGGCGGGCGGCGCCTCCGAGTTCGTCATGCCGGTGCCGATGATGAACATCATCAACGGCGGCGCGCACGCCGACAACAGCGTCGACATCCAGGAGTTCATGATACTGCCGCTCGGCGCCCCTTCTCTCGCGGAGGCGGTGCGCTACGGGGCCGAAGTATTCCATGCCTTGAAGAAGGTTCTGCACGCCAAGGGCCTCAATACGGCGGTGGGAGACGAGGGAGGTTTCGCACCCGATCTGCCCTCGAACGAGGCGGCACTCGCGACCATACTCGAAGCCATCGACAAGGCGGGCTATCGCGCAGGGCGCGACATCTATCTCGGATTGGACGTCGCCAGCACCGAGTTCTACAAGGACGGCGTTTACGATCTCGAGTCGGAGGGACGCAAATTCAATTCGAGTGAATTCGCGGATTACCTCGCGTCGCTCGCGGCGAAATATCCCATCGTCACCATCGAGGACGGCATGAGCGAGGGCGACTGGGACGGCTGGGCTGCGCTCACTCGGAAGCTCGGGCACAAGCTGCAACTCGTCGGCGACGACATCTTCGTCACCAACACGAAGATATTCGGGGAGGGGATCGCGAAGAAGATCGCGAACGCCATCCTCGTCAAGCCGAACCAGATAGGAACCCTGACCGAGACGCTCGCAGCGATCGACATGGCGACGAAGGCGAAGTACGCGGCCGTCGTCTCTCATCGCTCGGGTGAGACCGAGGATGCGACCATCGCGGACATTGCGGTGGCGACGCCGGCGACGCAGATCAAGACCGGCTCGATGTCGCGCTCCGACCGCGTCGCCAAGTACAACCAGCTCCTGCGGATCGAAGGAGATCTCGGCGGCAAAGCGTCCTACGCCGGCCGGAATGCACTTTCGGTTCCAGTTTCTTAAGAGATCATGCTAAGCTACTGTCCTCATGAGGATTTTAGCAATCATCCTGGGCGTGTGTCTGGTCTTGCTGCAGTATCGGCTGTGGGTTTCCGACCAGGGAATGCGCGAGATCTGGCGCCTGAACCAGTCGGTCGAGGCGCAGGCGGCGGCGAATGCCGAGCAGCGTGAGCGCAACAGCCAATTGCTTGCCGAAGTCACTGATTTGAAGGTCGGATTCGCGGCTCTCGAGGAGCGTGCCCGGAGCGAGCTCGGCATGGTGGGCAGCAACGAGACCTTCTACCAGGTCGTCACTCCGGAAACGCCCGTGGCCGCCCCGCCCGACGCTCCCGTTACCGCCCGCGCCCAGTGACTCGCGCGGATTCAGCGTGACTTCGGCGTTCCCGGCGCGCCGCGTCTTCGCCGTCGTTCCCGCCGCGGGACGCGGCGCGCGATTCGACCCTACGTCCAAGGGATTTCCCAAGCAGTACGCGCCCCTTCTCGGCGCGAGCGTGATCGAGTGGTCGTTGCGCGCACTGCTCGAGGAGTCGCGCATCGAGAAAGTGGTCGTGGTGGTGGCGGCCGACGATGCGCGCTGGCCCGCGCTTGCGGCGGCCGGCGGCGAGAACGGCATCCTCGCCGGTGCGGCCTCGAAACTGCTGAGTGCGGTCGGCGGTGCGAGCCGCCAGGAGTCGGTGCTGAGCGGCTTGAGAGCGCTCCACGCGAGCGCCGCGCCGGAGGACTGGGTGCTGGTTCACGATGCCGCGCGCCCCTGCCTGGACGGCGCCGATGTACGCGCGTTGATCGAGGCGCTCGACCGCGGCGCCGGCGGCGCCGTGCTCGCCGCCCCGATCGTCGACACGGTCAAGCGCGAGAACGGCGGCGTGGTGAGCGAGACCGTCGACCGGACCGGACTCTGGCGCGCGCTGACGCCGCAGGTGTTCGCGCTCGGCGACCTCGAACATGCATTGGCGGATGCGGCGCGCCGGGGCATCACCGTGACCGACGAGGCGCAGGCGATGGAGCGTCTCGGCGGCCGTCCGCGGCTGGTGGAGGGTTCGCCGTTCAACATCAAAGTGACGCGCGCCGAGGACCTCGCGGCTGCGTCCCAGATCCTGAAGGGTCGGGAGAGGCAGATCCGATGAGAATAGGCCAGGGTTTCGACGTTCATGCGTTCGGCGAGGGGGATCACGTGATGCTGGGCGGGGTCCGAATTCCCCACGGACGCGGCGTCGTGGCCCACTCGGACGGGGACGTGGTGATTCACGCGCTCTGCGACGCCGTGCTCGGCGCGCTGGGCGAGGGCGACATCGGCCGGCATTTCCCGGATTCCGACCCGCGCTATCGGGGCGCGGACAGCCGCGTCTTCCTGCGCACCGTCGCGCAGATGATGGGCGCGGCGGGGTTCAAGCTGGTCAACGCCGACCTGACCGTGCTGGCGGAAGCGCCGCGCATCGCCGCGCATCGCGGCGCCATCGCCTCGAACCTCGCGGCCGACCTGGGAGTCGAAGCCCGCTTCATCAACGTCAAAGCCACGACCACGGAGCGCATGGGCTTCATCGGACGCGGCGAAGGACTGGCCGCGCTCGCGTCCGTCCTGCTCGAGCATGGTCGATAGTCCGGCGTGAGTATTCACGGCCGGCGGTCCGAGGCGTGGACGCGTGCTGCGTTGTCGCCGCCGCGCGCGCACGGAGCGCCCCTCGCTCGCGCGGAGCTCAGGGCGGAGCCCGAGGATTTTCGCGTCGAAGAGGAGCTTTCGTTCGTGCCCTCGGGAGACGGTCCCCATTGGCTGCTGCATGTCGAGAAACGCGCGGCCAATACGCGCTGGGTCGCCGCCGAGATCGCGAGACTCGGCAAATGGCCGGTCTCGGAGGTGGGCTACGCCGGCTTGAAGGATCGTCACGCCATTACGGCGCAGTGGTTCAGCGTGCCCGGCCGGCCGCATCCGGCGGAATTCTGGAGCGGCGTGCGCACGGACGAATTCAGGGTGCTCGGCGTGCACGCGAACGCGCGCAAGCTGAAGCGCGGCGCATTGTCCGGCAACCGCTTTCGCATCCGCCTGCGCAAGGCGACCTGGTCCCGGGATGAGCTGGACTCGAAGCTCGCGGCGCTGCGCGCTCACGGGGCTCCCAATTATTTCGGTCCGCAGCGCTTCGGCCGCGACGGATTCAACCTCGATCGGGCCGCTCAGTGGATGCAGAGCGGGACGCCCCCCGCGGGGCGCACGGAGCGCGGATTCGCGCTCTCGGCGGCGCGCGCCCTCATCTTCAACGCGGTGCTGGCAAGGCGCGTGCAGGCGGGGGACTGGTCGGTCCTGAGGCCGGGTGACCTCGCGAGTCTCGAGGGCAGCGGCAGCCACTTTCCGGTGACCGCGATCGACGACGAGCTCCTCGAGCGCGTGCAGTCCTTCGACATCCACCCCTCCGGGCCGCTATGGGGCCGCGGCGAGCCGCAGACACAGCGCGCGACGCTCGACATCGAGCTCGACGTGGCCCGCGAGTTCGGCGGGGTCGCCGCCCTCCTGCAGACGGCGGGCATGGATCAGGAGCG
The DNA here is from genome assembly GCA_036501585.1 of Steroidobacteraceae bacterium. Lineage (GTDB taxonomy): Bacteria > Pseudomonadota > Gammaproteobacteria > Steroidobacterales > Steroidobacteraceae > Bog-1198. The sequence goes on from DASYAC010000087.1 coordinate 4,497, forward strand.
GCGCGCGCTGCGATGTACCGTGAGGGACCTGAAGATGGAGTCCGAGGCCGGCACGGTCACGTTGAGCTTCGGCTTGGGGCGGGGTCAGTTCGCGACGGCGGTGCTCCGCGAGATCATGGAGTTTCCGGTGGACACGCCGCTCGAGGGCGATGGCGAATAGCCGGCATCCTGCGTGCGCCTCGAGCGTGAAACTCAGGCGCCGCCCAATTCAAGCGCGCAACAGCACATAGACTGCCCCCGTCCCGCCGTCGATGACGCGTGCGGAGCTGAACGCCATCACGTCCGGGTGGCGCTTGAGCCAGGCATTGACCGCGATCTTGAGAATCGGACCGCGTGCGCCGGAGCGATAGCCCTTCCCATGCACTATCCTCACGCAGCGATGCCCGGCGTTTCGATTGTACTCCAGAAATTCGCCCAAGGAATCGCGCGCCGCCGCCTGGTTGAGCCCGTGTAAATCCAGCTCGTCCTCGATCGGATAGAGCCCGCGCCGCAGCCGACGCATCACCTGGTCACGCACGCCGGGGCGGCGAAACGACAAGGGATCGGTCCCGCCGACGACATCCTCCGGTGGGACGGTGTCGGCAAGCAATGCCAGCTCCTGCGCCGGCGGCACTCGCGCGCCGGTCCCGCGACGCGTGCGCGCTTTCGGCGGGAGTCCCGCGCGTTCGCTCGCGCGGCCGGTCGGCGGCAGGGGCTTTACGTCCCCGACGGCCGCTCGAAACATCCCGGCATCATCGGCCGCCGACGGCTGATCGGCGGCGCCGCGCTCGAGGGACTTCTGGTCTTGCGGGGCGGCGCCCGGAGGGCGAGGTTTTGGCATGTGCGAGAGTTCGATCCGCTATCCGGGTGTAGGCCGTTACAGTATAGTCCGCAGCACGCAACGCGCCTCATTCGGCTTGTGTCAAATCTGGTGAAAATTCTACTTTCCAATGACGACGGTTATCGGGCCGAGGGCCTGGAGGCGCTCCGTCGGGCGATCAGTCCACTCGGTTCCGTCACCGTCGTCGCTCCGGACCGAAATCGGAGCGGAGCGAGCAATTCGCTGACCCTCGATGTTCCGGTGCGCGCCGCGCGTTACGATACCGATTGCTACTACGTCAATGGCACGCCGACCGACTGCGTGCATCTGGCGATCTCCGGCCTGTTCGATTTCGAGCACGACATCGTGGTCTCCGGCGTGAACGACGGCGCGAATCTGGGCGACGACACCTTGTACTCGGGCACCGTGGCGGCCGCCGTCGAGGGACGGTTCCTGGGTCTTCCGGCGATCGCCGTCTCGCTTTGCGTCGAACCCGGCAGTCCGCGTAACTTCGCGAGCGCCGCTCGAGTCGCCGCGGGCCTGATCGAGCGATTGGCGGCCGAACCGCTCAAGGCGCCCGTGATGCTCAACGTCAACGTGCCCGATTTGCCCGAGGGACAGCTGCTGGGACTCAAGGTGACGCGCCTCGGCAATCGGCACCGGAGCGAGCGGGTGGTGCGCGCCAAAGACCCGCGTGGGCGCAATGTCTACTGGGTCGGGGCCGCGGGCGCCGGTCAGGACGCCGGGCCGGGCACGGATTTTCACGCGGTTGCGCACGGCTTCGCCTCCGTGACGCCGATGCAGATCGATTTGACGCGCCATGCGGCTCTGCCCGAGCTCGAGCGCTGGCTTTCTACTTGAGCATCTACATGGAAGGACCGCGCCTCAGCGGTATCGGAATGACCTCGGCGCGGACCCGCGAGAGGCTGGTGCAGCGGCTTCTGGATCAGGGTATCGCCGATCGGCGGGTGCTGGACCGTATCCGCAACGTTCCGCGGCATTTGTTCGTGGACGAGGCGCTGGCGACGCGGGCGTACGAGGATACGGCGCTGCCCATCGGCTTCGGGCAGACCATATCCCAGCCCTACGTGGTCGCGCGGATGACCGAAGCGCTGCTCGCCGCCGGACCGGCCGACAAGGTGCTCGAGATCGGAACGGGCTGCGGCTATCAGACCGCGGTGCTGTCGCCGCTGGTCAAGGAAATCTACACCATCGAGCGCATCGAGAGCCTGGTGGGCCGCGCGCGGCGCGCGCTCCGTGAGCTCAAGATTCGCAACGTGCGTTTTCGCCACGACGACGGCAACGTGGGCTGGGCGGCGAAAGCCCCCTTCGATGGGATACTCCTGACCGCTGCGCCCCATTCCGTGCCCCCCGCGTTGTTCGAACAGCTGGCGGTGGGCGGCCGGCTCATCGCGCCGGTGGGTCCCGACGGCCGCCAGGAACTGATGCGCTATACCAAGGGCGAAACGCGGGTGCAAAAGGAATCCCTGGGAGCCGTGAGCTTCGTTCCCCTGTTGTCGGGACTGCAGCGCTAGGCAGTGCGCGCAGTCCGGCTCATCGGACTCCTCGGATGGGTCTCTTCGATGGCCGCGGGCTGCGCGAGCGGACCGCTCTACACACCCGAAACCTACGTCGTCAAACCGCACGACACGCTCTACAGCATCGCCTGGCGCCACGACCTCGACTATCGCGAACTGGCCCGCTGGAATCACATCGGGACGGACTATCGAATTGCCGTGGGACAGGTGCTGATGCTCAAACCGGGGAACTACCGTGCTCCGCCGGTCGCGGCGTGGGCGAACGCCGAAACGAGCGCCATCGTCCCTGGCGCCATCGTCCCTGGCGCCGCCGCGCCGAGGGCCGCCGCCTCGAGCGCTGCCGCGCCAAACGCTGCCGCTCCGAGCGCCGCCGTGCCCTCGACCAGGGAGTCCTTTCGGTCCGGCGCGCCGAGCCTGGGTCAGCCGTGCAATGCCGCATCCTCCGATATGCCGGAGCCGGCGCAGGCGCCGCATTGGATGTGGCCCACGGCGCACGCGTCGGCGCCGCGTCCCGTCCCGGGCGGCGGCATCTTGCTGCTGGGCGCGCTCGGCCAACCCATTCGCGCGGCATGCGGCGGCCGTGTCGTCTATGTCGGCAACGGCATCCGCGGCTACGGCAACCTCATCATCATCAAACACGGTGACACGGTGCTCTCGGCATACGCTCACACCGTCGAGCTCACCGTCCGCGAAGGACAGGAGGTCGCAGCGGGCGAGCAGATCGCCCGCATGGGGACCGGTGCGCACGACATCGCGGCGCTGTATTTCGAGATTCGGTTGAACGGCAAGCCGGTCGATCCGCTGCCTTTTCTTCCGGCGGAATGACCGAATTTCCGGCGGAGTGACCGAAGTCAATTCTAGTTATTTTTCATATAATATTGAAATTCATCAATAATATTTTATGGGATTTCGACGCCGTTGACGCGCCACGACACGTGGGCGTATGGTTTGCCGCGAGTTGTTGGGGAAAAAGTCCGTTCGCGGGGTGCTTGGCGGTAGATTCGGTCAGAGAAAAAGTACAACAAGATCAATAAGAACTAAAAGAACTCTCGATACCAAATTATTCGACTCGCCGGCGCCCCGCCTTTCTTTACAGCCGAAGTTACCCGACAGCCGCAGTTACCCGACAGCCGCAGTTACCCGACAGCCGCAGTTACCCGTTTCAGGGAATCAGCGATCTCAAGGAATCAGCAACGCGACCACGCGGCGTTGTTCCGAGACCAGCACGTTGAACGTGCGGCACGCGGCGCCGGTGTCCATGACCTCGAAGCCCACTCCCGCACGTAGAAACGTCGCCCCGAATTCAGGAGCCGGGAACAATTGCTTTTGGCCGGTTCCCAGCAGCACGACCTCGGGTTCGAGCGCGAGGACTGCGGCAGCGTGCAGGGCGGCGAGCTCATCGGCTGCGGCGACCTGCGGACCCGGTTCGATCGCCGCGCTCGAGACGATCACCGGCGTGTTGAATGCGGTGTCGTTGATCTTGATCTCTCCCGCGCCGTACGATCGGATGAGATTACTCGCCGAACTCGAGTCCTGATGGAAGCGCATGCCGGTAAGATACGCATCTTCGCCCCAGGATTGACATTGCCCATCGTGTATTTCCGTATCGCGGCGCGCGGAGCGCCGCCGGCTTCGCGCGCTCCCGCGCTCGAGCGCTTGATTGCGCGCGCCGGGCGGCCCACGAGCGCGGCAGTCTGGCGTGCCGAGGCCTTCCGGGCGATCGCTGCAGAGGGTGCGAATCCGCCGCCGGTCGCCGTGGCGCAGCTGCGGGCGAGCGGCGACATCGGGCGTTACGGGTGGGTGGCGGTGGCGACGCCCGTGCACCTGGTAGCGGACATGAGCACCGTCCATTTGCCCGCCGACGGCATTCTGGACATCGATGTCTCGGAGGCCGACCGCCTGGCCGAGGACTTCAACCGCTCCTTCGGTGACGGAGGTGCCCGCCTGGCCCGGGGACCCGGGAGCGGGTTGCTCTGCCTGTTCGACGCGCCTCTCCAGGCGGACACGACACCGCCGGAGGAGGCGCTGGGCACGGACCTTTGGGCGCATCAACCGCGCGGCGAAGGGTCCGCCGAATTGCGGCGGCTGGCGAGCGAGATCGAGATGTGGCTGTTCGATCACCCGGTGAATGCGGCCCGTCGTGCCCGCGGGGTGCCGGTCATCAGTGCCCTGTGGCTCTGGGGCGGCGGCGCTGGCGATGCGGCGCTCCCCGACGTCGTGGGCTGGACCGCGGGCGATGATGCACTGTTCTCGGCATTCCCTCGACGCTTGCAATACCCCACCGATACGAGCCCGGCCGCATCCGGCTCCGCGGGGTCGGCCGCCCCCACGAGGTCGGCCGCCCCCGCGAAATCGGGTGTCGTGGTGCTGG
>DASYAC010000088.1:0-5093 GCA_036501585.1 Steroidobacteraceae bacterium
CTGCAGTTCCTGGACCTCATCCAGGAAGGCAACATCGGCCTGATGAAGGCGGTCGACAAGTTCGAGTACCGCCGCGGCTACAAATTCTCGACCTACGCCACGTGGTGGATCCGCCAGGCGATCACGCGATCGATCGCCGACCAGGCGCGCACCATCCGCATTCCGGTACACATGATCGAGACCATCAACAAGCTGAACCGCATTTCGCGGCAGATGCTTCAGGAGATGGGCCGGGAGCCCACCCCGGAAGAGCTCGCGGTGCGCATGGAAATGCCGGAAGACAAGGTCCGCAAGGTCCTGAAAATCGCCAAGGAGCCGATTTCCATGGAGACGCCGATCGGCGACGACGAGGATTCGCATCTCGGCGACTTCATCGAGGACACCTCCGTGTCTTCGCCCATCGACTCCGCGACCACCGAGTCCTTGCGCGAGACCACGCACTCGGTCCTCGCTCAGCTCACCCCGCGCGAGGCCAAGGTGCTCAGAATGCGTTTCGGCATCGACATGAACACCGACCATACCCTGGAGGAAGTCGGCAAGCAGTTCGACGTGACGCGCGAGCGGATCCGGCAGATCGAGGCGAAGGCGCTGCGCAAGCTCCGCCACCCGAGCCGCAGCGAGCAGCTCCGCAGCTTCTTGATGGACGATTGACCTGGCTCGCCCGGCGCGTGGCGCGTCCGTCGCCCGCGCGGGCTACTGCCCGATCACTTCCACGGTGAGATGGCGCTCGCTGGTCAGCGAGTTCGCCACCAGGCAGCTCACCTCGGCCTTCTCGAGCAGCTTCTTCGCCCGTTCGATGTCGGCCCCGGTGTGCACGTGAAGCTTTGCGTGAGTGTCGAATCGCGTGAAGCGCATCTTGCCGTCCGCCCGATCCAGCGTCCCGCGCGTGCTTGCCTCCAGGCTCACCCAGGCGTACTTGGACGCGTTGGCGATGGCGCGGAAGCTGAGCACGAAGCAGTCCGTGACGGCGGCCGTCAACAGCTGTTCGGGCGACCATTGATTGCCCGGACCGTCGAATTCCTTGGGGGGAGCGGATTCGATCACCCGGACGCCTTCCGACGCCAGCGGCACGTCGCCGTCGGGACGCACCGTGGTGTGCACTGAGTAATGATGGGGAAAGGGATGCATGGCGTTACTCCGCAACTGATGGATTCAATGGATCGCGGGAATCGATCGCCCGGGTGCCGCGCTTCACGCGGCGGTCTCGGCGAATTCTCCGCCGTCGCCCGGGCCGAACAGCTTGAGCTCGTGGGCATCGTCGCTCAACCGCACCATACGCTCGAATTTTAGCCCGATTCGCCCGAGTACCGAGATCGAGGCGTGATTCTCCGGCGCCGTGATCGCCACGATGCGGCTGAGCCTCAAGCGGCGCCTGCCGTGGCCGAGCACTGCAGCGGCCGATTCCGCGGCATAGCCCTTCGACCAGTGGCGCGCCAGGAACGCGAATCCCACATCGACGTCCGGAAGGGTTTCGCGCTTCAAGAGGCCGCAGATCCCGATGGACTCGCCGCGGCCGGCGAGGCTCACGAGGTACAGCCCGAATCCGAACCGTCCGTAGCTTTCCACGGGCCCCTTCGCAATGTATTCGCGCGCATCGGAGAGGGACCGGACTCCCTTGTCGCCGATGTGCCGCAGAAATCCGGGCTCGTTCAAGATCTCCAGGATGAACTCGTCGTCGGCGAGGTTGAGCTCGCGCAGTTCGAGACGTTCGGTTCTCAGGATCGTCATTCCGCCTTGATCTCCGGGATGCCCGCCTCTGCATCATAACGCGGGCCGCCGGCATTTCCGCGACTTCGGGCCGGAGCGGGCGCTCCTCGCGGAGCGAGCCGCGTTGTCGGCGCCGTCGTATCGCAACTCGAGCTTTCGTCCGACAAGCGTCTCGATGCCGCTATGACATCGTTGCCCTATGGAGCATCGATGGGGTGAGCGATTAGCGGTCGACATCGAGGTTCGGTTGGGATCGAGACCCTACGCGATCCGCACCGGCCGGTTGATCGATTTGAGCATGAGCGGTGGGAGCATCAGGATCGGCATGGATCTGCGGGTGCTCTCCCGGGTCCAGGTCGCCCTGGTCTTGCCGGCCCGATTCTCCCAGGCGACGCCGGTCATCAGCGCTTATGTTGCGCGCCGGTACCGGGACGGCGTCGGGGTCGAATGGTGCGATTTCGCACCGCAGGCGGTGGTCGAATTGCTGCGCTCCCAGACGCTCCGCCGCCGGGAGCATCTTCACCGGGTGCGGGGCGCCGGATCGGACCACAGCGCAGGGATCGGGACCTCCTCGTAACTCGTAAACCTCGTTCAACGATTTGCCCAAGGTGAAGAATCTCGAGCGCGAGTTTCCGCAGCTCTATACCGCCCAGCCGGTTCTGGCGGCGTCGCACTGACCGGCGCGTTCGCTCATCCGGGTCTTCGATCCCCCAGGCGCCCAAAGTCCACCAGACGCCCGAAGTCCGAGCCCTCCAGCAGCAGCCGCACGAGAGCGCCCAGACCCTCCGCGTCCTCGGAGTCGAAACTACCGGGCTCCGGACTGTCGAGATCGAGGACGCCCAAGACCCGCCCGGACTCGATCAGGGGCACCACGATCTCCGAGCGCGAGGCGGCATCGCAGGCGATGTGTCCCGGAAACTCGTGGACATCGGGCACCACGAGCGTCTCGCGGCGTACGGCGGCGGTACCGCACACGCCCGTACCGAGAGCGATGCGCACGCAGGCAACCTTTCCTTGGAAGGGTCCGAGGACCAGCTCCCCTCCTTGGACGAAATAAAATCCCGCCCAATTCAGGGCGGGCAATGTCTCGTAGATCAGCGCCGCCAGGTTCGCGCAGTTGGCGAGCCCGTCGCGTTCACCGGCGAGCAATCCGGCCAGCTGTTGCCTGAGATCCGCGAAAATGCCAGCCTTGGGCAAATGAGCGACGGAGCGAACCGCATGCATAACCAACCCTCCTTCGAGAATCTGCTGCATCCGCCGGGACGGCACCAGCGGATCGCCCTTGCCCGGCGAGAATACCATGCTGACCTGCCACGATCCGCGGGGGGCCGGTGCACACGATCCGGGGAAGGCCGGCGCATCGCGGGAGCGCCGGTTCGGCGGCTTCCCCAAGGAGCTGCTCACGGCCCAAGGTGACCCTGCTCGCCCACCTCGTCAGCGTGTCGGAGCGGGTCGCGGCAACCCCCGCCCGCCTGTCCAAGGTCCGGGCGCTCGCCGATTTTCTACGCTCGCTGCCGCCGGATGAAATCGAGCCCGCCGTTCTCTATTTATCCGGAGAGACTCCGCAGGGACGGATAGGCATCGGCTTCGCCTCGCTGAAGGCCGGTGCCGGTGCCGCCGGCACCGGTACCGGTACCGGCGCGAGCATCGAGACATTGACCCTCGGAGATCTCGACCAGACGCTCGGCTCCATCGCCTCCATCCAAGGCCCCGGTTCGGCGGCTCGCCGGCATCAGGCGCTCGGCGCTTTATTCTCCCGAGCCACTTCGCCCGAGCGACGCTTCTTGATCCAGCTGCTCGCCGGAGAGCTGCGTCAAGGTGCACTGGCCGGGGTCATGCTCGATGCCATCGCCGATGCCGGGCGGCTGCCGGCCGCCGAGGTGAGGCGCGCCGCCATGTACGCCGGGAGCTTGGGCCCTGTCGCCGCCGCGGCGCTCACCGGCGGCGGCGCGGCGCTCGGCGGATTTCAGCTCAAAGTCTTCTCTCCGGTCTCGCCCATGCTCGCGCAGACCGCCGCCGGGGTGGGCGAAGCGCTGCGGGAGCTCGGCGGCGAGGCAGCGTTCGAATGGAAGATGGACGGTGCGCGCATCCAGGCCCACAAGGCCGGCGGTGAGGTTCGCATCTATACCCGGGGGCTGAATGATGTGAGTGCCTCGATTCCCGAGATCGTCGAGGCGCTGCAAGCGCTCCCGGCTACCACCATCGTGCTCGACGGGGAGGCCATCGCGCTCGACGAGGCCGGCCGCCCTCGCCCCTTCCAGGTCACCATGCGCCGCTTCGGCCGCCGGCTCGATGTGCACGAGCTGCGCGCTGACCTTCCCATCGTCGCGTTCTTCTTCGATTGCCTGCGCATCGAGGCCTCGAGCGTGGCAGATCGCCCGACTCCAGAGCGCTACCTCGCGCTCGCGCAGGCCGTCCCGCCGGCGCAGCGCATGCCGCGGTTGGTGACTGCCTCGGAATCCGAGGCCCAAGACTTTTACGAGGCGGCGATCGCGGCCGGGCACGAAGGCGTCGTGGCGAAGTCTCTGCAGACCCCCTACGAAGCGGGCAATCGCGGCGCAAGCTGGCTCAAGATCAAACGGGCCCACACGCTCGACCTCCTGGTGCTCGCGGCCGAATGGGGGCATGGGCGACGGACCGGCAAACTATCCAATCTGCATCTCGGCGCGGTCGAGCCCTCGTCCGGCGAATACGTCATGCTCGGAAAAACCTTCAAGGGTCTCACCGACGCAATGCTCGACTGGCAGACGCGGGAGCTTCTGGTCCGCGAGACCCATCGCGATGCAGGGACCGTCTACGTCAGACCGGAATTGGTGGTCGAGATTGCCTTCAGCGACCTCCAGGCCAGCGTCCGCTACCCCGGCGGACTCGCATTGCGGCTCGCCCGGGTGAAGCGATACCGGGATGACAAGGGTGCTGCCGAGGCGGATACCATGGATTCGGTCCGGGCGATCTACGCTGCCGAGGCGCCCTGAGCACTGTAATAGCCCTGAGCGCTGTAATAATTGTGTCGTCATACATTAATAGACTTCCACACCACGCCAGCTTCGTGCTCTTAATCCAAGGAAAGCACGCTACGGCGCGACGGCGAGCCAGGCAGAGCCCCCAGGCAAGCCACCCGAATGACGCGTTTGGGCAACACAATGGAAGCTGTGCTTGTCGGCACGCCGGAAATATGTTACCCACCTCATATCTTGTAATAAATACAAGCGATCTCCGGCGGCGAGTCGCGCCGGATGATGCAGAGCAATAATTCATAAAGGGAAGGGATAAAGAATGAATTCAAATCCGAAGTTGTCCTGCGCGATCGCTGCCATTTTGAGCGGATCATCAGTGAGTGTCTCGTATGCGGCGGATACGGCTGCCACGGATACCGCCGATTCTGA
>DASYAC010000089.1:0-2093 GCA_036501585.1 Steroidobacteraceae bacterium
GGAATGGGGGTAAGCGGTTGTTCATCACGAGAGCGCCGCCCAATAAGAAAAGGGCCGCAGCTATGATGAAGAGCGCGGTTGGAAATCTCGCGTTCACAACCTAGTCTAAATCGGGCTTCTAGCTTAGCTAGTAGGCCAGAAGTAACGAAACGCTCAGATTTGACACATAAGCGGACAAACCACGAACTCAGGCCGCCTTACGAGCGGCATCGGGCGCGGCCCTGAGCGGGCGGAATCCGTCAGAGTTTTCCGTGGCCAGTCTCTCGGCGCTCCAGATGTAGTCCCCGGTGAGGTTCACATGTTCCCAGCCGAGCGGGGATAGGTGAGCGAGTAGCTGGTCCGGAACATCCTCGGCCTGGCGCAGAGCGGCAATGGCGCGCTCGAGGTATCGCGTGTTCCACAGGATGATTGCGGTGACGAGAAGGTTCAGCCCGGAAGCGCGGTGTTGCTGGTTCTCGTAGGTGCGGTCGCGGATCTCGCCCAGGCGATGGATGAAGACGGCCCGCGCGAGGCTGTTGCGCGATTCGCCTTTGTTGAGCTCCTGGCCGGTCTGACGCCGCAGTTCTCGATCTTCCAGCCAGTCGAGGGTGAACAGCGTGCGTTCGAGCCGCCCCAGCTCGCGCAGCGCCGCGGCGAGGCCGTTCTGCCGCGGGTAGGAGGCGAGCTGGCGCAGGATCAGAGAGGCGGTCACGGTGCCCGTACGGATCGAGGCGGCGACCCGCAGGATCTCCGACCAATGGGCGCGAATTAGGGCGACGTTGATGCGCCCGGCGATCAGCGGTTCGAGCGACGGATAGGCCGACGCCTTGCCGAAGCTATAGAGACGCCGGCTCTTCAAATCGGGGATTCGCGGCGCAAACTGGAACCCGAGCAAGGAGCAGAGGGCGAAGACATGGTCGGAATCGCCGCCGCCATCGGTATGGTGGCGGCGGGCCACGACCTCGCTCTGATGGTAGAGCAGCCCGTCAAGGACATGCGCGGCTTCGCTGGCGGTCGCCGCAATCACCTTGGTGTGGAACGGTGCGTAGCGGTCGGAGAGGTGCGTGTAGAACTTGACCCCGGGTTCATCGCCGTAATGAGCGTTGATGCTGCTCGCATCGCGGCCGAAACCGCCGGCCCGGAAAAATTGGCCGTCCGACGAGGACGCAAAACCGCTGCCAAACATCGCTGCGAGCGGCTCGCGCTGCTGCTCGTCGACCAGACGTCGGAGCGCCAGGGCATAGGTCTCGTCGCGGATGTGCCAGTCCGCCGTCCAGGCCAGCTGTCTGAGGCTGGCGATGCTGCACGCCTCGGCCGTGCGCGTCAGGCCGAGATTGAGCCCGTCGGCGAGGAGGCTCGCCATGAGGACTTGCGAATCGGCGGCGGTTTCGCCGGTCCGCAGATGGGTGAAGCAGTCGGTGAACAGTGTCCATCGCGCCACCTCAGAGAGGAGATCGGTGATCCGGATGCGCGGCAGCATCGCGTAGAGGCGCGCGGCGAGGGCCTCGGCCTCGGGCGGCGTCGATTTCTCGATCGGCGTGATCTTCAGCACGCCCTTCTCGATCATGACATCGGGCAGCAAGCCGCCCTTTGCCTTGACGTCGATTGCCGCCAGCCGTTCGTTGAGGCGAGCGCGGCGAGCGGAGATGAAGCGCTCGAAGTCGGCGTCAACCGCAATCGGCAAAGTGCCGCCCTGTTCCAGCTCTTTCAGGGTCTCACGGGAGATCAGGCGTTCCTCGAAGGCGCGATATCGCCGGCTGCCCACCACCCAGACGTCACCGGCGCGCAGGCGGTCGCGCAATTCCGACAGCACACAGAGCTCATAGTAGCGCCGATCAATGCCCCCGGCGCGAAGCACGTGGCGCGCCCAACGCTCCCGGATAAAGCTGATCGGCGCGGATTTCGGCAGGCTGGGCACGGCCCTCCGGTTCATATCGCGCAGCGTGTCGATCGCGCGCATCAGCGGCGCCGCGGCCGGCACACTCTGGAAGACGAATGCATCGAGGAAAGCAGGAGCCCAACGGCGGATGCCGGCATAATGCTCGCCGAGCATCTGGTAGGCATCAAACTCTTCCGACCGCGCCAGCGTCATCGCCTCCGCGACGGTCGCGAGG
>DASYAC010000090.1:0-4540 GCA_036501585.1 Steroidobacteraceae bacterium
GTTCTCCTACGCCGGACGGTGATCATGGTTGCCGACAAGCTCACACTCCGGAACGTCGACAAGCGATTTTCCACCAAATCCGGCACGGTGACGGTACTGCAAGATGTGAATATGACCGTTGCGGATAACGAGTTCGTCTCGGTGGTCGGCGCGTCAGGCTGTGGGAAGAGCACACTTCTTGCACTGATCGCCGGCTTGCAGGCCCCGAATGCAGGACAGATTTTGGTGGATGGTATCGAGGTCGAGGGGCCTGGCCGCGATCGCGGCATGGTGTTTCAGTCTTATACGCTGCTCCCATGGCTGACCGCGCAGCAAAACGTCGAATTTGCCCTGCGCGCAACGGGGTGCCCCAGAGCGGAAGTCACCGAGGTCGCCAGAGAGCAGCTACGGCGCGTGAACCTGGAGCGCTATTCGGACCGGTATCCCAATCAGCTCTCCGGCGGCATGAAACAACGCGTCGCCATTGCACGAGCGCTCTCGTACAAGCCCAAGGTAATGCTCATGGACGAGCCGTTCGGCGCACTCGACGCGTTGACCCGTGTCCAGATGCAAGAGTTCCTCACCCATATTTGGGAGCAACACCTGCTCACGGTGGTATTCGTGACCCACGACGTCGAGGAAGCGGTTTACCTGTCGGACCGTGTCGTCGTGATGCGTTCCAACCCCGGCACCATCAAGGCGACCTACGCGATGAATCTTGCCAGGCCGCGATCTCAAGAAATGCACCGTTCGTCGGCGTTCCTGGCACTCCAGGCCGACATACTCGCCAGTATCCGCGAGGAAGTGCACGAGTGACAGGCCGCCGCTCCCATGTCGGGTTTCTCCACGAGCATGTCGCAAACCTGATCCGATCCCATGGCGGCCGCTTTTAAGATGCGCAATCGGCAAAACGAGGTTGGGCATGGCAACAACGGCGGGAGTGGTGGTCATCGGCGGCGGGGTGGTCGGATGCTCGGTCCTCTACCATCTTGCGAAATTCGGCTGCACCGACGCTCTATTGCTGGAGCGCGATGAGCTGACCTCCGGCTCGACCTGGCATGCGGCGGGCGGCATGCATACCATCAACGGCGATCCGAACGTCGCCAAGCTGCAGAAGTACACCATCGAGCTGTACCAGGAGATCGAGAAGCTCTCCGGTCAGCCGACGGGGCTGCACCTCACCGGCGGGGTGATGCTGGCCGCGACCGCGCCGCGCTTCGCCTGGCTCAAGAGCCTCGCCGCCAAGGGCAAATATCTCGGCATCGAGGCGGAGATCATCACCGCCGAGCACGCGCACGAGCTCATGCCGCTGCTCGATCCCGCCTGCTTCGTGGGCGCCTTGCACACCCAGATCGACGGCCATCTCGATCCGTCCGGCACGACGCATGCGTACGCGCAAGCCGCGCGAAAGCTCGGCGCGCGCATCGAGCGCTTCACCCAGGTAAAGGAGCTGGTGCAGAACGCGGACCGGAGCTGGCGGGTGATCACCAACAAGGGCGAGATCGTCGCCGAACACGTGGTCAACGCGGGCGGTCTCTGGGCCCGCGAAGTGGGCGGGATGGTCGGACGCTATCATCCGGTGCTCGCGATGGAGCACATGTACTTGCTCACCGAGGATTTGCCCGAGGTCGCCGCCATCAACAAGAGCACCGGCAAGGAAGTGCTGCACGCGCTCGATTTCGACGGCGAGCTGTACCTGCGCCAGGAGCGCGGCGGGATGTTGATCGGCACCTACGAAAAGGCCGGCAAGCCCTGGTCGGAGGATCAAACACCCTGGGACTTCGGGCACGAGCTCCTGGCGCCGGACGTGGACCGCATCATGCCCTCCCTCGAGGTCGCGTTCCGTCACTTCCCGGTGTTCCAGCAGGCGGGGATCAAGAAAGTCGTCAACGGCCCCTTCACCTTTGCGCCGGACGGAAATCCCCTGGTCGGGCCGGTTCGGGGACTGCCGGGATATTGGTGCGCCTGCGGCGTCATGGCGGGATTCAGCCAGGGCGGCGGCGTCGGGCTCGCGCTCGCCAACTGGATCATTCACGGCGATCCGGGGTTCGATGTGTGGGCCATGGACATCGCCCGCTTCGGCGACTGGGCGAGCAAGGCTTACACCAACGCCAAGGTGCGCGAGAACTACTCGCGCCGCTTTTCGATTCGATTTCCTAACGAGGAGCTCACCGCGGGGCGGCCTCTCAAGACCACGCCGGTCTACGACCGGCTGCTCGCGCGCGGCGCGCAATTCGGGACCGCCGCGGGTCTCGAATTGCCGCTGTGGTACGCACCGCCCGGTGTCAAGGACGAGTTCAGTTGGAGCCGCTCGACGGACTTCGAAACGGTCGCGGAGGAAGTGCGCGCGGTGCGCGAGCGGGTCGGTCTCATCGAGACTTCCAGCTTCGCGAAGTACTCGGTGACCGGCAAAGGCGCCGCGGCGTGGCTCGACCGGCTCCTCGCCTGCCGGCTGCCCGCCCCCGGTCGCATGACGCTCGCGCCCATGCTGAAGGAGGACGGTCGCGTGATCGGCGACTTCACGCTGGCGAATCTCGGTGCCGAAGGGTATCTCCTCATCGGCTCGGGCGTGGCGGAGGACTATCACCTGCGCTGGTTCGAGCAGCACTTGCCGGAGGACGGCTCGGTGCGTCTCGCATCCCACGGATCCTCGCTCGTCGGGCTGGCGATCGCGGGGCCCCGCTCCCGGGAGCTGCTCGCGAGCGTGACGCGTCAGGATCTCTCCACGGCAGCGTTCAAATTCATGGACGTGCGGCGCATGGACGTCGGCATGGCGTCCGTGATCGCGGGCCGCGTCAGCTACACGGGAGATCTCGGGTACGAGTTCTGGGTCGACCCCGCCTACCAGGTCCACCTCTTCGAGACTCTGATGGCCGCCGGCGAGCCGTTCGGCGTGCGGTTATTCGGATCTCGCGCCTTGAATGCGCTGCGCCTCGACAAGGGCTACGGCTCGTGGGCGCGTGAGTACCGGCCGCTCTACAGTGCCGTCGAGGCAGGTCTCGATCGCTTCGTCGCGCTCGGCAAGGAGGCGCCGTTCATCGGCAAGGAGAGTGCCGCGAGCGAACGGGCCTCGGGCGGGAAGCTCCGGCTGCGAGTCTTCGTGATCGACGCGGACGACACCGATGCCATCGGCGATGAGCCGATCTGGCGCAACGGCGAGGTGTGCGGATGGGTGACCTCGGGCGGCTATGCGCACGGCTCGAAGCTCTCGGTGGCCGTGGGATACGTGCCGAAGGCCGTGGCGGACGAGCGTGACGGATGGAGCATCCAGATCCTGGGGCGCCACTTTCCGGCGCGCCTGCAACCGCGTCCGCTGTTCGACCCGGACGGCAAGCGCCTGCAGGCCTGATCAGGACGAGGGCCGCTCGCGGCTGCGGACCTCCGCCGGCGTGGTGCCGAAGATGCGCCGGTACCAGGTGGCGAGATGCGAGGTCGCGGAGAAGCCGCAATAGGCGGCAATGTCGGAGATCCGATGATCCGTATAGATGAGGAGCTCCCGCGCGCGCTCGATCCGCAAGCGCAGGTAGTAGCGGATCGGCGTCATGCCCGTGTGGCGCATGAACAGCCGCTCGAGCTGCCGGGTGCCGATGCCGACGTTGAGCGAGATCCGGTCGAGCGGCACCGGTTCCTCGACGTTCTCCCGCATGATGCGAATCGCGCGGCGGACGGTCTCCGGTAGATTCGCGAGCACCTGCTGCAGCCCGCCCTGCTGATCCTCGCGGGCGTCGCGAATGCGTTCGTGATGGAACTGATTCGCCACGGCGCCCGCAAAGGCGGTCCCGTGGTGCTCGGCAATCAGGTGCAACATCATGTCCATCGCCGCCGTGCCGCCGGAACAGGTCAGCCGGTCGCGGTCGATCTCATATAGCTTATTGGTGCATTTCAGATCCGGGAACGCCTCGCGGAAGCTGAAGATGTGTTCCCAGTGAATGGTGCAGCGGTAGCCGGCGAGCACGCCGGCACGGGCCAGCAAGTGCGTGCCGGAGGAAAGCGAGCCGATGGCGATACCGCGGGCCGATGCTTGCCGGATGGCCGCGAGATAGCGCCGCTCCTTGGCCTTCTGGCTGGGTAGGCCGGCACAGATCAAGAGGTAGTCGGCGCCCTCGAGAGCCTCGCCCAACGCCATGGCTTGCAGCGAGATGCCGTTGGAGGCCGAGACGGGTTCGCCGTCGAGGCTCGCCAGGCGCCACGAATAAGCTTGAATGCGCGCCAGGCGGTTGAGCGCGCGCAGCGGCTCGATGGCCGAGGTCAATGCCATCATCGGCAGATTCGGCACGAGCAGGAACACGAACACCCGCGGGCGGGGCACCGCGGGGTGTTTGGTGGAGACTCCCATGAACGGAGATGGTACCAGCCGCGGCTCGCGGAACTTACCTTGCGCGCCGCGGTCCCCTGCCGGCACCTCGTATGTTCCCAGCACCCATGGGATAATTTCGCGATGCAGTTCAAGCGCTTCGCGAAGCCGCTGTCGCAGATCTTCGGCGGAGCGGCTCGAAACACACGCGTTCCTGGGGATACGGGCGCGGCGGGTCCGGGGGCGGCGGCAGATCCGGCCGCGGCG
>DASYAC010000091.1:0-3612 GCA_036501585.1 Steroidobacteraceae bacterium
AATAGAAGCCGCCCGGCCAGTTCGCTCCCAAATCGACGCCCGACACCTGAAACCGGTCCTCAGGCACGTAGGCCCCGAGCGGCGTGCATCCGAGGTGCGTGCAGACCGCCAATCCCACCCAGTATTCGGGATTTCGCGCACGCGCGGGACCGGCATCCTTGATGTAGATCGGCTGCTGCGAATCGTCGGAGTTCGGATCGGCGAGCAAATCGTTGTGGTTGCCGAGCGCTGCCACCACCGCCTTGGTCCGGCGTACGACGAACACGGGCTGCCCGCGCCACACCACCTTCAGCGACTGGCCTTCCTCGAGCTTGGAGGCATCGACCGCGACCGGCGCACCGAGTGCCCTGGCGCGCACGCTCGGCTGCCAGGAGGAAATGAACGGCACCGCCGCGAAAACGACTCCCACGGCGCCGACGCCGGCCGTGGCCGCCGTCAGCAAGCGGCGACGGCTATGATCGACCGCCTCGAGGTCGTCGACGGGTACCACGGACTCCGCCGCCGTCTTGGCGGCAGAGGCCAGTACGCCATGCTGGCCGCGATCAACCTTGTCCCCGCTCATTCGTTGCCCTCATAGAGTCCGGCGTCCGCCGTCGCGGAGGTTTCGCCACGCCCATGGTCAACCCGATCAGCACTCATTCGTTGCTCCACTGGTTTACTTCGCACGCTGTCGTCGTCACACCGGAATTCCGGGCACGTCTTCAGGCCCGCAAATGTTTACAAAATTTCACGAAAACGCCTGGGCCCGTAGTGTTTCCCATACGATATTGCGGGCGCATTATACACAGATAAGGCGCCATCTTAGCGCAGCGTAGGGAGTCGGATTGCAGAACGCACGCGTCCTCGCGAGTTTTTTGCTAAGAGCGGCCGTCGTCGGGCTCGCCATTGCCTTCTTGGTGGTTTGGTGGAGACCGGCTCTCCTGGGGGCGTCGGCGTCGCCTGCGGCAATGCGGGCCGCGCCGATCCCGCCGTCGGGCCCCGCCCGTCCGACGACGGTGATGCAGAGCTTCGCCGATTCGGTGGCGCGCGCGGCGCCCGCCGTGGTCAACATATACACGGCGCGCGTGATCACCGAGAGGCGCCAAGCGGCGCCGCTCGACCAGCTGTTCGGAGAATACTGGCCGAGCTACCGCCAGCGCGTGGAGCGGAGCCTGGGGTCCGGGGTGATCGTCGATGCCAAGGGGACCATCGTCACCAATCAGCACGTGATCGCCGGCGCCGACTCCATCCGCGTGCAACTGGCCGACGGCCGGATCGCCGAGGCGACCGTGGTGGGCCAGGATCCCGATACCGATCTCGCGATATTGCATCTGTCGATCGGCAACTTGCCCATCATGCCCATGGGGCGCTCCGACACGCTGCGAGTGGGCGATATCGTGCTCGCCATCGGCAATCCTTATGGACTCAGCCAGACCGTGACCCAGGGGATCGTGAGCGCCACGGGCCGCGGCCAGCTGGGACTTGCGACCTTCGAGAATTTCATCCAGACCGATGCCGCCATCAATCTCGGGAACTCCGGAGGCGCACTGATCGATGCCCGCGGCGATCTGGTCGGAATCAATACGGCCGTGCTCAACCGGACCTACGGCGGACCGGAAGGGATAGGGTTCGCGATTCCGGTGAATCTGGTGCGCGGCGTGATGGAACAAATCCTCGCCCATGGCCACGTGGTGCGCGGCTGGCTCGGCTTCGTGCCGCAGGACCTGTCGCCCGAACAGGCTGCGCAGCTCGGCATCGCGGCGGGCGGCGTGACGGTGGTGAACATCCTGGTGAAGAGCCCGGCGTTCGATGCGGGCGTCAGGCCCGGCGATCTCATCACGACGCTCGATGGCGACGCCGTCAAGAGCTCCCAGGACCTCGTCAGCAAGCTGGCCGCCCTGAAGCCCGGCTCCGAAGTCGAGCTTGCGGGACGTCACGCACGCGTTGCGTATGAGCTCAAGCTTCCCATCATCGAGCGGCCCACGCGCCAGGCGGCACAGTAGCGTCAGCCGGGCGTGCGCCGGATCCGCGCGCCGAGCTGCTGCAGCTTCTCCTCGATCGCCTCGTAGCCGCGGTCTATGTGATAGATCCGCTCGATTTCGGTCTTTCCGTCCGCCACCAGACCCGCGAGAACGAGGCTCGCCGAGGCGCGCAGATCCGTGGCCATCACCGGCGCGGCCGTCAGCCGCTCGACCCCCTTGATGATGGCCGTGTTGCCCTCGAGCCGGATTTCGGCGCCCATGCGCCGCATCTCCAGCATGTGCATGAAGCGGTTCTCGAAAATGGTCTCGATGATGGTGCCGACGCCGTTCGCCACGGTATTGAGCGCGGCGAACTGCGCCTGCATGTCGGTGGGAAACGCGGGATACGGCGCCGTGCGGATGTCGACCGCCTCGGGCCGCCTGCCGCGCATGTCGACTTCCACCCAGCTGTCGCCCCGCCCCAGCTTGGCGCCCGCTTCCTCGAGCTTGATGATGACCGCGTCCAGATGATCGGGCCGTGCGTTCTTCACGCGGATGTGCCCGCCGGTGATGGCGCCCGCCACCAGGTACGTGCCGCTTTCGATGCGGTCGGGCAGCACCTCGTAGGCCGTACCGGAGAGCCGGTCGACGCCCTCGATCACGATCCTGTCGGTGCCGGCACCTTTGATCTTCGCGCCCATGGCGCACAGGAAATTCGCCAGATCGACCACTTCGGGCTCGCGTGCCGCATTCTCGAGGATGGTCTCGCCCGAGGCGAGCGCGGCGGCCATCATCAGATTCTCGGTGCCGGTGACGGTCACGGTCTCGAGCACCAGGCGCGTTCCCTTGAGCCGCCCGGCACGGGCCTTGATATAGCCGTTCTCGATGTGAATATCGGCGCCCATGGCCTGCAGACCCGCGACATGGATGTTGACCGGGCGGGCGCCGATCGCGCATCCGCCGGGCAGGGACACATCCGCGGAGCCGAATCGCGCGAGCAGAGGCCCCAGCACCAGAATCGAGGCGCGCATGGTCTTCACCAGCTGATAAGGCGCGAAGTGTTCCTTGATCGTCGACGCATCCACCTCGATGCGCATTTTCTCGTCGATCGTCACCGACACGCCCATGCGCCCCAGGAGCTCGATCATGGTGGTCACGTCTTGCAGATGCGGCACGTTGGACACGGTCACGGGGCCGTCCGCCAGCAGGCACCCGGCCAGAATCGGCAGCGTCGCGTTCTTGGCGCCCGAGATGCGGATCTCGCCCTCGAGCGGTATGCCGCCGTGGATCTGCAGTTTATCCACGAGGCCGGCCCGCTCCCTGGTCCTCTCTCTGGCCTGCGAATTCCTCCGGTGTATACACCTTGAGCGCGAGCGCATGAATCTCGCCGCCCACGGCCCCGCCGAGGGTCGCGTAGACCAGCTGATGGCGCTGAATGGCCTTCAGCCCGCCGAATTTTTCGGCGATCACGACCGCCTCGAAATGCACGTTGTCCTCGCTCGAGACGGAGGCACGGCTGCCCGGCAGCCCGCGCTGGATGAGATCGGCGACTTGTTGTGGATTCATGCCCTGCCCTCAAGTTGTATCATTCGTTCGATGGATCCTGACTATACGGACGAAGTCCTCATCGATCTCGGGCGCCAGGCGCTCAATGTCGAAATCGACGGCCTGC
>DASYAC010000092.1:0-10611 GCA_036501585.1 Steroidobacteraceae bacterium
GGCTCCGGCGGCGGGCGCTGCTCCGGCGGCTTGCGGCAACTGCACTTTGGCGCCGTCTCGCAACCGGTCACCCCCTTCCGTCACGACCCGTTCGCCGGCGGCGAGTCCCGCCGTCACGGCCGCACGGTCGCCTTGGACGATGCCGAGCGTGACCGGTCTCACCGAGACCGTGCTGTCGGCATTCACCACGTAAACGAAGGTCGTGGTCACGCCGTTCGGCGCGCCGCGCCGCACCGCCGAGTTGGGCATGATCACCTGATCGTGCAGGACTTGCTGCAGAAGCCGGATGTTGACGAACTGATTCGGAAAAAGCATGCCGTCCGAATTGTCGAACAGGGCTCGAAGCTTGACCGTTCCGGTGGTGACGTCGATTTGATTATCGAGCGTCAGGAGCTTGCCTCGAGCGAGTCTCGTGCTGTTGCTCCTGTCGTAGGCGTCGACCTCCAAGGCGCCCGCCTCATTGATCTGGCGAGTGAGCGCCGGCACGTTGTCCTCCGGAATCGGAAAGATCACTGTAATGGGCTGAACCTGGTTGACCACCACGATCCCGTTGGCGTCGCCCGGCGTCACGTAGTTGCCCTGATCGACCTGGCGCAGCCCAACCCGGCCGTTGACCGGCGAGACGATGCGCGTGTAGAGGAGGTTGACCCGCGCGGTCTGGAGCTGTCCATCGTCCGACTCGATCGTGCCCTGGTATTGGTCCACCAGGGCACGCTGGGTATCGAGCTGTTGAACCGCAATCGAATCCTCCTTGACGAGCCCCTCGTAGCGCTTCAGATCGAGTTTCGCGTCCGCGAGGAGGGCCTGGTCGCGTTTGAGGTTGCCCTCCATTTGACGAACGGCAGCCTCGTAGGGGCGGGGGTCGATCTGCGCCAGGAGATCTCCCTGACGGACGAGATGTCCTTCGGTGAAGGCGATCTTCTGCAGGATGCCGCTGATCTGGGTGCGGATGGTGACGGTGGCGAGCGGAGTGACGGTGCCCAAAGCCGGCACCAGCAGCTGGATGTCGCCGGTGCTGGCGGCGGCCACCGATACTGGAGTCGGTGCCCCGCCGCCGCCCGCTCTCCCAGCACCCCGGCCCCTTGGAATCGGGATATCCGCCCCGGATATGTGTTGGATGTGTCTGATGATGAGGACCAAGGACAAGAGCACGATCACCGCTACGCCGATCGCGAGCCATGCAGCCGGAAATTTTCTCGGGGGCCGGGAGTCCGAACTTCCGGAGGCGGCGCTCGATGGAGCGCCCAAGTTGTCGTCCTTATCACTCATCGGATGTTCATTCGCCGGTCCGAAGTCGATGCGAACCATGTACTTTACGGTCTTCCGGCTGGGCGGACCACTCTCTGGATTGCAAGGAAAGGTGAAGGCACAGGCGGCGGCGCGCGCAGAAATTGTCTAGAATCGGCTGCATTTCCATCCCATAGCGAGCGTGGAGCTTTTCGATGAAGGTATTCGTGTCGATGGTGGCGACGTTCTCCCTGGTCCCGGGCATCTTTGGGGCGGCTTTCGCCGCACCCGCATCTGGGCCGCCCGCCCCGGCCGCCTCCAAGTGGGTCGAGGGGCGGAATTACTTTCCGATCGTTCCCGCGCGCCCAACCGGATTGCCCGCCGGAAAAGTCCAGGTCACGGAGGTATTCTCCTATGCCTGCCCCGCCTGCAACCAATTTCAACCGTACATGCGCAAGCTGGAGCACGGCGTGCCCGCCAACGTGGTGATCAATTTCGTGCCGGCATCGTTCAATCCCGCCGAGGATTGGCCGATGTTTCAGCTGGCTTACGTGACGGCGCAGGCGCTCGGGATCGCCGACAAGAACCACGACGCGATGTTCGACGCCGTGTGGACGACGGGGGAGCTCGGGACCACCGATTCCTCGACCGGCAACGGCCTGAAGTCGCATATGCCGACGATCGAGGATGCCGCTCGCTTCTATGAGAAACGCTCGGGCGTCCCGGCCGCGAAATTCGTGGCCATGTCGAAGTCGTTCGGCGTCGACAATCAGGTGCGCGTCGACGAAGAAGCCATCAAGCAATTCGGCGTGGACCGTACCCCGACTTTCGTGGTCAACGGCAAGTATCGGCTTCAAGTGGAGTCCGCCGGTGGCGCCGACGGCCTGATCGAGCTGGTCAATTGGCTCGTGGCCAAAGAAAGCAAGTAGCGGCGCGGCGGGCGGCGCCGTCGGCCTTCGCGCCATGAGCGAGGGTACGCTCCTGTGGGGCCTCTTGTTCAGTTCCATCGGTGTCGGTTTTTTCATCTACGGCAAGAGACAGAGGGCGCCCGCGCCGCTCCTCTGCGGAATCGGTTTGGCCGTCTATCCGTACTTCGTTCCCAACGTCATCGCACTGATCGCGATCGGCATGGCATTGTGCGCGATCCCATATTTCTTCAGGGACTAGCGGTGATCGGGAGGGTATGGCCGTGAAATCCAAGGTCGTGGCGATCCTCGAGACGAGGACGGGGGAACACCTGGCGGAACTCGTCTCGCGCCAGGGTGCGTTGCCGATGCGCGCGCCGGCGCTCGAGGAGATGCCGGATGTGGACTCGGATCGGTTGGCCGCGCTGCTCGATGCCTCGGCGGCGCCCCCTTTTACGATGGCGATCTTCCAGACCGGGGTCGGCACACGGGCATTGTTCGAGGCGGCCGAAGGACTGGGGTCGACGCCTGCCCTGATGAACATGCTCGACCGGGCAGTCGTGGTGGTGCGCGGACCCAAACCTTTGGGCGAGCTGAATTCCCGCGGTGTGCGCATCGACATTCGCGCCGCGGCGCCGTTCACCACCGACACCGTGCTCGAGGCTGTGACGGGTGTTTCGCTGGAGCGCGGGCGGGTACTCGTTCAGCGCTACGGGGAGGCAAACCCAAAGCTTTGCGATTCGCTGCGGGCTCGAGGTGCGGCGGTCGAGGAAATCGCGACCTATCGCTGGGCTCTGCCCGAGGACACCGCTCCGCTGATGCGCTTGATCGAAGCAATGGCGGCCTCGAAGGTGGACGCGGTCGTCTTCACCAGCGCCGTGCAAGTCAGAAATCTGTACGCGGTCGCCGATCGCATCAATCGCGGGGCGCAGCTGGCCGGTCTGTTGAACGCCCGAGTCGTCGCCTCGATTGGGCCGGTGTGTACGGCGGCCCTGGCGGAATACGGCGTGCGGCCGACTTTCGAGGCCGACCCTCCCAAGCTCGGGCCGCTGCTGCATGGATTGGCGGAGGCGCTGAAGTGAGCAGCGACGCGGCCCGCCCATGTAGGCATACGGCCGACGAAATGCCGCTCTGCCGTCCTACGACCGAGTCATCCCGGCTCAGGCGATGAGATCGAAACACGAGTGGTATAAAAACCGCTCTGATCTCGTCAACCTCTTGCTGGAGTTAGAACAAGATGAACAGCCGCACGGCGTCGGACACTTCCAAGCCATTCCTGACCGACATACAGACGCTGCGGTCCAGGGCTCGCCAGCACATCGAAGAAGGGAGCGTCACCCCGAATTACGAGGGGGACGTGAAGAAAACCATCGAGATCCTGCAGGCGGTGCTCGCCACGGAATTGGTGTGCGTGCTCCGATACACCATGCATGCCGTCGCCGCGACCGGCATCTCCAGCGAAGGGGTGAAGGCGGAATTCGCCACCCACGCCAAGGAAGAACAAGACCACGCGATGGAGGTGGCGGAGCGCATCAATCAGCTGGGCGGCAGGCC
The DNA here is from genome assembly GCA_036501585.1 of Steroidobacteraceae bacterium. Lineage (GTDB taxonomy): Bacteria > Pseudomonadota > Gammaproteobacteria > Steroidobacterales > Steroidobacteraceae > Bog-1198. The sequence goes on from DASYAC010000092.1 coordinate 3,687, forward strand.
CGATTTCAATCCGACCGGGCTGGCCTCGCGATCGGCCTCGGAATACGGAAATGCGGCTAACTTGATCGAGATGATCAAAGAGAATCTGGTCGCCGAGCGGATCGCCGTCGAGCACTACCGTGAGCTCATTCGCTACTTCAGCGATCGGGATCCGACCACGCGGCACATGCTCGTGGGCATACTGGCAGTGGAAGAAGAGCACGCGAACGACATGCATGATCTGCTGGTCGCCCACGAGGGCAACCCAATGCTGCAAAAATGAGGCCCTTCGGCTAGGAGCTGCGTCCAACAGAGGGCGGGTCGCTCGCCGGGAAGCTCTCATCGAGCGCCTCGTCGAGCAAGTCGCTCTCATGCTGCCGCGCGTCGTCCTGCGGGGCTTCCTCGGGATGCTTCTCCAAGTACGCCGCCGCGTACGAGCATGCGGCCACCACCCGCCAGCCTTTGCTCCTCGCGGCGCTCAACGCCTCTCGCATCAACTCGCCCGCGATTCCGCGTCCCTCGATCGGCTTGGGCACACCGGTGTGAGTGATGGTCATGACGCCGGCCGCGAGGGTGTAATCCAGAACGGCGCGCTCACCGTTGACCTGTGCGCTGAATCGATGAGCGGCCGCATCGTGATCGACCTGGATCATGCACGGGGTTCCGGGTGCTCTTCGGACCGCTTCGGCTCAGGCCGTGCCCGCTGCGGCTCCGGCCGTGCGGGGGGCGCCGCGCGAGGCGGCGCGGCCGCACGGGGCTCGCGCTCTTGGGGCGCGGCACGCGGGGCCGGCGCGGGACGCGCGGCAGGTTCGGCGGGACGCGCGGCAGGTTCGGCGGGACGCGCGGCAGGTTCGGCGCGGTGCGCGGCAGGTTCGGCGCGGCGCGCGGCGGGTTCGGCGGGGTGCGCGGCGGGTGCGGCGCTGCGCGCGGCGGGTTCGGCGCGGCGCGCGGCGGGTTCGGCGGGGTGCGCGGCAGGTTCGGCGCGGCGCGCGGCGGGTTCGGCGGGGTGCGCGGCAGGTTCGTGACGCGGGGCCGGTGCAGAGTGTGGGGCCGGTTCGGGATGCGCGGGTGCCCCGCGCGCAGCGATCACGCCCCTGGAGAATTCGCCCGGCCTTGCGGATGCGGCGATCGCGGGGTTCCCATGATTCGCCTTGGACTGCAGTGCCGGCTTCGAACGCGCAGCTTCGATGTGTTGCCGCTGAGCCGGCGTCGCGCCGACGTGGCGTTCCCGCGCGTAGCCTGCTTCTGCGGCGCTGGGTCTCGCCGAGGTGCCGCCGCGGCCGCCGTTGTAGCTCACTCGATTCACGGTGACGTTGTTGACGTTTTTGACGTACACGTTGGTGATGTGGGTGGTGCCGACGTTGACCACGGCCCTATTGTAGAATAGATGGCCGCCCTGCCAGTAACCGCCTTGGTAGCCGTTGCCGCCATATCCGTAGCCGTAATCCACCCCGCCGTAGAAGCCGACGTGAGGGCCCCACCAGCCGGGATGCCATACGAATGCGCCGCCGTCGCTTCCCCAGTAACCCGGCGTCCAGAGTAGGCCCGGCTCCGGGGCTTCCACCCAAGTACCCGGCACCCAATAATAGTCCTGCGCGTCGTCGCTCCAGTACCAGTAACCCGGCATCCAGAGATAGCCGTCGCCGGGAATGGGCGGCTGCTCGTACACCGGCAATTCCGGTGGCGCGAGATTGACCGATACGCTGACGCCGACCTGCGCCATGCCGAGGGCGGGCAGGATCGACAGAAGAAGGGCGGGTAGCCAAGTGCGCTGCCAAACCTTGAACATGTTGATCTCCGGGAGTTGATGACGCCCGCCGTGCCTACGCTCGGCGTCCTTCAGATAGAAATGTTAATTAGTGTGAATATATGCGAATCAGTATACCGGGTGAGGGGAAACGCCCTCGTCGGCAGGCACCCGCCCCACTTGTAGGAGATTGCCGATAGGATGCGACGTAAGGATTTGATACCTTGCTGAAGACTTACGATGCTCTCGTCGAAAATGACGCGCCCTTGGAACTGGCGTATGCGCGGCTGGAGATCTGTGAAGACGATGAGTCCCGGGTCGCCGCGACCGCCCGGCTGATTCTGGCGATCTTCGACGATTTCTACAGCCTGTTGTGCGAATACCCCTACCGGGCGAAATGCGCCTTCGAGCTCATGGACACGCATGCCTCGATTCGCATCAGCAAGGAACGCCTGGGACTGTACAGCCGCTACATCTCGGAGCATGGCCCCCGGGTTCTCGCCGCCTGCCCGGTGCTGTCGCACGACGCCGCTCTGTGGGAGGCGGTCGACCGGCTGTTCGTTGCGATGATCGTCGACCGTTACGAGGCAGACACGGCCTTCAGCTTCGCACACTCCTTGCGTCGCAATATTTGCCAGGAGTTTTGGCGGCCCGTCGCGTATTCCTTCCCCCCGCCAAGCCAGCTCCGAGCGTTCTCGATGGCCTCCGTACACCGGCGCCTGCACATCGTGTCGCGTGTGGATGCGGAATTGATCGCCTCCTTCCTGCGCGTGCCGGGGTTTTCAGTGCCCTTCCGGGATCTCTCCGGCGACTCGCAAAGCATCGTGGAGCGGGTGGAGTCGCTTCTGTATGGCTCGCCGGGCGATCCGTTGCCGGTGGCGCTCGATGTCGTGGAGGCAGGCTTCTTCCGCGACCGCACCGCCATCATCGTCGGCCGATGGGTGAGGAGCGACGACAGCATCGTGCCGTTCGCCGTCGCCCTGCAGAACAGCTCCCGGGGCATCTACGCCGACGCGGTGCTGCATCGAGTCGCGGACATTCACGGCCTGTTCAGCTCGGCGCTGGCCAATTTTCACGTCACCACACGCCTCTATTATCAAACCTGCGTATTTCTCTACAGCCTCATGCCGAGACGGCCGCTGGGTCATCACTATTCGACGATCGGCTTCAACCACGTCGGCAAGGTCGCGATTCTGAACGAGATCATCGAGCAGATGCGCGCGAGCGGACAACGCTTCAAGCGCTCGCCCGGCGTCCCGGGGACGGTGGCGCTGGGGTTCACCTTCGATGCCTGCGCCTATCATCTGAAGGTGATCCGCGATCGCCCGACGACATCCTACAAATGGGGCGCCTACCCGGGTGTTGCCGCGGTGATCGAGAAATACCGGCTGGTTCACGAGATCAACCGCGCCGGCAGCATGTTGGACAACGTCATGTACTTCAATCTGCGGCTGGAGCGGGACATGTTCGATCCCGATTTCCTGGAAGAGCTGTGCCGCGAATCGGCCGAGAGCGTTCATGTGGACGAGGATGGCGTGATGCTTCGTACGCTGATCGCGCAGCTGAAGATCATTCCGCTGCCGGTATATCTTGAAAATGCCTCCGAGAGCGAAACCCGGGAGGTCATCGCCAACCTGGGGCGATGCATCCGCAACAATGCGGCCACCAACATCTTCAACAGGGATCTGGATTCCAGAAACTACGGGGTTGGGCGCTACGGCCGAGTGTTCCTGTTCGACTACGATGCCGTCGAAAAGCTCACTGACGTGAAGATCCGCACCAACCTGGACCGCGAGCCGGGCGAGGAAACGGTGCCCGACTGGTTCTTCGAGGAGGGCGTCGTTTTCCTGCCGGAGGAGCTCCAGCATGGGATGCAGCTCATGAACCGATATGCCAGAAGTTGTTTCCGGGACGAAAATCTCGATCTGCTGAGCGTCGCCTATTGGGAAGACGTGCAGAGAAAGCTGCTTCGCGGCGAGGTGCCCGAATTACAGATGTATCCCGATGCCTGCAAGCTCGGCGCCGGGAGCCTCGCCCAGGCGGACGTGGGCGTCGACATCTAAGAAGAGCCTCTCGGCGCTCGAACGTCAGGCGATCGCTGCCGCGGCGGGTGCAAGCGGGAGCTCGAGGATGAACGCCGCGCACGAATACCGTCGCATTTCGACGCGCATCGGGTATCGTTGGCCCATGGGCGCAAGCGCACTGTCTGCCGTGGAACATCCGCCCGGCCCGTGGAATCCCGGCCTCAGATCGCAGGTGCCCAAGGAATGGCGGGAGCTCGAGACGATTTTTCGGCCCGAGAGCAATTACTCGACGCTTGCCGCCGCGGAGGAGCTGCGCGGCTTGACCGGCCTCGGATTGAGCGAACTGGCGGTTTTTCGCCCGGAGCGGCTGGCGCTGCATGAGCTCCTGATCCGCGTGACCGCAGACTTCGCCGTGCCCGACGGCTCGCGTGTCGGGGATCTCGGCATCAATTTCCGCCGGATCGCCACCCGGCTCCTCACCCATTACCTCGAGCCGGACATGCGAACGATCGCCGGCGCCTACGAGGAGGCGCGCCGGGAGGTCACGGCCGCCGTCGAGGCGGCGCTGAGCGGGGTGGTGCGCGGACAGAAGCCACCGGCGGATGCCCCGAGAAGGTTCGGATTCTGGAGGCCACGGCGCGTTCCGACGCACCCCGCGGTCTGCGATTTCACCTGGGATGCCGGACACATCGCGGAGTGCGAGCGACGGGCGGACGCGGCCGGCGATTCGTTGCCGCGGCTCGCTTATCGCGCGCTGTCGAGGGTTCTATCCGGATTGTTCACCACGCACGGGTGCGCCTGGGGTACGCGGGATCTGATCGTGACCCTGGCGCGCGATATCGCGTGCAACGCGTACGCGAGCGACGCCGTCGGCAGAGCCATCGATCCCCTGCTGAGACGCGCGGCCGAGCGCGAGTCCTACGGATTGCTGCCGCGCCAGGATCGGCCGGTGGTCATCAATACCAAGGGCGCGTCGGCATCCGGCAAGAGCACGCTGCGTCTCCTGCAGAAGAAGCTGGCGGGCGATATCGGCGTCGACTGGAGCGACTTTGCGCTGATCAGTCCGGATATCTGGCGCAAGCAGCTGCTGGACTATGCGACGCTCGGCGCAGCCTACAAGTACGCGGGTGCCTTCACCGCGGAGGAGCTGCAGATCATCGACCGAAAGCTCGATCGCTACATGGCGCGAAAGCATGCAGCCGGAAACATGTCCCACCTCCTCATCGATAGATTCCGATTCGACAGCTTCGCGCCGGATTCGGATGAGGAAGGCAGCAACTTGCTCACGCGTTTCGGCCAAACCGTATTCCTCTTCTTCATGATCACGCCCCCGGAGCAACTGGTGGAGCGCGCATGGAAGCGCGGGCTCGAGTTCGGCCGCTACAAAGCGGTCGATGACACGCTCGCGCACGCGATCGACGCCTACACCGGCATCCCCAACGTGTTCTTCACCTGGGTCCACCGCAACGACAAGCGCATCCGGTTCGAATTTCTGGACAACTCGGTGGCGCTGGGCGAGCGCCCGCGCACGGCGGTTTTCGGCGACAACGACACGGTGAATGTGTTGGACGTGAATCGCATGCTCGACATCGATCGCTACGGACGGGTGTTCGTCGATGCCGCGACGCCCGAGGAGCTGTACCGGGACCGGGAGTCGCTGGCGGCCGCGTACAACGTCGGATTCCTGAGACGCTGCGTCGAGGAATTCCGCTTCGCCAATTTCGCCTCGCAGACGACCGGAAGAGTCTATCTGCGGATCGAATCCGGGACGGCGGCCTGGATCGATCCGGACGGATTGCGAGAGGCGCTCGCGGATCCGGATACGCGTGCCGCCCTGCGGGCGGTGGCTCCCGCCGCCGCGGAAGGCCGGGTGCGCCCCGTCGGCAGTGCGCAATATCTGAGACCTTACGAGTCAGGGCAGAGCGGCGCGCGCGCTGGCGACGGGCGTGGTGACGACGGGCGCGGTGACGGCGCGATGCCCACCCTGGGAATATGGGGCGACGCGCCGAAAGGATGACATTTTCCGCACGCCTCGAGGCGCGCGGCCCCGTCACTCCGCGCGGCCCCCGTCACCCCGCCCGGTGCCTATCACCCCAGGAAATCGCAATGCCGATTGACGTGATCCGCGAGGTCGAGAGTGTGCTGGCGCGCGAGGCGTTCCGCCAGCTCGGTATCCCGCTTCTCCAGAGCCTCGATGATCTTCAAATGATCGACGATCGATCGTGCGGCGCGATTATCCTGCGCGATCGTCGCCCGGCGGATGGCTCGCACGTGAATCAGAAGATTTCTAGTCGCATCGACCAGGGCTTGCGATCCGCCCAAGGCGATGACGGCCGTGTGGAACGCGATGTTCGCGTCCGAGTACTCGCACAAATGCTCGGATGGCGGCGAGTTTTGAAATTCGTCGAACAGGTGCCTCAGGGTGGCGATCTCTGCGTCCGTCGCGTGCAAGGTCGCAAGCCGCGCTGCCATCGATTCGAGAGCGGCCCACATTTGGATCATTTCGATTATTTCGCGTTTGGACTTGCGAATGATGTAGATGCCGCGCCTGGGCACGGTTCTGATGAAGCCCTCCTGCTCGAGCAGCGAGAGCGCCTCGCGAATGGGAGTACGGCTCACACCCAGCGCGGCCGTCAACTGCCGCTCATCGAGACGCAGTTCCTGTGCAGGGTCGTAAATATCGGTCTCGGCGATCGCATTCTTCAAGAGCGCGTAGGCCTGATCGCGCAGGCTCGTGGCGTTCAACGGGCTCAAGGTGAGCGGTGCCGCCGGTGCGCCACGTTCGACGAGTTTGGCAATGCTATTCATCTAATCCCTCACAGTGTTCCCATCGCCATAGTCGGATTGCGGTGTCGGACGACCCGTTATTCTAGATATATCATACTGTGGCTTCAGACGCTCGGCCCACGAAGAGGGGTTTCTGGCGGGGCTTCCAATCGCCGCGATGTTGGTGCCGAGCAACAACTCGCGGCCATGGGCCCGCCGCCCGCGCGCAGCCGAGCACCTATGTGGAGGCCCTCGACCACCTGGGTCGAGGCCGTCGGCCACCTATGCGGAAAAGTAATCCATCGCCGAGTTGACAGCCCAAAAACGCTTCATATATGGTATACAACCAATATAACTCATGGCTGGGGGATGTCCGACGGTAGTACGGCGGACATTCTTGTGGGGGCAA
>DASYAC010000093.1:0-6554 GCA_036501585.1 Steroidobacteraceae bacterium
CTGAACCTGGAGCAGGACTCGGTCGGCTCGGTGGTGCTCGGCGACTACAAGCACATCTCCGAGGGCTCGGAGGTCAAGACCACCGGACGCATTCTCGAGGTTCCTGTGGGCCCCGAATTGCTCGGCCGCGTGGTGGATGCGCTCGGCACGCCCATCGACGGCAAGGGTCCGGTGAATGCCAAGCTGAAGTCGCCCCTGGAGCGCGTCGCGCCGGGCGTGATCTTCCGCAAGAGCGTGTCGCAGCCGGTGCAGACCGGCCTCAAGGCGATCGACTCCATGGTGCCGATCGGCCGAGGCCAGCGCGAGCTCATCATCGGCGACCGTCAGACCGGCAAGACCGCGGTGGCGATCGATACCATCATCAATCAGAAGAGCACCGGGGTTAAGTGCGTCTATGTCGCGGTCGGCCAGAAGCAAAGCTCCATCGCGAACGTGGTCCGCAAGCTCGAGGAGCACGGGGCCATGGCGCACACCATCATCGTCGCCGCGTCCGCCTCGACGCCCGCCGCCATGCAGTACCTGGCCCCCTACGGCGGCTGCGCCATGGGCGAGTACTTCATGGACAACGGAGAGGACGCGCTCATCGTCTACGACGACTTGTCGAAACAAGCCGTCGCCTATCGGCAGATCTCGCTCCTGCTGCGCCGCCCGCCGGGCCGCGAAGCCTATCCCGGCGACGTGTTCTACCTGCATTCGCGCCTGCTCGAGCGCTCCGCGCGCGTCAACGAGGATTACGTGGAAAAGGCGAGCAAGGGACGCGTGAAAGGCAGGACGGGATCGCTCACCGGGCTGCCCATCATCGAAACCCAGGCCGGGGACGTTACCGCCTTCGTGCCGACCAACGTGATCTCGATCACCGACGGACAGATCTTCCTGGAAACCGACCTGTTCAACGCCGGCATGCGTCCGGCCATCAATGCCGGCATCTCGGTATCGCGCGTCGGCGGCGCGGCGCAAACCAACATCATCAAGAAGCTGGGCGGCGGTGTGCGCCTGGCGCTTGCCCAATACCGCGAGCTCGCGGCGTTCTCGCAGTTCGCCTCCGACCTGGACGAGGCCACCCGCAAGCAGCTGGAACGCGGCGCTCGCGTGACCGAGCTCATGAAGCAGAAGCAGTACGCGCCCATGTCCGTGGCGGAGATGGCGCTGTCGCTGTATGCGGCGAACAACGGCTACTTCGACAAGGTGGACCGCCGCAAGGTGGTCGAGACCGAGGCGGGGCTGCAGTCCTTCGCGCGCGGCGGCTACGCGGATCTCTTGAAGGGCGTCAACGCGAAGCCGGATTTGACCAAGGAAGTCGAGGCATCGCTCAAGAAGTGCTGCGACGAGTTCTTCTCCACGCTGTAGGAAGAGGCAATGGCAGGCGCTAAGGAAATTCGCGGCAAGATCGCGAGCATCAAGAACACGCAGAAGATCACCAAGGCCATGGAAATGGTCGCGGCGAGCAAGATGCGCAAGGCGCAGGACCGCATGCGCGCGGCGCGTCCCTACGCCGAGAAGATCCGCAAGATCGTGGGGCACCTGCGCCAGGTGAACCTGGATTTCAAGCACCCGTTCACGCTGGAGCGGCCGGTACGCGCGGTCGGCATCATCGTGGTGAGCACGGACCGGGGACTTGCCGGCGCGCTCAACTTGAACTTGTTCAAGTCCGCGCTCGTTCCGATCCGCGAGGCGCACGGCAAGAACGTGAAGGTCTATGTCTGCGCCATCGGACTGAAGGCCCTGCAGTTCTTCCGCCGCCTGTCCGGCGTGGAGCTCTCGGCCTCCGCCACGCACCTGGGCGACCGGCCGCATATCAAGGATCTGATCGGCCCGATCAAGGTGATGCTGGATCTGTATCGCGAGCAGAAGATCGATCAGCTCCTGCTGGTGCACAACGTCTTCGTCAACACCATGACGCAGAAGGGCACGGTCATGCAGCTGCTTCCGCTGCAGACCCTCGACAAGGACGAGCTGCAGGAGCGCTGGGACTACATCTACGAGCCGGACGCCTCGGAAATACTCGAGAACCTGCTGATGCGGTACATCGAGTCCCAGGTCTTCCAGGGCGCGGTCGAGAACGTGGCATCGGAGATGGCCGCACGCATGGTGGCCATGAAGAGCGCGTCCGACAACGCCGGTGCGCTCATCGACGAGCTGCAACTCATTTACAACAAGGCCCGCCAGGCCGCGATCACGAAAGAGCTTTCGGAGATCGTCGGCGGCGCGGCAGCGGTTTAGGAAAGAGGTTCAATCATGTCCAGCGGCAAAATCGTCCAAATCATCGGCGCGGTCATCGACGTGGAATTCCCGCGCGACCAGATTCCGAAGGTCTATGACGCGCTCAAGCTCGACGAGGTCGATCTGACGCTCGAGGTGCAGCAGCAGCTCGGCGACGGCGTGGTGCGGGCGATCGCCATGGGTCCTTCCGAAGGTTTGCGGCGCGGCCTCGCCGTGACGGGCACCGGCAAGGGCATCAGCGTACCGGTGGGAACCGGCACGCTCGGGCGCATCATGGACGTGCTCGGCCACCCGCAGGACGAGAGAGGCCCGGTCAAGACCACCGAGACGCTGCCCATTCACCGGCCGGCGCCCGCCTACGACGAGCAGGCGGGCGGTCAGGATCTCCTGGTGACCGGCATCAAGGTCATCGATTTGCTGGTGCCGTTCGCCAAGGGCGGCAAGGTGGGCCTGTTCGGCGGTGCCGGCGTCGGCAAGACCGTCAACATGCTCGAGCTCATCAACAACATCGCCAAGCAGTACAGCGGCCTGTCGGTGTTCGCCGGCGTCGGCGAGCGTACTCGCGAAGGCAACGATTTCTATCACGAAATGATCGAATCGGGCGTCATCGACAAGGACCACCTGGAGAACTCCAAGGTGGCCATGGTGTACGGCCAGATGAACGAGCCGCCCGGCAACCGCCTGCGCGTGGCGCTCACCGGATTGACCATGGCGGAGTATTTCCGCGACGAGAAACAGGCCTCGGGCAAGGGCCGCGACGTGCTGTTCTTCGTCGACAACATCTACCGCTACACGCTGGCGGGAACCGAAGTGTCGGCGCTTCTCGGCCGCATGCCTTCGGCGGTGGGCTACCAGCCGACGCTCGCCGAGGAAATGGGCGTGCTGCAGGAGCGCATCACCTCCACCAAGACGGGCTCCATCACCTCCATCCAGGCGGTGTACGTTCCCGCGGACGACTTGACCGATCCGTCGCCCGCGACCACCTTCGCGCACCTGGATGCCACGGTCGTGCTGTCGCGGCAGATCGCCTCGCTCGGCATTTATCCCGCGGTGGATCCGCTCGATTCCACCAGCCGGCAGCTCGACCCCCTGATCGTCGGCGAGGAGCACTACGAGACGGCGCGCGGCGTGCAGGCCGTGCTGCAACGCTACAAGGAGCTGCAGGACATCATCGCCATCCTCGGCATGGACGAGCTCTCGGAAGAGGACAAGCTGACCGTTTACCGGGCGCGCAAGATTCAGCGTTTCCTGTCGCAGCCGTTCAACGTCGCCAAGGTGTTCACCGGCCAGGACGGCAAGATCGTCCCCTTGAAGGACACCATCCGGGGCTTCAAGGCGATCATCGCGGGCGAGTACGATCACCTGCCGGAGCAGGCCTTTTACATGATCGGCGGCATCGAAGAAGCGGCCGAGAAAGCCAAGACCCTGTCGTAGACGCACCCATGGCCGAAACCATCCACGTCGACATCGTCAGCGCCGAAGGCGAAATGTTCTCCGGCGAGGCCAGCATGGTGTTCGCGCCGGGATCCCTGGGCGATCTCGGCATCGCGCCCCGGCACGCGCCGCTCCTCACCACGCTGAAGCCGGGTGAAGTACGCGTGCAAACCGAGGGCCACGAAGAGCAGGTGTTCTACGTCGGCGGCGGCGCTCTGGAGGTACAGCCCCACGCCGTCACCGTTCTGGCCGATACGGCGGCCCGGGCCAAGGACCTGGACGAGGCCGAGGCCGAGGCGGCCAAGCAGCGTGCCGAGGAGGCCCTCCGGACCCGGGGCGACAAGCTGGAGCTGGCCGAGGCCCAAGCCCAGCTGGCCCGCGCCGTGGCACAATTGCGGGCGATCCAGCGGCTGCGCAAGAAACGCTAGCAGCCCTCTTCCGAAGGAGCCTCCATGCCGCTTACCGTCGTCATACTCGCAGCGGGGCAGGGCAAGCGGATGAATTCGGACCTGCCCAAGGTCCTGCAGCCCCTGGCGGGGCAGCCGCTGCTCCAGCACGTGATCCGAACCGCGCGGGCGCTCACCCCCGCCAATATCTGCGTCGTCTACGGTTACGGCGGCGCCCAAGTCCAGGAAGCGCTCAAGCACGAAGACGTCGACTGGGTATTGCAGGCCGAGCAGCTCGGCACCGGACACGCCGTGATGCAGGCCATGTCGTTGATCCCCGACGAACATACGGTACTCGTGCTCTATGGGGACGTGCCCTTGATCGGTGCCGCGTGCCTCAAGAAGCTCATCGAGCTCGCAGCCGGGGGCGCGCTTGCGGTGCTCTCGGTCAATTTCGACGATGCCGCCGGCTATGGGCGCATCGTGCGCAATGCCCGCGGCCAGGTCAGGGCCATCGTCGAGCACAAGGATGCAAACGCCGAAGAGCTCGCCACCCGGGAGGTCAATACCGGGCTCATGGCGGCGCCGGCCGGCCGCTTGCGAGAGTGGCTTCTCGGGCTCGGCCGGGACAACTCGCAGCGCGAGTATTACCTCACCGACGTGGTCGCGGCGGCCGTGAAGGCGAAGAATCACGTCGAAGCCCTGCTCGGGAAGAATCCCGAGGAGGTGATGGGCGTCAATGACAAGGTTCAGCTCGCCGAAGTCGAGGGCTGCTATCGCAGGGCCTGCGCCCGCAATCTCATGCTCGCCGGCGCCACGCTCGCCGACCCGGCGCGCATCGACGTCCGCGGCGACATCGAGGTCGAGCGCGATGTGTACATCGATGTGAACGCCGTGCTCATCGGCAAGGTACATCTCGGCACCCGGGTCCGGATCGGCCCGAACTGCATCATCCAGAACGCGCGCATCGGGGCGGACACCGAAGTGCTCGCCAACTCGGTCATCGAGAACGCCGTGGTCGGCGAGAACTGCCGCATCGGACCCTTCGCGCGCCTGCGCCCGGACACCGTCCTGCATCGCGGCGCCCACATCGGCAATTTCGTCGAGATCAAGAAGAGCGAGATCGGCTCGGGCAGCAAGGCGAATCACCTGAGCTACGTCGGGGACTCCCGCGTCGGGAACGACGTCAACATCGGTGCCGGCACCATCACCTGCAACTACGACGGCGCGAACAAGTGGCCCACCGTCATCGAGGACGGCGCCTTCATCGGATCCGGCAGCATGCTGGTCGCACCCGTCCGCATCGGCGCGGGTGCCACCATCGGCGCGGGCTCCACCATCACCGCGGCAGCACCGGACGCGAAGCTCACGCTGACACGCGCGGTGCAGACGACATCCGATGCGTGGAAGCGGCCGGCCAAGATGTCGCCGGAGGAGCATGCCGCCGCGGTGGCGCGGGCGATCAAGGCGCCGGAGAAATGAGTACGGCCGGCTCGCCCGGCGCCCTCACGAATTTCGACATCGCTCGAATCAGCCCCGCTCGAATCAGCCCCGCCGGGCGCGGTTCCGCTTCTTGCTGACCGGCGGTTCGTCCCCGAGCAGATAGCGCGGCCCGGTTCCCCGTGCTCGTGCCGCATCGTCGGGATTGTAGAGCGCACAGGTCCTCAACGACAGACAGCCGCAGCCGATGCACGAGGCAAGCTTCTCGCGCAGGCTGATCAAGGAATCGATCCGACGATCCAGAATCGGCCGCCAGGCACTCGACAGCCGCTCCCAATCCAATTTGGTGGGTGTCCGTTGATCGGGCAATCTCGCCAGCGCCGCGCGGATGTCTTCGAGACTCAGCCCGACAGACTGCGCGACGCGGATAAAGGCAACGCGGCGCAGGGCGTCCCGGGTGAATACCCGCCGTCCACCTGCGCTGCGGGTCGACTTGATCAGTCCCTGCCCCTCATAAAAGCGCAGTGCGCTTGCCGCAATTCCGGATCGCTTGGCCAGCGCCCCGATGGCTATCGTGGATCGGACCATGCAGGACCATCCTTGACTTGAAGTTCACTTTAACTTGCATGATACCCCGGCTTGAACGATGCAGTTGAAATCCTCCGAAACCTGCCTCTGGAAGTATTCGAGGCGCCGCAGCCCGGCGATGCCTGGGCGCGATGTGCGATGGCAAGCGCCGGCGACGGAACGCTGGTTCAATCCGTCGCCGCGGCCATCGCACCTCCCAAGGCTCGAATTGATTCCTCATTCCTGCTGCATGCTCCCTTGGAGCTTCTGGCCCGCGCATGGCATCTGCAACGTCTGCCGCCCGATCAACGAGAGGCCGCGAGAAGGCGGATTGCGGAGATAGCGGTGCGGTATGCCGGTGACGGTCCGGAGATCGAATCCCGGCCGAAAGCCTACCCGGACACCGGCCGCGCGTTATCGGAGGCATGCGCAGCGCTTCGCGCCGGCGATGCGGGCACGGTGGACGCGGCCCTTCTCTTTCTCCTGCCGCGGACCTCCGCCGGGCAC
>DASYAC010000094.1:0-15764 GCA_036501585.1 Steroidobacteraceae bacterium
CGCCGGGAGCATCCGAGTTTGCCGCCGCCATCTAGTATACCTCCTGCACCATCATGTCCGCCGGCACCGCCTGGCGCGAATAATACTGCCGGGGGTTGCGACGCCCGGATGGCGATCCTCGATCTCCATCTCCAGCTCTTCGTCATAGCCGTCTGCAATGTCACGGCTGATGCGCCGCATCAATTCGTCGTGCTCCATCAACGGCTCCTGCAATGTTCATGAATCGTTGCGCACGATTGTTTCAGTTTGAGGACGGTCATTCACGCCGCGAAAAGACCGCCGCCTGCGACTGACGCTCACGCGGATCTCGAAAGGGCCATGCCGATCGCCCGTCCGTTGACGATCAAGGCGCCGATCAGCGAGGCCGCCGCGGCCGCCAGGGCACCGTAGGCGGTCACGCCCAGCGCGCAGATCAGCACGGCCGCCACGGCGCCAGATCCGACAGCGACGCCGATCCGCCGTGCATCCCACCCCACTACCGCCCTTCGCACCGCGGGCCGGCCGACGCCATTTGCCCACTGCACTCCCAGAAGAAGCGCATACACCGTCAAGTGGGAATCGTAAGGCTTCCCGAAGAGCGCCAGGGTTGGCGACGCCAACACCAAGAGCGGCACCACGAACGCTGAGCTGTAGACCAGCGCCGTGGCGATCTGCCGGAGCAGCAGGGGCCGCGGCGCCTGGAGCGGCTGCGTAGTCGCCAAGGTGTCGCGAGAGCCTGTCAGATTCAATGCCGGCAGAAAGATATCCACGATCAGTGCCGTGCGCGCGGCAACAGCATATTGCGCCATGTGTATCGGCGGTGCCCAGACGGCCAGAATGCACAGGGGTCCCCACAGGAGCAACCCGCGCGCAAGGCCGATCAATTCCCGCGAGTCGGTCCCCTGCAGTGCTTCACGGCAAATCGGCAGGCGGCCCTCGCCTGGCGCGACCGGGAAGGCACGCCAGGCGAGCGCCGCCGCCACTCCCGCAGAAACGAGGCTCCCCAGAAGGAATGCCCAGGAGTAAAACGCGAGCGACGCGTCGGCAGGAGCGAGCACCACCGCAAGCAGCATGGAGAGGTTCACGGCGTAGGCAGCCACGACGATACCGAGCGTCCGGGTGGCCGCGCGCAGCGCCTCGCCCAAGAGGCTCGACAGGCTGACGCAGGGGACGGCGAGCACGAAGGGCAGGTAGGTCTGCAATATGGTTTGCAGCTGCGGTGCCTGGATATCCAGATCGGCCATCACGACCAGGAGAACTGCACACAGGAGGCTGGACCGCAGCAGCATCCGCCGCGCCAGCTGCATCAGCAGCACTCCATCGGCAATGCCGGTGGTCGCGGCGCGGCGCCCGATGATGTGCTGCGCCATGTAGATCTCGTACTTGCCCCGCAAGAGCGTGCTCAAGCCCAGGGCGATGACGAACCCTCGAAAGTAAACCCCCGCCTCCTCGGGTGTCAGAGCGTGTACCACCGCCCAGGTCGCGAGGATCTGGAGCGCCGCGCCCAGAAGGCGTAGCAACAGCTCTTCGATCCAGGGATGCGCAGCGGTGGTGGAGCGCTCCCCCCCGGCTGCTGCGGTTTCCGCCATGCCAGTTCCCCCCTTGCCCAGACAAACATTATACCGAGGCGGGCCTACTTCGAGGTGGACGGCCCTGGATGCGTGATTGAGCTCTCAGAACTCGAAGGCTCGAGGGCCTTCCGGGCACCGCCAGCCTGCTCCCGGAGTCCCCCGCCCAGGGCTTTGTACAGCGTCACGAGGTTCTCCAGGCGCGTGAGCCGCACCGTTTGCAACTGCTGCTGAGCGCTGTAGAGCGAGACCTGGGCAACGAGTGCGTTCAGGTAGCTGTCAACGCCGCCCCGGTAGCGCATGTCGGCCAGCCGATAGGCCCTGTCCGAGGCGGTCACCAGAGCTTGCTGAGCTGCCAGCTGATCATCGAGCGTGCCGCGGGCGACCAGCGCATCGGCGACCTCGCGGAAGGCGGTCTGAATCGCCTTCTCATACTGCGCGACCGCCGTGTCGCGCGCGAGCTTGGTCGCCTGGAGATTGGCGACGTTGGCTCCGCCCGCGAAGATCGGGACGCTGATCTGAGGTGAGAAAGCCCAGGCGCTCGAACCGCCCTTGAAGAGGCCCGAAAGCTGCGTGCTTTCCGTGCCGAAGTTCCCGGTGAGGGAGATGGAGGGCAGGAACGCCGCACGCGCCGCGCCGATCTCGGCATTGGCGGCCATGAGCTGATGCTCGGCGGCGAGTACATCGGGCCGGCGCACCAGGACGTCGGACGGAATACCCTCCTCGAGCTCGGCTACCGTGTTTCCGCGATCCAGGCCGCCGGAAAAATCGATGCCGTCCGGAATCGGCGCGCCGAGCAGGAGCTGCAGCGCATCGCGGTCCTGAGCCAGCTGCCGGTTGTATTGAGCGAGGTTGGCGCGGGCCGTATCGACCGTGCTTTCGGCCTGGCGTAGCGCGAGCTCCGTGCCCGTGCCACCGTTGAACAGCTTCTCAGTCAGCGCGTAGGAATCTTCCTGGCTCTTTAGTGTGTCACGGGTGATGTTGAGCAGGGTCTGATCGGCGAGCACCGTGATGTAGGCGGTGGCGACTTCCGCAACCAACGTGAGCTGCAAACTGCGCCTCGTTTCGCCCGAGCTGAAGTACTGCTGCAGGGCTGCATGGCTCAAGCTGCGGATGCGGCCGAAGAGATCCAGCTCGTAATTCGTGAAGCCGACTCCGACATCATAGGTGTGCGTGGTAATTCCGCTCGGCAGAGCGATTCCTTTGCCGCCGGCTCCCCCTAGAGTACCGGGAGGAATCTGGCCCTCCAACACACCGATGGGAATTCTGTTTACCTGCTCGTCGGCGCTGGCATCGATGGTCGGAAACAGCTGGGCGCGCTGGATGCGGTACTGCGCCTGAGCGCTTTGTACGTTCAGAGCCGCGACGCGCAGGTCGCGGTTGTCGGTAAGCGCCAGCGCGATCAGCTGCTGAAGCTGCGGGTCGGGAAAGAACTCGCGCCAGCCGATGTCGGCCGCGACCGTGCCACCTGCTGCGCCGCCTTCCAGCGGCGGCACGGGCGATGCCGGTCGATGGTATTGCGGCTCCAAGGTACAGGCGCCAAGGAGTGCGGCCACTGCCGCGCCGAGCAAGAGGATGCTGCTTCTGCAGGCCATCGTCAACTCTCCGACGCCCGCGGCGGGGATTGTGGTGGCAGCGGACGCTGCGCCGGCGGCGATTCCTCGTGGCTGGAGCGATCGCCGAACATCGAGCGGACGCTCACGAAGAACACCGGTACGAGGAATACGGCGAGCACCGTGGCCGTCAGCATGCCGCCGATCACGCCGGTGCCGATTGCGATGCGGCCGCCGGCGCCCGCTCCGGTGGCGATCGCCAGCGGCAGCACGCCCAGGATGAAGGCCATCGAGGTCATGAGGATCGGCCGCAGACGCTGTCGGGCCGCCGCGACCGTCGCCTCGATCAGCGGCATGCCGCGCTGGTGGTTTTCCAGCGCGAACTCGACGATCAGGATCGCGTTCTTGGCCGAGAGTCCCACGGTGGTGAGCAAGCCCACCTGAAAGAAGACGTCGTTGGCGAGTCCGCGCCAGAGCGTGGCGGCGATGGTGCCGATGATGCCGAGCGGCACCACCAGCATCACCGCGAAAGGTATCGACCAGCTCTCGTAGAGCGCCGCGAGGCACAGAAACACGACGGTGAGCGAGATCGCGTACAGCGCCGGCGCCTGCGAGCCCGAGCGTACCTCCTCGTAGGAGAGGCCGGTCCACTCGTAGCTTATGCCCTTGGGGAGCTTGGCCACCGCCGCCTCCATCGCGGCAAGCGCATCTCCGGTACTCTTGCCGGGTGCAGGGGCGCCCAGAAATTCCAGCGCCGGGGTGCCGTTATAGCGCTCCAACTTGGGCGATCCCATGATCCAGTGCGCCGAGGCGAACGTCGAGAAGGGCACCATTTGACCCGCACCGTTGCGCACGTACCAGAGACCCAAGTCCTGCGGCAGCATGCGCGAGTCGGCTTCGCCCTGCAGGAACACACGCTTGACGCGGTTGCGGTCGACGAACTGGTTGACGTAGGCCGAGCCCCAGCCGGCACCCAGGGCATCGTTGATGTTGCCGATCGAAAGGCCGAGCGCGCTCGCCTTTTCCCAGTCGATGTCGAGCTTGTACTGCGGCTCATCGTCGAGGCCGTTCGGCCGTATCATGCCGATCGCCGGGTCCTTGCTTGCGATCCCCAGCAGCTGACCGCGCGCCTTCATCAGCGCCGCATGGCCGACGTTGCCGCGGTCCTCCAGCTCGAAGTCGAATCCCGTGGCGTTCCCGAGCTCGAGCGCGGCCGGCGGTGCGAACGTGACCACGAACGCTCCCCGGATCTGGTGGAAGCGCCGGTTGGCGCGCTGCGCCAGGGCAAACACGGAGTTCTTTTTCCCCGGGCGGTCCGACCAGTCCTTGAGGCGGACGAATATGAGCCCGGCGTTCTGCCCTTGGCCGCCGAAGCTGAAGCCGTTGACGGTGAACACGCCGCTCACGAGATCTTTTTCGTCCTTCAGAAAGTAGTCGCGCGCCTCATCGAGGGCCCGCTGCGTGAGCTCGCTCGCTGCGCCCGGCGGCGCCGCCACCTGGCCGAACAAAATGCCTTGATCCTCATCCGGCAGGAAGGATTTCGGCACGCGCATGAACAACAGGCCCATCGCCACCACGATGACTCCGTACACCACGAAGTAGCGGCGGGTGCGTCCCGTGACGTGAGTGACCCCGCGCTCGTAGCCGCGATTCATCCGCGTGAAGCCGCGATTGAACCAGCCGAAGAACCCTCGCTCGCGCTCGTGGGCCTCCGCGACCTTCGGCTTGAGGAGCGTTGCGCACAATGACGGCGTGAAGACCAGCGCCACCATCACCGACAGAGCCATGGCCGAGACGATGGTGATGGAGAATTGACGGTAGATGACGCCCGTGGAGCCCCCGAAGAAGGCCATGGGCAGGAACACAGCCGATAGCACCAGGGCGATGCCGACCAGGGCGCCCGTGATCTCGGTCATCGAGCGTCGCGTCGCATCCTTCGGCGAGAGCCTTTCCTCTTCCATCACGCGCTCGACGTTCTCCACGACGACGATCGCATCGTCCACCAAGAGGCCGATGGCGAGCACCATGCCGAACATGGTCAGCGTGTTCATCGAGAATCCGGCGGCGGAGAGTATGGCAAAGGTGCCCAGGAGCACCACGGGGACGGCGATGGTCGGAATCAGCGTGGCCCGGAAGTTCTGGAGGAACAGGTACATCACCAGAAACACCAGCAAAATCGCCTCGAATAGCGTCTTCACGACCTCATCGATGGAGACGCGCACGAATGGCGTGGTGTCATAGGGATAAACGAGCTTCAGGCCGGGCGGGAAGAACGGCGCGAGCTTGTCCATGGTCGCGCGCACCGCCTTTGCGGTATCCAGAGCGTTCGCTCCCGGGGCGAGCTTCACCGCCAGGCCCGCCGCAGGCCTGCCGTTGTACTCCGTGTGGACCGCATAGCTCTCGGCGCCGAGGCCGATGCGGGCCACGTCCCGGAGTCGCACCTGCGAGCCGTCGGTGTTCACCTTGAGCAGCACGCTGCCGAATGCCTCCGCGCTGGTGAGGCGCTCCGGGCCGATGATGGTGGCGTGCAGGCGCTGTCCCTTCACGGAGGGGAGTCCCCCCAGCTCCCCGGAAGGAACCTGCAGGTTCTGCGCTTGCAGCGCGTTATTCACATCCGTCGGTGTCAGCCCGTAGTTATTGAGCTTCGCGGGATCGAGCCAGATGCGCATCGCGTACTGGGTGCCGAACAGCTGATAGTCACCGACCCCGGGTGTGCGGCTCACCGGATCCTGTATGTAGGAGGCGATGTAGTCGCTCACGTCCTCGCTGTTCATCGAACCATCGGTCGAATAGAAGCCGATCACGAGCAGGAAATTCCGGGTGGCCTTGACGACGCGCAGCCCCTCCTGTTGCACTTCGAGCGGCAGGAGCGGCGTGGCGAGCTGGAGCTTGTTCTGCACTTGCACCTGGGCGATGTCGGGATTGGTGCCCTGCTCGAAATAGAGCGTGATGGTCATGTTCCCGGTGGCATCGCTTTCGGAACTGAAGTAGAGCAGATGATCGACGCCGCTCATCTGCTGCTCGATGACCTGCGTGACGGTGCTTTGCACGGTGTCGGCAGAGGCGCCGGGATAGGTCACCTGAATGGAGATGGCAGGCGGGGCAATGCTCGGATACTGCGCGATGGGGAGCGTCGTGACGGCGAGTGCGCCCATCAGCATGACGACGATGGCGAGTACCCAGGCAAAGACCGGGCGATCGATGAAGAAGTTGACCACGGCCTGCGCCCTACTTTGCGGAGGCCTGAGCGGTCGCGGGCGTCTGCGCCACCTTCTCATCCGGCGGTCGATACTCCTCAGGCACCACCTTGACACCGGGCTTCGCCGACTGGATACCCTCGACGATGACGCGATCCCCGGGCTTGAGCCCCGCAGTCACCAGCCATTGATCGCCTATCGCACGATCGGTTTTGACAGTCCGCCGCTCGACGGCATTGTCCGGACCCACCACGAGTGCATAGGCCTCACCCTTCTGATCGTGGCTGATGCCCTGCTGCGGCGCCAGCACGGCACCCTGACGCACGCCTTCCTGGATCTCCTCGCGCACGAACATGCCCGGCAGCAATAGACGGTCGGGATTGGGCACCAGCGCACGCAGCGTGACCGAGCCCGTGCCCTCGTCCACCGTCACCTCGGAAAACTGCAGGATGCCGGGGTGGGCGTACTCGCTCCCATCTTCCAGCCGTACCCGCACCTGCGCCTTTCCCGCCTCGTTTTGCGTGAGCAGTCCCGCGGCGGCCTCCCTTTCGAGGCGCACCAGAGTCGTGGTGGGTTGGGTCACGTCCACGTACACCGGGTCGAGCTGCTGGACCGTGGCGAGCGCGGTGGCCTGATTGGCCGTGGCCAGCGCCCCTTCCGTGATCAACGAGCGACCGATGCGTCCCGTGATAGGAGACAGCACTCGGGTGTAGATCAGATTGATGCGTGCCGTTTCCACCGCCGCCTGCGCCTGCAGGTGCGAGGCCACGGCATTGTCATAGTCCTGCTTGCTGACTGCATTCGCTTCGGCGAGCGGTTTGTAGCGTTCCGCGAGTGCCCGGGCAGAAACATCCGCCGCGACCGCGCTGTCGTAACTGGCCTGGTAGGGGGCCGGGTCGATCTGGTAGAGCTGCTGCCCCGCCTTGACATCACCGCCCTCGATGAACAGCCGCTTCAGAATGATGCCGTTGACCTGCGGTCGCACATCGGCGGTACGGTAGCCGTTCACCCGTCCGGGAAGCTCGGTGGTGATCGGTACCGCCTGAGCTTGCACGGTGACGACCGAGACTTTCGCCGGCGCCGGCGGCGGCGGCGGGGCCTTGTGCTCACAGCCGGTGAGCACCAAGCCCAAGACGGCGAGGCGCATCGCGACCCCTGTGGCGAAGCGGCGGCCTCGATGCCGGAGCCCACTCGGGTGTCGAAAAGCTCTGACACCGGACTTCACCGCAGCCATAGGTAGCCTCCCTCGGAGATCATGGTCGCCAGCCTGTCGCTCTAGCCGACATCCCACGCTGGCGACGAGCAACGCCAGAGAGTTCGCAGCTTCAATGCCGTGCGTTGATGCTACTGTATGAATTCACCGGCCGACAAGCTAAGTTTTTCACCGGCGCGTGAGCAAATTTCGACCGGCGCGTGAACAAAAATGTGTTTGAACCGGCGTGGCGTGTCTTGTTCGTTCATGCTTCGACCGATGGCCAAATGCCGCACGACAAGGGGCGCCGATACATCGGTAAATTCGATGGATAACATCGAAATATAACGGCTATTCATGGAGCTGGATCGGTAGCAGGATGGCGCATGACTCAAATTTGAGCCCACGAGGAGAGCGCCATGAAGCTGCTGCATATCGATTCGAGTGTTCTGGGGCCGGTTCCCAGTGCCACTTGCATTGGAGTGGCGCCGAGTCGTGTCGCGACCCGCGCGGCACTCGAGTCCAATCGAGAGAAGCTGGCCCAGGCCGCAGTCGCGGCGTGACTGCCGGCAATCGGCGATCCTCACGAAAGGTCCTGCTCGGGACCCCGACAGGGGGTCACCTCTTCGCGCGCGGGCCGGAACTCCCTCAACAGCTCCTCCACCAGATCGAGATCGACCGGCTTGGTCAGATGATGGTCGAAACCTGCGGCCCTCGCCCGGTCCTTGTCTCCCGCCTGACCCCAGCCCGTGATGGCCAGCAAGAGAATGCCGTCGCCCCAGGGTTCCCGCCGCGCGGCGGCAGCGACCTCATAGCCGCTCATGCCGGGCATACCGATATCGAGGATCATCACCGCCGGAGAGCTCTGCCTGGCGATCCGCAGGGCCTCCTCGCCCGAATAGGCCACCGATACCTGGTACCCGCTCAGCTCGAGAATCATCGCCATGCTGTCGGCCGCGTCGCGGTTATCGTCGGCGATCAACACCTGCAATTCTCCGTTGCCCGCCGCGGGGACAGTCTTCGCCTCGCCGGGGCCGCTCGAGGCGCCGACCGCCACGACCATCGAACGCGGCAGGCGAATCACGAACTCGCTGCCGCGCCCGAGTCCGGGACTCGTGGCTTCGACCGTGCCGCCGTGAAGCGCGATCAGGCCCCTCACGAGAGCCAGGCCGATACCGAGGCCGCCCTCGGCACGGTCGATCGAGGATTTGACCTGCGCGAACATGGTGAACATCTCGGTGAACGATTGCGCATCGAAGCCGATGCCGTTGTCCTTGACCGACATCGACAGTTCGTCCGGGAGCAATCGAACCACGAGTGACAGCTGACCGCCCGGGTCCGTGTATTTCGCCGCGTTGGTCAACAGATTCGACAGCGATTGCGACAATCGCAGCGGATCCACCTTCAGCGTCATGGACTCTTCGGGCAATTCGATGGATAGCTCATGGTGCTTGGAGTCGAGCAGCGGTCGCACGGTCTCGACGGCCGCCCGGACGAGCGCTCTGAGCTCCACGGTCTCGAATTTCAAATCCAACCGTCCCCGGGTGATG
Source organism: Steroidobacteraceae bacterium (assembly GCA_036501585.1). Taxonomy (GTDB): domain Bacteria; phylum Pseudomonadota; class Gammaproteobacteria; order Steroidobacterales; family Steroidobacteraceae; genus Bog-1198. The sequence continues at coordinate 9,040 of DASYAC010000094.1, forward strand.
CGCGAGACGTCGAGCAGATCGTCGAGCAACAACGCCATGCGGTGCACTTGGCGCGAGATGACCTCGCGCGCCCAGCGGCGTTGTCCCTCCTTGATCTCGCTCGATTCGAGCAGCCTCACGGCGTGACGGATGGGCGCTAGAGGATTGCGCAGCTCGTGCGCGAGCGTCGCGAGAAACTCATCCTTGCGCCGATCCGCTTCGCGCAGCTCGTGAGAGCGCGCCTCGACTTCCTCCAGCATGTTGTTGAAGGCATCGACCAATACGCCGATCTCGTCGTCCGAGGTTTTTCTCGCCCGCACCGCATAGTTGCGGTGAGCCACGATCTCACGGGCGGCGCCCGCCACGGAATCGAGCGGCTCGGTGATGCGTCGTTGGAGCCTCGAGGCGAGCAGGAAAGCCACTGCCATGCTGGGCAACGTGACCAGAACGAAGATGCCCAGATAGGTCCATACCCGGCCCCAGATGCCGTAAGCTGCGCGAAGGTAGATGAACCCCAGCGTTTCGCCGCCGCGCCGGACCGGTTCCGCAAGCTCCAGCCGGTCACCCTGCACGCGCACGAACTCGCCGTCGCGCAGATGGCCCGGCAGATCCGCCTTGTCCCGAACATAGGACGCATAGAGATCGCCGTTCGCGGTATACAGGGCGGCCACGAGAACTTCGCGCCGTGCCTGCAGCGCCGACACGTTGCGCTCCGCCAAAGCATGGTCGTCGAATTCCAGAGCAGGCGCCGTGGACAACGCCAGAATGGCCGCTTCGGTCGACAGATCGGAAACCCATGACGACCGGTGCACCAGGAGATCGTGCGTCAGCATCGCCAATCCGGCCAGCCCGATGGCGATGGCCGTGGTGACCAGCACCACCCTCATCAATCGGGCGCGCACCGTTCCCCGGCGGGCGAGCCCAACCTCCCACACGTCGGCGAAACGGCCCCACGTGCCGCGCATCATGAAGGACCGAGCCGGCTGGACAGTGTGCACTCATTCCAGAATCCGCACTCGGGTCTGAGGCCCCGTGCGTCTCTCGATTGGCGGCCGCCGCCGAATACGCGTACCGCCACGGCCAGCAATTCCGCGCTGATCTTCAAATGAGCGCGATCCGCGGCAGCCAATGAGACTTCGAACCCCACCCGATGACCGAGCGCCAGGAAATTGAGCGCGCCTCCTTCGTCGAGGCCCCGATGCTCGTCCGTCACCACCAGCGTCGACCGGGCCTCGAGTTCGGACAGCGCCGGGCGCAGCAGGCCCGCGTGACCGCCTCCGATGAATAGTATCGCGGGCCGGCCGGCGTCCCGGATGCGGCGCGCCTCGACCACCGCGACGATCCGATCGTTGATCGGATGGCCAGGCGCCAGGCGCTTCAATTCGCGGACAACTCCCGGCGCGTCGACGACCGCGATGACGAAAGGTTTGGATGAGTCCACCGCGCCCGGCCAATCGACATATCCCGCGAATCGGTACAGGTAGTCGGCCTTGACCGCATCGTCCGAATACGCCGCGTCGGCCCGCGCCGGCGCGAGATACAAGATCCCCGACAAAAGCTGCACACAGAGGAAGCACATGCGCGCGCAACGCCCGAATCGTGCGCTGCCCGTCATGGGTCGCTCAGAACTTGCCAGTGTCGATCGATTGCTGCAATTCCAGATCGTAGGTTTGGATCACGAACTTGCCAAGATCGTTGGAGTTATCGAGTACCTGTTCGGTTCCCCGATGCACCGGACCGGCAGCAAAAAGGCCGCCCAGCGGACGGAACGGGCACACCTTACCGGTCTCGGTTGACTGCCCCCCGCATCGATTCGATACTACGAGGTCGAATCCACCCAATATTTCCGCGGGAAGTACCACTTTGGACGCACGCAACGACTGGACGCTCTCCGAGGTCCGATCCCTTTTCGCCCTTCCCTTCATGGATCTCGTGTTTCGCGCCCAAGGGGTGCATCGCAGATATCAGCCGCGGAACGCCGTCCAGGTGAGCACCCTGCTCAGCATCAAGACCGGGGCATGTCCGGAGGACTGCGCATATTGTCCACAAAGCGTCCGCTACGACACCGGACTCGACCCGCAAGAACTCCTCGAGCTCGACGACGTGCTCGCGCGGGCGGCGGCAGCCCGGCAAGCCGGCGCGACTCGCTTCTGCATGGGCGCCGCTTACCGCTCGCCGAAGCCCAAGGACCTCCGCAAGGTCATCGCCATGATACGCGAAGTGAAGGCTCTCGGACTCGAAACATGCGCCACCCTCGGCATGCTCACCGCGGAACAGGCCGTCGAGCTGAAGGATGCCGGCCTCGACTACTACAATCACAACCTCGACACATCCGCCGGCTATTACGAAAAGATCATCACTACCCGCACCTACCAGGACCGGCTCGATACCCTTCAGGCAGTGCGCGAGGCGGGAATGAACGTCTGCTGCGGAGGCATCGTCGGCATGGGCGAAACCGCGGACGATCGCGCGGAGCTGCTCCACACGCTCGCCACGCTGCCGGAACACCCCGAGAGCGTTCCCATCAATCTCCTGGTGCGAGTCGAAGGAACGCCGCTTGCCGGCTCCGCCCCCGCGCTCGACCCGTTCGACTTCGTCCGCACCGTCGCGGTCGCGCGAATTCTCATGCCGCGCTCGCGCGTGCGCCTGTCCGCCGGCCGCACCGAGATGTCCGACGAGCTCCAGGCTCTGTGCTTCCTGGCCGGCGCGAACTCGATTTTTTATGGAGAGAAGCTCCTGACCACCGGCAACCCGGACGTGGAGCACGACCGGCGCCTGTTCGAACGGCTGCAAATCCATGCGGAGCCGGCAGACGGCTCCGCGGACCTCGCGCGCGACCTTGAGCCCAGCCTTGCGCCCGGCCTCCCGCCCGAATTCGCGGCCGGACCTCGCAAGGTCGACGCACCCGTGGATCTCGTCGACAATCACTGACGCCGCATCGCCGATGAAATCCGCGCCTGCGCTCGATCGATATCAAGCGGATCTCGACCGGCTCTGCGATCAGAGCCGCATTCGCACACTCGCTCCGAGCGCCGGCATCGATTTCACCTCCAACGACTATCTCGGGCTTGCAACGTCGAAGCGTCTGGCCGACGCGCTGACGGCGGCGATCTCCCGCGGCACCCCGATCGGCGCCGGCGGCTCTCGACTCTTGCGGGGAAACACCGCCGAGCACGAGGCGCTCGAGCGCGCCGCCGCCCGATTCTTCCGCGCCGAGCGCACGCTGTTTTTCGGCAGCGGCTACCTCGCCAACTTCGCGGTGTTCTCGACGCTCCCGCAACGCGATGACGTGGTCGTCATCGACGAGCTCGTCCATGCAAGCACCCGCGACGGCCTCCGGGCCTGCCGGGCTCCGTTTGTCGTGGCACGTCACAACGATCCCGAATCCGTCGAGGAGGCCATCCGCGCCTTCCGCGCTGGGGGAGGAAGCGGCCACCCGTGGATCGCCGTGGAAAGCCTGTACAGCATGGACGGCGATCGCGCGCCCCTCGATGATTTGGCGGCCATCGCGGAACGTCAGGAGGCCTTCCTCGTCGTCGACGAAGCCCATGCGACCGGCGTCTTCGGCCCGGAGGGCCGCGGGCTGGCGACGGCCTTCGAGGGACGCCGGAACGTCGTCGTGGTCCACACCTGCAGCAAGGCGCTCGGCAGCGCCGGCGCCCTGGTCACGCTTCCCCGCGTGCTCGCCGACTTCCTGGTGAATCGCTGTCGCCCGTTCATCTTCGGCACCGCCCCGTCTCCATTGATGGCCGTCGCCTCGCTCGAATCATTGGCGATTCTCGAGGACGAGCCGGAGCGCCGCACCCGGCTTGCGCGGCTCATCGAGCACGCCGCGCGCGAATCCCAAGCCAAGCTCGGGGTGCCGGGTTCCGGCTCGCAGATCCATCCCATCATCATCGGCGAGGATGCGCCGACCATGGCCGCCGCCGCCGCGCTTCGAGAGCGCGGCTTCGATGTCCGCGGCATCCGGCCGCCCACCGTGCCGCCGGGCACCGCCCGGCTGCGTATCGCCATCACGCTGAACGTCGACGAGCGGGCGATCTCCGACCTGTTCGGCGTGCTCGCCGACGAGCTGCATGCCCTGCCGGCGACCTACGGCAATGCGTCATGACGCTTCGCATCGTCGTCACCGGCACCGACACCGATGTCGGTAAGACCGTCTTCGCAGCCGGACTCACCCGCCTGCTCGAGGGCGTCTATTGGAAGCCCGTGCAGGCCGGCCTCGACGGCGAGACCGACACGGATACGGTACGCCGTCTCTCGGGCCTGGATCAGAGTCACTTCCTGCCCGAAACATGGCGGCTCAAGCTGGCGGCTTCTCCTCATCTCGCGGCGGAGCGCGAGGGGTTCGACATCGACTCCGCATCACTCTCGGTCCCGGCGCTGGATCGCCCCCTGATCATCGAAGGTGCGGGCGGCCTGATGGTTCCGCTCAACCGCCGTGAGCTCTACATCGATGTCTTCGCCCGGTGGAAAACACCCCTCGTTCTGTGCGCGCGGACGCGGCTCGGCACGCTGAATCACACCCTCCTGTCGCTCGAGGCCCTCGCACGCCGCGCCATCCCCGTCATCGGCATCGCACTGATCGGCGATGCGCACGCCGACAACGAACGCACTCTCGCCGCCCTCGGCGGCGTGCCGGTCCTGGGACGCCTGCCCAAGCTCGATCCCCTGACGCCCGAGTCGCTGCGCGCGGCATTCGGCCCGGCGTTTCCGCGGAAACGCTTCGTCCCCGACACTCTTTGACACAGGTGACCCTGTGACCGCGACTCGCAACTCGCCCATCTGGCACCCCTTCACCCAGCACGCGCTGCGTCCCTCGCTCCCGAAGGCGGTGCGGGCCGAGGGCGCCTATCTGTTTACCGCCGACAACCGGCGCATCCTCGATGCCATCTCTTCGTGGTGGGTGATCACCCATGGACACAGGCATCCGCGCATCGTCGAGGCCATCAAGGCGCAAGCCGACCGGCTCGATCAGGTGATCTTCGCGGAATTCACGCACGAGGCTGCCGAGCGGGTCGCCGCCAAACTCCTCAACTGGGTCCCGCCCGGCCTCGATCACGTGTTCTTCTCCGACAGCGGTTCGACCAGCGTCGAAGTGGCACTGAAAATGGCGCTGGGTTTCTGGGGTCACAGCGGCGAATCGCGCCGGCACATCGTCGTGCTGGAGCATGGCTATCATGGCGATACCGTCGGGGCCATGTCGGTCGGGGCCCGCGGACCGTTCACCGATCCCTATGAGCCTTTTCTGTTCGAAGTCGAACGCATCCCGTTCCCCGCCGCCGGGCGGGAATCGCTCACGCTGGAGGCCTTCGAGGCTCTCTGCCGCACGAGCAATCCGGCGGCGCTCATCGTCGAGCCGCTGGTACTCGGCGCCGGGGGCATGCTCATGTACTCGCCGGGTGTTCTCGCCGAATTGCGGCGCATCTGCTCCACGTACGGCGTGCTCTTCATCGCCGACGAGGTCATGACCGGCTGGGGGCGCACCGGCACGCTCTCCGCCTGCGATCAAGCCGGTGTCAGGCCCGACATCGCCTGCTACTCCAAGGGGCTCACCGGCGGCGCACTCCCGCTGGCCGTCACCCTCTGCCGCCGCGACATCTTCGAGGCTCACTATTCCACCGACCGCCGCCGGACCTTCTTCCACTCGAGCTCGTTCACCGCGAATCCCATTGCCTGCGCGGCGGCGGTCGCCAATCTCGAGATCTGGGAATCCGAACCCGTACGGGAGCGCATCGCGACGCTCATGGAACGCCAGGCCCGATGCCTCGAACCGTTCCGGGACGACCCGCGCTTCGAGAACGTTCGCCAGACCGGCACCATCACCGCCCTGGATCTGAAGGCCGCCGACGCCGGCTATCTCGCCGAGATCGGCTCCCGGCTTCACGCGTTCTTTGGCGAACGGCAGGTGCTGCTGCGCCCGCTCGGCAATACCATCTATGTACTGCCGCCGTATTGTGTGACGGAGGACGATCTCGCCGTCATCTACGATGCAATCGGCGCGGCGGCGACCGCGATCCGGTAGCACCGGACCACGGGGCGCTCACTTAAAACGGCCCGGGGTGCATTCGGCCGTCTCCCCGGACCGTACCCCACAGAGCGCAACCAACTCCAAGCTGCGCACCGTCCTTGCGTAGGCGATTCCTGACGATCCGTCGTCGTGGGGCCTGCTTGCGAGAATGGAATGCCGGCGGAACATGGGAGGTGATGCGCACGAACCGAGGCTGCCCCATGAAGCTCCCCCACGTCGGATTGATGATCGTCTTCTCTGCAGCCGCCGCGACGACAGGCTGGGGCGAGACGCAGCCCGAATCGCGAGAGCGATTCGTCTGCACTTTCGGCGCCAGTGAGCGATACATCGACATCTATCGGCTGGCATCGCGTGACCCGCGGGGCGGTGGCTGCCGGGTCGACTACACGAAGGACGGCGTGACCAAGCAGGTCTGGTCGGCAAACGGCGACTACGCCTACTGCGTCAAGAAGGCGGTGGGGCTCGTGACCAAGATTTCCAAAGGAAATTTCTCCTGCAAGCCCCAAACCATCGATCAAGCTGGCGTCGACGGCTCCTGACGCGGACGAGGGCGATCGCCGGGTATGCGGTCCACACCAGCTCGGCGGGGCTGGTTCGGATGTTAAGCGTCAGCATCCGGCGAGGCCTGCGGCACGATGGCGCGCAAACTCGACGACCTGGCCCGCGACGACGGATAGCTGCTGAGCGATCTTGGCGTCGATGCACGTCCCGTCCG
>DASYAC010000095.1:0-4739 GCA_036501585.1 Steroidobacteraceae bacterium
TCTCACCTCGATGCCGTCCTCGCGGAGCCGCTGCTTCAAATCGGGAATCGCGACCTCGCCCGAGTGAAACACGCTGGCGGCGAGGGCGGCATCGACGGCCGCCCGGCGGAACACATCTGAGAAGTGCAGCACCGATCCGGCGCCGCCGGAGGCCACCAGGGGCACCCGGCAGATGCCGCGAACGGCCCGCAGCTGGCCGATGTCGTAGCCCTCGCGCACTCCGTCGCTGGACATGCAATTCAGCACGATCTCACCGGCGCCGCGCCGCTGGACCTCGAGCACCCAATCCAGAGTGCCCCGGGAGGCATCGCGGCTCGATCGGGCGTCGCCCGTGTATTGCTGGACGCGGTAGTCGCTCCCCACCGTCTGACTGTCGATTCCCACCACCACGCATTGTGCGCCGAAGCGCTCGCTGAGCGCATCGATCAATTCCGGATCGGCGAGCGCGGGAGAGTTGACGGATATTTTCTCCGCACCGCAGGCGAGGACCTCCTCGGCATCCGACAGCGTGCGGATTCCGCCGGCCACGCAGAACGGAATGTCGAGAATGCGCGCGACGCGTTTGATCCAGGAGCGGTCCACCGAGCGCCCCTGCGGGCTCGCGGTGATGTCGTAGAACACCAGCTCGTCGGCGCCTTCGTCGCGGTAGCGGCCCGCGAGGTCCATGATCTCTCCGACGACCCGGTGATCGCGGAAGCGCACGCCCTTGACCACTTGCCCGTCGCGCACGTCGAGACAGGGAATTATGCGTTTGGCAAGAATGGTCCCAGCTCCTCGATCGGAATGCGTAGTTCGAGCAGCGCCTTGCCGCTGATCGCGCCCGCCGCGCCGCAATCGGCCAGGACGTGCAGATCGCGGGCGTCGCGCACGCCGCCGGATGCCTGCCAGGCGAGCTGCGGATAGCGCCTCACCGCCTCCATATAGAGCTCCACGTTCGGGCCGGTGAGGGCGCCGTCGCGGCCCACGTCGGTGCAGAGCACGTGCTCGAGGCCGGCATCGATGAAATCCTCGACGGCTCGCCACAGCGAGAGCGTGGACTGGCGGAGCCATCCATGCGTGGCGAGGCAGGGGGTGCCGCCGTCATCGAGCCGCACGTCGAACGCCAGGACGATGCGCTCGCCCCCGAAATGCCGGAGCCAGCCGCGGACCTCGTCCGGCTCGGTCAACGCGGCGCTGCCCACGACCGCGCGCGCCGCGCCCAGGTTCAGCATGTCCTCGACTGCCGCGAAATTACGCAGCCCCCCGCCGACTTGCAGCTTGATGCCGGGTTCGGAGGCCAATCCCGCAATGACCGGGCGGTTGCCCCCGCTGCCGTCCCGCGCGCCATCCAAATCGACGACGTGCAGCCAATCGGCGCCGTATTCCCGGTATCGCGCGAGCAGTTCCAGAGGTTCGGCCGTGTAGCGGGTCTCGGCCGCAAAGTCGCCTTTGAGAAGCCGTACGCAGCGTCCGCCCCGCAGGTCGACGGCGGGAATCAGGCGCACGGCACCCCCTGCGCCGAGACGCGGCCGATCGCGAGAAAATTCTTCAGCACCAGCGCGCCCACGCGGGCGGACCGCTCGGGATGGAATTGCGCGCCGAAAAAATTCCGCCAGGCCACGCAGGCGCTGAAGCTTGCGCCGTAGCGGCAGCTCGCGACCGTGGCCTCGTTCACCGGGATCGCGTAGCTGTGCACGAAATAGGCGTAGTCCGTGCCGCCGAGTCCCTCGAGCAGCGGACAGCTGCGCTCCACGTCCAGGGTGTTCCATCCCATGTGGGGAACGGGCCGGCCCGGCGCTTCGGCGAATCGCGACGCCGCGCCCGGGATGATCCCGAGACAGCGGGTCCCGCCCTCCGCGGACGCCTCGTGCAAGAGTTGCATGCCGAGGCAGATGCCGAGCACCGGCTGGGTCAGCGAGGGAATCAGCGCATCGAGCCCGCCCACCCGTAGACGCGCCATGGCGTCCGCCGCGGCCCCGACGCCCGGGAGGATCACGTGGCTCGCCGCCCGGATGCGACCGGCGTCCGCGGTGACTTCCGACGCCGACCCGAGGCGCTCCAGCGCGAATTGCAAGGAAGCGATGTTCGCACCGCCGCTCGCGACGATGGCCACGTTCATGCGGTCGACCTCACAGCACACCTTTGGTGCTGGGGAGCTCGCTCCCCTCGCGGCGAATCGCCTGTCGGAGGCTCCGGCCGACGCCCTTGAAGCAGGACTCGACCATGTGATGGGCGTTCTCGCCGCGCACTCGGATGTGCACCGAGGCGCCCAGAGTTTCCGCCAGCGAGCGGAAAAAATGCGGCACGAGCTCGGTCGGCATGTCGCCGATGCGCTCGCGCTCGAAGCGCCCCTCCCAGACGAAGTACGGCCGCCCCGAGAGATCGATGGCGATCTGGGCCTCGGCCTCGTCCATCGGCAGCAGAAAGCCGTAGCGCGCGATCCCTTGCTTGTCGCCCAGCGCCTCGCGCAGCGCCGAACCGAGCGCAAGCGCGCAATCCTCCACGGTGTGATGCTCGTCGATGTGGAGGTCGCCCTTGCAGTCGAGCTCCAGCGCGAAACCGCCGTGCTTGGCGATCTGTTCGAGCATGTGGTCGAAGAACCCGAGGCCCGTCGCAATGCGGCTCGGCCCCTCGCGCGACAGGTCGACGGTCACCGTGACCTCGGTTTCCCTGGTGCGCCGCTCGATCTTGGCGCGCCGCGCGGCACCGAGCACGCGGGCCGCAATCGACGGCCAGGTCGTCTCGAGAGGACCGTTGAGGAGTACCCGCAGTCCCGTGACGCCGAGCTTGTCGGCGAACTCGAGGTCGGTGTCGCGGTCGCCGACCATGAAGCTCCGCGCGGCGTCGATGGGGTGAGTCCGAAGGTATTCCTCGACCATGCCGAGCTTGGGCTTGCGGCATCCGCAGTCCTCGTGCTTGAAGTGCGGACAGACGAATACGGCGTCGAACACGATTCCCTGGGAAGCGAACAGCTCGAGCACGAAGCGGTGCGATTCCTCGAAAGCCTCGGCCGGCAGACTCGGCGTGCCGAGTCCGTCCTGGTTGGTCACCATGACGAGCTTCAGTCCCGCCCGCTCGAGGTCGATCAGTGCGGGGATCACCCCGGGCAGCAATTTGATCTTGTCGAGCCGGTCGACCTGCTGGTCCGGCGGCTCCTCGATCAGCGTACCGTCTCGATCCACGAACAGGACTCTCTCGCCGCTCATTGGGCCGCCTCCAGGCTCGATATCAAGGCATCGTTCTGGGCGCGGGTGCCCACCGTGATTCTGAACGAATCCGGGAGCGCCGGGTTCGAGCGCATGTCGCGCACGATGGTGCCGCCGGCCATGCTGGAGCGAAGGAACGCGTCGGGATCGCGGCTGTCGATCAGCAGGAAGTTCGCATCGCTCGGCCACACTCTCGTCACGGTGGGGACGCGGAGCAGCCGCTCACGCAGATATTCCCGCTCCTCGAGGAGCGCCTGCACCCGGACACGGGTGGCGGCGACTTCGGCGGGGTCGAGCGCCGCGAGAGCGGCCTCGATGGTCGGCTGGGCGAGCGAGTAGGGCGGGATGATGCGCCTCGCCAAGTCGATCAGCTCCGGCGCCGCTATCAGCGCTCCGATGCGCGCGCCCGCAAGCGCGTGCGCCTTCGACAAGGTTCTCAGAACGGCGATGGTCGAAAAACGTTCGAGCCACGCGGTGAGGCTCGCGCGGGCCGACCACTCGATGTAGGCCTCGTCGATCACCACCACCGCTCTGCCGTCGAGCACGGAGCACACCGCCTCCAACGCGTCGAGCGCGAAGGAGTTGCCGGTCGGATTGTTGGGCGAGCACAGATACACGAGCTTCATGTTCGGGCGCCAGGCGCCGAGCAATCGATCCGGGTCGAGCGCCCAGTCCCGCGCGCGATCCAGCGCGATCTCGGCGACGCCGGCACCCTGGATGTGCGCCGCCACCCGGTACATGCCGAAGGAAGGTGTGCATTGCAGGATCGAGTCGGCGCCGGCGCGCAAATAGATCCGCGACAGTACGTCGATGGCCTCGTCGCTCCCGCGGGCCACCAGGAGGGAGGAGGCCGGCACGCCGTACACCTGCGCGAGGCGCTCGATGAGCGCGGCGGGCTGCGGCTCCGGATAGCGATTGAGGCCCGCGGCCGTGCCGTCGCCCGCCGGCCGCCACGGCGCCTCGTTGGCATGCAGACGCGTCATCGACGGGAGCCAGGCCGCATGCGAATAAGCCTTGATGCCGATGATGTCCGGCCGGGCGAGCGCGAGCAACGAGCTCATACGGCGGATTCCGCGAGCGCAGCGATGCGCACATCGACGGCGGCGGCGTGCGCATCCAGCCCTTCGAGGCGCGCCAGGATTCGCGCCGTATCGGCGAGCCCCTGGAGTCCCGACGGCGACAGCTCCTGCACGGTGATGCGCTTCTGAAAATCCTCCACCGACAGGCCGCTGTGAGCCCTGGCATAGCCGTAGGTCGGCAAGGTGTGATTCGGCCCGCTGCAATAGTCGCCCATGGATTCCGGGGACCAGCTTCCGAGGAATACCGCCCCCGCGCAGTGAACATGCGCAAGCCAGCGGCGCGGCTCGCGAACCTCGAGCAGCAAGTGCTCGGGCGCATAGTCGTTCGCGATGCCGAGCGCGGCGTTCAGGGAGTCTACGATCAGGAGCCTGATCTCGCCCACCGAGGACTCGAGGATACGCCGGCGCGACAGGGTGCGGACCTGCTCCCGAACGGCGCGCTCCGCCTCTCCGGCGAGCGTCTCGGACGTCGTGA
>DASYAC010000096.1:0-6397 GCA_036501585.1 Steroidobacteraceae bacterium
AAGAGCAGCAGCGCTTGAACCGAGCATTAGACGTCGAGGCCAGGGCCCTGGCTTGAGGATCTTGGTGGACGAGGACTCACAGGCTCGCGCGCAACTCAACCTGTTGCGGGCCGACGGACACGATGTGGTGGCAATCGGCGAGCTCGCGAAGAATGGAACACCGGACCCAGAGGTGTTCGATCTCGCCCAAACGCTCGAGCGAGTGCTGCTGACTCACAACGCGGAGGATTTTCACGCGTTGCACCGAGAACGACCGGGTCATCAGGGAATCATCGTGGTCTGCCGCGACGCTGATCCGCGTAAGAACATGAATCACGCGCAGATCGCAGCGGCGATCCGACGGCTCGAAACTTTACGAGTGACGATTGCCGGTGATTTTCACGTACTCAATCATTGGCGCTGAGAAGGATGGTCTCGCTCTACACCGCCACCGTCGAATGGTTGCAGGTGAATAAAAAAGCTTTGCTGTAAGTCACGGCGTCTTCGGGCGCGAGGTAACTCGATGCACGAACAGGTAGTAGCTCGCGCCGAGCGCCGCGGCGGCAGCCAGCACCAGCAATAAAAATCGGTGTAGCGAGCCCTGCATGAGCTCGGGATGATCGCCGAGGGTGGCGCCGAGCCAGGCCAGCACCGAGCACCAGAGGAGCGAGCCCGCCAGGGTGGCCGCGGAGTACCAGCGGAAGTCCCACCGGAGCACGCCGCCCGGAATCCCGATCAGGTGACGAATCACCGGCAGCAACCGCGAGAAGAACACGCCCGCCCAGCCGTAGCGCGCCGACCATCGCTCGGCCAGCTCGATCTTCGAGGGCGGCAGGGCGACGTAACGTCCGAAGCGCATCACGAACGGACGGCCGAGCCAGCGCGCGGCCCAATACATGACCGAGGCGCCCACCCAGGAGCCGGCCGTGCCCGACAGCACCACCCCGACCAACGACAGCTCGCCGCGCGTATGGGCGAGATAGGCGGCGGGCGGGATGATGGTCTCGCTCGGCAGGGGCACGAGCGTGCTTTCGAGCGCCATGAGTCCGGCAATGAGCCAGTATCCGCCCTGCGAAAGCACGGAGAGATACCAGTCGGACAACTCGTGCAGGAGCGCAGACATCAGGACGCTGCGGGTCCAGCCTAATCGAGCGCCTGGGGATTCAAGATCACCTTGGCGTCGGCCCGGGCGGCGGCCGCATAGCCCTGCGCCTCGGCGGCCGCGGCCGCTTGCGCGAATTCGCGCCGGGCCTCCGCGGTCTCAGCCTTGGCGTCGCCCCTCGGATCCTCCCGCACCGCGCTCACCTGCACCACGGCCGCATCGCCGTCGGTCAATGCCACGCTGGAATACACCGGCTTCCCTGCGGGTGGGTTCCCGCCAGGTTTCGGCCCATCGAAAGCGTCCTTGCGAACGTCGAGCGGCACCGCCTGGTCCGATCGGGCGACGAACTTCGGTGCCTCCGGGGTCGCTCCGAGCGACTTGGCGACGCTGTCCCACGGCTCTCCCGCGGTGAGCCGCTTGACCGCCGCGGCCGCAGTCTGGCCGGCGAGCTCGGCGCCGCGCTCCTTCTTCCAGGCCGCCACCACATCGGCGCGCACGGCCTCGAGCGGCTTTTGCTGCGGCAGCACATGATCGGTGGCGCTCAGCACCACGCCTCGCCCCTTCTCGAGCTCGACGATCGGACTCAGGCGCCCGTCCAGCACGTCCTGGCTGAAGGCCGCCTGCAGTACGGCGGGCGTTTTGCCGAGATCTCCCCCGCCGTCCGTTCGGCTGAAATTCGGGATGTCGTGCACCTCGAGCCCCGCCTTTCGGGCCACCACGTCGATGTCCGAGGTGTTCTGAAGCGCTGCGTCGGCGAGCTGGTCCTGCGCATCGTTGAACTGGCGCTCGGCCTCGCTTTGCCGGTACTCCGTGGTGAGCTCGTCTTTCGCTTGCTCGAAGGTCTTCACCGCGGTTGGCTGAATGCCGTCGAGCTTCAGGATGTGATACCCGAATTGCGTCTTCACCGGCCCCTTGATCTCGCCCTCCTTCATGCCGAAGGCCGCGTCGGCGAAGGGCGCCACGTATGCCTTGCGATCGGCCCAGCCGAGATCGCCGCCCTTCTGGGCGGAGCCCGGATCCTGCGAGAACTCCTTCGCGAGCTTGGCGAAGTCCTCGCCGCTCTGGGCGCGCTTCAAGATCTCCTCGGCCTTCGCCTTGACGGCGGCATCGTCCTTCGGATCCGCGACCTGCAGAAGAATGTGGCTCACGCGGCGCTGCTCGGGCTGCACGTAGCGCTCCGGCGTCTTCGCCTTCTGATCCTCGTAGTAGGCCTTGAGCTGCGTGTCGTCGACGCTCACCTTGGAGGCAAGCGCGGCGAGGCTCAGCTCGACGTAGCGCAAATGGACGGTCTCCGGAGTCATGTACTGCGCTTTGTGCGCATCGTAGTAGGCCTTGACGGCGGCATCGTCGGGCGTCGCCTCCGCGGCGTACTTCGCCGCCGACAGCGTGACCCAGGCAAGCTCGCGCTGCTGGCGCGTGAGCGCGAGGAAACGATTGACCTCGCTCGCCGTCGCGAAACTCGAGGAGCTGATCGCCTTGTCGAGCTCCCGGAGCTTCACGTCGCGACGGAAGGCATTCTCGATCTGCGACACCGAACGGCCCTGGGCTTTCAGCACCGACAGCGCATACGCGTAGTCGAATTTGCCGTCCACTTGCAGCTGGGGGTATTGCGCCATTTCGTCGAGGATCTGGCGGTCGCTCACCCGGTAGCCGAGGTCGTCCGCGCGCGTGGCGAGCGCCTCGCCGTTGACGAAGTCCTCGAGCACGCGCGTCTTGATGGCGGTGCGCTGTGCGTCGTCGAGCGGCGCGTTCGCCTGGCGCTCATACTGAGCGAGCTGGCGCTGATAGGCCTCGCGCACGTCGTTTCCGGAGATCTCGACGCCGTTCACCTTCGCCGCGTAGCTCGGGGCGCTCAAGGTCCAGTTGATGCCCCAGAACACGAACACCAGGCCGATCGCGCCGAGCACGACTCCCGCCAACCATCCCTTCAGCTTGTCGTGAATCGTTTGCAGCATGACCCTAGAACCCCCAAGACCCGTTCACATACCCTCGGGCGCGGCCTTCATCGGACGCGCCCGGGACTCTTCGTCAGGGAAATGGCGGAGTGGACGGGACTCGAACCCGCGACCCCCGGCGTGACAGGCCGGTATTCTAACCAGCTGAACTACCACTCCGCATGCTGGTGGGTGCTGAGGGGATCGAACCCCCGACCCTCGCCGTGTAAAGGCGATGCTCTACCAGCTGAGCTAAGCACCCCCCTGGAAGAGGCGCCGAAGTCTACTCGACGCCGCATCCCTTGGCTAGTGGGCCGAGGAGCCAGGCGCCGCATAAAGCCCCACGAGGCAGCCGGCAAAAGCCACGCCTTTTGCCGGCGGAAACAGAGCTGATGTCCGAAAAACGGCCGCAGGCCGGTTTTTCCAATGAACTAGCCTAGTGGGCGTGGACTTCGCCCTTGGGCCTGGGCGTTTTGCGCCGCCGCTTCTCACCCTCGATGGCCTCCGCAGGTTTCGCTTCGGCGACCGGAAGCGGTGCCGGCATGTGAGTCAGCGCCACCTGCAGGACCTCGTCGATCCACTTCACCGGGCGGATATCGAGCTTTTCCTTGATGTTGTCCGCAATCTCGGTCAAGTCCTTGGTGTTGTCGTCGGGGATCAGCACCGTGGTGATGCCGCCGCGGTGCGCCGCCAGCAATTTCTCCTTGAGGCCGCCGATCGGCAATACCTCGCCCCGCAGGGTGATCTCACCCGTCATGGCGACATCCGAACGCACCGGAATCTTGGTGAGCGCCGAGATCAGCGCCGTGCACATCCCGATACCGGCGCTCGGGCCGTCCTTCGGCGTCGCGCCCTCAGGAACGTGAATGTGGACGTCCGCCTTCTGGTAGAAATCGGTGTCGAGCCCGAGCACGGAGTAGCGGCTGCGCACCACGGTCATGGCCGCCTGGATGGACTCCTGCATCACCTCGCCGAGCTGGCCGGTATGCGTGAGCTTGCCTTTGCCCGCGACCACGGCCGCCTCGATGGTGAGGAGCTCGCCGCCGACCTCCGTCCACGCGAGCCCCGTGACCTGCCCGACGCGGTTGCTCTCCTCGGCCTTGCCGTAGCGGAAACGCCGCACGCCCAGGTACGTATCGAGGTTCTTCGAATTGACGGTGACGGTCTTCTCGGCCGGATGCAGCAGCAGCTGCTTGACCGATTTGCGCCCGATCTTGGAGATCTCGCGCTCGAGATTGCGCACGCCCGCTTCGCGGGTATAGAAGCGGATCATGTCCTGTATCGCATCATCCCCCAGCACGAGCTCCTCGGGCTTCAGGCCGTTCTGCTTGATCTGCTTCGGCAGCAGGTAGCGGCGCGCGATGTTGCTTTTCTCATCCTCGGTGTAGCCCGGAAGGCGGATGACTTCCATGCGGTCCAGGAGCGGCGCCGGGATGTTCAGGCTGTTCGCCGTGCAGACGAACATGACTTCGGACAGGTCGAAGTCGACCTCGAGGTAATGATCGTTGAAGGAGCTGTTCTGCTCGGGGTCGAGCACCTCGAGCAGCGCGGACGAGGGATCGCCGCGGAAGTCGGTCGACATCTTGTCGACTTCGTCGAGCAGGAAGAGGGGATTTCTCACCCCGCACTTGGCGAGATTCTGAATGATCTTGCCCGGCATCGAGCCGATGTAGGTACGGCGGTGGCCGCGGATCTCGGCCTCGTCGCGCACGCCGCCCAGGGACATGCGCACGAACTTTCGGTTGGTGGAGCGCGCCACGCTCTGGCCAAGCGAGGTCTTGCCCACGCCCGGAGGGCCCACCAGGCAGAGTATGGGGCCGCGCAGGTTCTTGACCCGCTGCTGAACCGCCAGATACTCGACGATCCGCTCCTTGACCTTCTCGAGGCCGAAGTGGTCGGCCTCCAGCACCTTCTCGGCCGCGGCGATGTCCAGATGCACCTTGCTGCGTTTCTTCCAGGGCGCCTTGACCAGCCAGTCGATGAAGTTGCGGACCACGGTCGCTTCCGCCGACATCGGCGACATGAGCTTCAGCTTCGCGAGCTCGGAATTCGCCTTCTCGCGCGCTTCCTTCGGCATGCCGGCGGCCTTGATGCGCTTCTCGAGCTCGCCGATCTCGTTCGGCGCCTCGTCCAGCTCCCCGAGCTCCTTCTGAATGGCTTTCATCTGCTCGTTCAGGTAGTACTCGCGCTGGCTCTTTTCCATCTGCTGCTTGACGCGGCCGCGGATGCGCTTCTCGATCTGCAGCACGTCCATCTCGCCCTCGATCACGGCGAGCATGTGCTCCAGGCGCTTGCGCACGTCCGGAATCTCGAGAACCTTCTGTTTCTCGGAGAGCTTCAAGGACATGTGCGCGGCCACGGTGTCGGCGAGGCGCCCCGCCTGTTCGATGCCGGCGAGCGAGGTGAGGATCTCCGGGGGCACTTTCTTGTTCAATTTTACATATTGCTCGAACTGCGTGATCATGGAGCGCGTGAGCACGTCCATCTCGCGCTCCTCGTAGCGCTCGAGATCCGGCATCGAGATGACCTCGGCGGAGAAGAACTCGCCTTCGGCGAGCTTGTCGATGCTGGCCCGCTCGACGCCCTCGACCAGCACCTTGACGGTGCCGTCGGGCAGTTTCAGCAATTGCAGGATGGTGGCGACGGTGCCGACGCGATACAGATCCTCGCCCTTCGGATCATCCACGTCGGCCTGCTTCTGGGCCACGAGCAGGATGCGCTTGTCGGCCTTCATGGCGAGGTCCAGCGCCACGATGGACTTTTCCCGTCCGACGAACAGCGGAATCACCATGTGCGGATAGACCACCACGTCGCGCAGCGGCAGCACGGGCATGCCGGCGTGCGTCGGAACAGGGGCGGGGGAATCGATTACGGGTTCGTCGCTCACGAGGTTAGCCTTTTGTTGGGGGCACGGAACACAGCCTGAGATACATGCGGCCGCCGCTCATGAGTTTCAAGCCGGACTGTCGGGTGTGCTTATCGCTCCGATATCCGCTCAAAGATGGTCCGAGCCCGTGGGGCGGCGCTGTTCCTCGACCGGGGCCACCAACCGGGTTTCCTCGGTTCGATGGACGATATAGGGTTTGGTCTGGCCTTCGATGACCTGCTCGTCGACCACCACCTTCTGCACGTTGCGCAGAGACGGCAGGTCGTACATGGTATCGAGCAGCACATTCTCGAGAATGGTGCGAAGGCCGCGCGCGCCGGTCTTGCGCTGCATCGCCTTGCGGGCCACCGAGCGCAGCGCATCCTCGCGAAAGTCGAGCTCCACCCCTTCCATGTCGAATAGTTTGCGATATTGCTTGGTGAGCGCGTTCTTCGGCTGCATCAGGATCGAGATCAGCGCATCCTCGTCCAGCTCCTCGAGCGTCGCCACCACCGG
>DASYAC010000097.1:0-6607 GCA_036501585.1 Steroidobacteraceae bacterium
CTTCACCCGGCGGCCACCTCGAATCGGGCGACACCATTCACGACCTGATCCGCTTCGTGCGGGCCCCGGTGCGAATGATAGGAAGCGGATGGGTGGGAAGTGCCGCCACTCATGTGTATCTGGCGGCACCCCGCGAGCGTCGTTTCTGTCTTCCCAATACGCGATTCCTGATCCATCAGCCCAGCGGCGGAATGTCCGGTCCCGCCAGCGACATCGCGATCCAGGCGCGAGAAATGATCCTTGCGCGTCAGCGCATTGCCGAACTGATCGCGCGCGAGTGTGGCAAGCCCGTCTCCGTCGTGCTGGAGGACATCGCTCGAGATCATTGGCTGTCGGCCGGCGAGGCGATCGATTACGGCCTCGTTTCCCGCATCATCGAGCGCCGCGAAGAACTCATTGCCTGAGCGAATCCCCGGTCTTCCGTCAGAAGGGCGCGGTAGGCCCATGCAATGAAGGTCTCACTCTCCATCATCCGGCCGACGCCCATTTCTTTGGCGATCGCATCATAAAAGGCGGCAGCGCACTGATCTTGACCGTGAGTTGTGGGAATGCTACTGTGAAAATGTGAAGAATATCACAGTATCACTTGAGGACGATATCTACCGACGCGCCCGTATGGTCGCGGCAGAGCGGGACACATCGGTCTCTGCTCTTGTGAAAGGGTTTCTGATATCGCTGGGAGCGGGCGAGACGCAAGTGGAGCGGCTGAAGCGTGAGGAACGCGCGCTGCGCGAACGAATCACTGCATTCCGGGCTTCCGACAAACTGCCACGGGACGCGCTGCACGATCGCCGGCTGTGAGCAATCACCACTTCCTCGACACCAACATCCTGCTCTATTCGATCAGCCGTGCGCCTGACGAGGCGTCAAAGCGCGAGCGAGCGATAGCACTGCTCGACCAAGACGGCGGAGCTCTGTCGGTTCAGGTGCTGCAGGAGTTCTATGTCCAAGCGACACGATCGTCGCGGCCCGATCCACTGCCGCATGAGATCGCCGCAGGTCTGATTCATGCCTGGATGCGATTTCCAGTGCAGGACGTGACCGCCTCGATACTCACGCACGCATTGGAGCTCAAGGCCAAGCACGGCTTCTCATATTGGGACAGTGCCATTATCGCAGCGGCGCGGGCTCTTGGATGTCGCGAGCTTTACTCGGAGGACATGTCTCATGGACGAGAAGTGGAAGGCGTCTTGATTATCGACCCATTTCGATCCTGACAGCGAAATGCCGCCACACTAGTCACTCCCACCGTTCGATTGCCCGGTTCAGGTATAGACAAGCGTGTCGTCAGGGCGGGAGGCGACGATCGTGACGCGCGTCAGCGCCGGCGCGGCTCTTCACTGGCCATGCTGAGCACGAAAGCGCCGCGGCGAACGTCCCACATGACCGTGGAACCAGCGCGAGAAATAGGCCGGGTCCACGAATCCGAGATGAAAGCTGAGCTCGGTGATGGAGCGATTCGAGTACAGCAACGCTCGCTTGGCCTCGAGCAACGCACGCTGATCCAGGATCGCCGTCGGCGGCATTCCCGCGACCCGCGCGCACGCGATGCGCAGCGCCGTGGCGCTTACACCCAGCGCTTTCGCATAGGCGGGCACACGTTCCCGCAATCGATAGTGTTTCTCGATCCGAGCTCGAAAGCGCGCGACCAAAGCCGCATGGTGTCCAGGCGTTACCGTGCGGGCATCGGAGAGATGCCCGGCACGGCGAAGTGCGGTAACGGCGATGGAGAGCACCGCGGAATCGACGGCCGCGCGGTAACCGCGCGCCGCATGACTCAATTCTTTGCTCAAGAGTGACCGGTCCCGCTCGAGCGAGGCGACATCCTCGGCGGCGAGCTCGATGGCTCGAGGGGTGCGCAGCAATTCCTCCACGTACGTGTCACGCCGCACCAGATCTTCCAAGTAGCTGTCGGCGAGCGTAATGACGGAACCGCGGGACTCCCAGCGCCACTTGAATCCATGTACGACGCCGGCCGGAACGATCAGCAACGACGGCGCAGTGAACGCCAAGGTACGCTCTTCCGCCTGCATGGCACCACCACCGCGGAGGACGAGGAAGATGTGGCTGAGCTGGGTGTGCGCATGCGGCCGGATGAGCCACTTGCTGGGCCGCGAGCGGTCGTGAAGATTCTCGACGTGCACGAAGCGTTCGGCGGCCGTTCGGTGCGGTTCGCCGTACAGATGGAAGACCGGTACTGCCCTGGGTCGCGCCATGAGGTAATCGAGCGGGTGTTGAATTGTCCAAGTAATCAATCTTCGTTAGCAAGTGAATTCGCGGCTCCCGAGTATCTTGCAGGGGTGAATCTCGCCGCGGCGGATGTCACAATCCCGCAGATGGCGGAAAACCAGGGACTGCCGCTCGAGGAGGCCTTTGGATGAGGAAGTCACCCGACCGGGGCGCGCCCCCCGCTCTTGCCGGCTATGCGGACGAGGATGCGGGAAGTCCGCCGTCGTTCTTCCCGGATTACCGCTCGACCACGTTCCGGAGCCCCTCGCAGGCCCCGCTCTCCATCACGCAGACCTTGACCGAGGTCAGCGGACCCGCCGGTTGTTGGGAGCGCTTGATGGGCGCCGCGGCCGCGGATTTGACTCGTCAGCATGCCGGGACACCGCTGGGTCAGCGTATTATCGTGCAGGGGCATGTCTTGGATGAAGACCGCCGCCCCGTGCCTCACACGGTCATCGAGATCTGGCAGGCAAATGCTTCCGGACGCTACATTCACTCCCTCGATGATTGGGACGCGCCGCTCGATCCGAATTTCACGGGCGCCGGCCGCGTCGTCACGGACGAGGAGGGCCGCTACCGCTATGTCACCGTGCGCCCGGGCGCCTATCCCTGGGGCAATCACCGCAACGCCTGGCGGCCCGCCCACATCCATCTGTCCTTGCTCGGGCCGGCATTCGCGACCCGTCTCGTGACCCAGATGTATTTTCCGGACGATCCCTTGATTGAAATCGATCCCATCGCCAACGCCGTGCCGATGCCCTACCGCCAGCGGACGGTGGGACGGTTCGACATCGGCGTGTGCGAGCCCAACTGGGCGCTCGGCTATCGATTCGACATTGTGCTCAAGGGTGCGCACGCGACGCCCTTCGAGAGCGGGAACCCATGACAGACCTGGAAACACGCAACCCCAAGCCGCGCCTCGACAATCAGGCGCCCGAGCTCTTCGGCCAAACGCCTTCCCAAACGGTCGGCCCGTTCTTCCATTATGGCCTGCCCTGGAAGGGCGGCGCAGACCTCATCGGCAAGTCCGACATGGGCGCGCGGCCCGATCTATTCCCCGACAGTCATTACGTGCTCAATCTGTCTTCGCCGAGCGGCGTTCCGCGGGGCGAGGCCATCGATCTGCGGGGGCGCGTGCTCGATGGCCGGGGCGAGGCGGTGCCGGATGCGATGCTGGAGATCTGGCAGGCAAATGCCGCCGGGCGCTATGCCAGCCCCGCCGATCGGCGCGACGGCATCCCTCTCGATCCGCATTTCATCGGTTTTGGCAGAGCAGCTACCGGCGCCGACGGGGGGTTTCACTTTCGCACCATTCGCCCCGGCCGCGTGCCGGGACCGGATGGAATCCTGCAGGCGCCGCATATTGCGCTCTCCGTTCTCGGCCGGGGCCTCCTGAAGCGCTTGGCGACGCGTGTTTATTTCGCCGACTGCACCGAGAATGACACCGATCCCATCCTCATCAGCGTGCCCGCGGAGCGGCGCGCAACGCTCATTGCCCAACGCCGCGGCAGCGACTGGTGGCTGGATATCGTCTTGCAGGGTGCCGGGGAAACCGTGTTCTTCGCGCTATGAGCGGTTCCTTGCTGCGCACCCGTCCCGCGACCACCACCGACATGTTGGCGGTGTTCGACGACGCCTCGACGTTGCGCCATGCGTTGGCCTTCGAATCGGCCTTGGCGCAGGCGCAGGCTGAGGCAGGGCTGATCGATGCGCAGTCGGCGCAGGCCATAGCGGCCGCCTGCGGCGCGTTCACGGTCGATATACCCGCGTTCGCCGAATCGGTGGCCCTCGCCGGCACGCTGGCGATTCCGCTGTTGCAGGCACTGCGCGCGCAGCTGACCGATGCCCCCGCCCGCGATCTTCACCGCGGAGCGACCAGCCAGGATCTGGCCGATACGGTGCTCATGCTGCAGATGAAGCAGGCAGGCGCACTGCTCGGGGCAGATCATGCACGCTTGGTCACTGCGCTCACGTTGAGTGCCCGGCAATTTGCCGCGCTGCCGGCGGTGGGCCGCACACTGCTGCAGGATGCGCGTCCGATCGGCTTCGGGCTGCGCATCGCACAGTGGGCTGCCGGCATTCGGGATGCCGCCCGCGATATCGAACGCACGATTGCTCTGCACGCCAACGTTCAGCTGGGCGGCGCCGCCGGGACGCGCGCGGATATGCAGGGCCGTGGCACCGCCGTGGCAGCACGGCTCGCCGAGCGTCTGCAGCTCAACCCAAGTCCGCCATGGCATGCACGGCGCGGCGGCATTGCCGCGATGGCGGCGAGCCTCGCCATCGGCATTGGGGCGCTCGGGAAAATGGCGCGCGATATCTCGCTGCTGGCTCAAAGTCGCCTCGGCGAGGTGCTCGAGCCTCTGGTGGAGGGTCGCGGCGGCTCCTCGGCCATGCCGCACAAGCGCAATCCCACGGGCTGCCAGGTGGCCCTGGCGGCGGCCACTCGCGCACCGGGCCTGGTCGCCGGCGTGCTTGCCGGCCTGCCGTGTGAGCTCGAGCGCGGCCTCGGTGGGTGGCAAGCCGAGGGGCCGGTACTCGCCGAGCTATGCCTGCTGGCAGCGGGAAGCGCGCGCGCGATGGCCGATGTGGCGCAGGGCCTGGTCGTCATGGATGCCGCCATCGCGAGAAACTTGGCGGAGTCAGCCGTTGGCGGCGATATCGCAGAGAGCGTGCAAATCGTGGCAGACTTGCTCGACCCACCTCGAGGCGAGCACTGATGCCTTTCACGACACGGGATGGCGCGCGACTCTATTGGCGTTTGGACGGGCCAACCGAACGTCCTCCCTTGGTGTTGCTGAACGCCATCGGAACGGACATGGCCCTCTGGGACTCGCTGGTGCCGCTGTTGCTGCCGCACTTTCAGATTCTCAGGTTCGATGCGCGCGGGTCCGGGGCCTCGGATGCGCCGCCCGGCGACTACAGCTTCGAGATGTTTGCGCAGGATGCGACCGCCGTGATGCAGGCCGCGAGTCTGCCGCGCGCGGCTGTCGCGGGCGTATCGCTCGGCGGCATGATTGCCATGGAAACCGCGTTGCGGTTTCCGGAGCACGTCTCGGCCCTGGTGCTGATCTGTACCTCCGCCAGTGTCGACCGCACCGTCTGGATCGACCGGGTGGCCAGCGTCCGTGCCGGCGGCGTCGCCGCCATCGCCGATGCAGCCATGGCAAGGTTTCTGTCGCCCCAATTCTCTGCGACCCATCCGGATCTCACCGCCGGCGTCCGGCGAACGCTGCTGAACAGCCAGGGTTATGCCGGAGCCGCGGCCGCCATTCGCGACGGTGATCTGCTCCGGCGGCTCGGCTCGATCAAGGCCCCGACACTCATTGTCAGCGGAAATAAGGATGTGTCGTTGCCGTTTGCGCCGCACAGCGAGGCGCTGCTCGCGGCTATCGGCGGCTCGACGTCCGTGCGGGTCGACGCCGGCCACCTCGCACCCCTCGAGGCGCCCCACGCGCTGGCGCACGCGATCCACAAGTATCTGGGCGCCGGACAGGAGGTGCAGCGCGCGGCGCAGATTCTTTACGAAGCCGGCCTCGGCACCCGACGCCGCGTCTTGGGCGATGCGTGGGTCGATCGTGCACTGGCGAATCGCACCTCGCTCGACGCCGAATTCCAGGAAATGATCACGCGCATCGCCTGGCAGGAGGTCTGGGGGCGGCCCGGTCTCGATGAGCGCACGCGACGTCTGCTGGTGGTCGTGATCACGGCGAGTCTCGGGCGCTGGGAGGAATTCTCGCTGCACACACGCGCCGGATTGACCCACGGCAGCTTCTCCCGCGACGAACTGAAAGAGGTGCTGATGCAACTGGCGGTCTATGCGGGCGTCCCGGCCGCCAACACGGCCTTCGCGCACGCTCGCCGGATCGCTGCCGAGCTCGACGGCGGCGGGGAAGCTCCTTGAATTACAAGTCCCTCACCATGTTCTTTTGTGTGCTGGTGGCTCTATGCGAGGGCATCGATTTGCAGGCAGCCGGCGTCGCCGCGGCGGGAATCGCCGAGGAATTCAGGCCGACCCCGGATCAATTCGGAACATTCTTCAGCGCCAGCACCTTCGGGCTGTTCCTGGGTGCCGTCATCGGGGGACGGCTGGCCGACAGTATCGGCCGCAAGAAGGTCCTTGTGGTCTCGATTGCTTTATTTGGATCGTTCTCCCTGCTGACCTCCCTTGCATGGGATATCCATTCATTGATTTGGGTGCGTGCGCTCACCGGCCTGGGGCTGGGCGGCGCGCTGCCCATGCTGCTGGCCCTGGTCACCGAAAACAGCGCGGTGAAGCGCCAGAGCGCGAGCGTCGCGACGGTCTATGCCGCGATGCCCTTGGGAGGCGCTGCAGCGAGCATGCTCATCATGCTCATGGCCACAGCGCATTGGCGAG
>DASYAC010000098.1:0-3207 GCA_036501585.1 Steroidobacteraceae bacterium
GAATCGAGCGAACGCCCCGATGACTGCCCCGCTCGAACGGCTCGAAAATGCGCTCCGCATCCGCGCTCGAGATGCCCACCCCGGTATCGATGATCTCGAACTCCGCGACCTGCGCTCGATAGCGGACTGCCAGGCTCACCGCGCCGCGCTCGGTATACTTGATGGCGTTGGAGAGCAGATTGATGAGGATCTGTCCCAGGCGCTTCTGATCCACATGGACATGCGAGGGCAGATTCGGCGAGCGGGTATAGTGGAACTTGAGCCCCTTGGCCGCCGCCTGCAGCCTGAACATGTCCACCAGCTCATCCAGGAACTCGCGCAGCTGCACCACACTTCGGTTCAGACGCAGCATGCCATTTTCGATGTTGGAGACATCCAGCAGTCCGTCGATGAGATTCGACAGATGCTCGGTGCTTCTGCGGATCACGCGGACCGCCTGGGTCGGCGAATCGGCGATGCCCCGCTCGAGAAGCTGAGCGTACCCGTAGATCGAATTGAGGGGCGCTCGGATCTCATGACTGACGCCGACGATGTAGCGCGTCTTGGCGAGGTTCGCGGCCTCGGCGGTCTCCTTCGCCTGTTGGAGTGCCGCGTCGGTGCGGCGATGGGCCTCGATCTCATCCATCAGCATGGCGGTCTGGCGCGCCGACTCAGTCTCGGCGGCGCCGCGACTCTCGTGTGCAAGCACCACCAGCCAGACACCGATGCCGGAAAGAATCAGCAGGCTCAGGTACACGATCCAGAGCGTTGCCGCCACATTCTCTCGCACCGCGGGCCCAACGTCACCGAACTGGCGGTAAATGACCGCCAACAACAAGCCGGTCGCGAGATTACATACGAACATGATGCCGATGAAATGGCCGGCGCGCGTCCGCATCGTCGCCGCCGCTCGTCCCGGCAGCACACGCTCGAGCACCGCGGCGAGCTGATTTGCCACGCGTCCGTGCGGCTTGCAGGCATCGCGGCAGCGCGATTCCAGCGTGCAACATAGCGAGCAGATCGGCCCTGCGTACGCGGGGCACGAGGCCATATCGGCGTGCTCGAACACGTTCTCGCAAATCGTGCAGCGCCGATCCGCAGCGACCGGCGGCGCCGCGTCCGCTTCCCTCGCTAGGTAGTAGCGACCGCCCGTCGCCCAGGCGATGAGCGGCGCGGCGATGAACGCGGTCACGAGCGCCACGTAGGGCGACAGGATCTGCAGCATCCCGCCGAGGATGCCGAGATAGGATAGGCTCGACGTCACGATCGACAGGACGAGCGCACCGACTCCCACCGGGTTGATATCGTAGAGATACGCGCGGCGAAACTCGATGTACGACGGGCTCCACCCCAACGGCTTGTTGATGACCAGATCTGCGGTCAGCGCGCCGATCCATCCCGCGGCGAAATTCGCATAGATACGCAGGATATCGTCGATCGCATGAAATATGCCGATCTCCATCAGGACGAGGGCCAGGATCACGTTGAACACCAACCAGACGACGCGCCCCGGGTGGCTGTGCGTCAGGCGCGAGAAGAAATTCGACCAGGCGATGGAGCCCGCGTACGCGTTCGTGACGTTGATCTTGAGCTGGCAGACGACGACGAACAGACCGGTCAACACCAGTGCGCCCGTCGGCGAGCCTACGGCCTCGCGAAAAGCCACCAGATACATCTGCGTCGGCTGGCTCGCCTCGGCCAATGCGACACCGTGATGCAGCGCCATCACGGCCAGAAAGGAGCCGGCGAGCAGCTTGAATCCGCCGATCAGCACCCAGCCGGGACCGGTCGAAAGCAGCGCCGTCCACCAGCTGAACCGCCCGAATCGATGGCGCTCCGGAAGAAAGCGCAGATAGTCGACCTGCTCGCCGATCTGCGGCAGGAGCGAGAGCAGCGTCGATGCGGCCATGCCGAGCATCGGGACATTGATCGATGCGCCGCCGCCTTGCGCACCGGGGTAGTGGCTCCAGTCCGAGATCGTAGCGGGATGCTTCCAGGCGATGTAGAGGATGGGCAGGAACTGCAGCGCGAGCCAGATCGGCTGCGTGGCGAGTTGCATCCGACTGATGAGACTGATGCCGTACACCGCGATCGGTATCACGACGAGGGAGCTCAGCACATGTGCCACGGCGAGCGGTATGCCGAACAGCAAGCGCAGCGCGACCGACAAGATGCTGGCCTCGATCGAGAACAGCAGAAAGGTGAAGGACGCATAGATGAGCGAGGTTATCGTGGAGCCCAGGTAGCCGAACCCTGCGCCACGGGTGAGCAGGTCGATATCCACTCCGCATTTCGCCGCGTAATAGGCGATGGGAAGACCGATCAGGAACATCAGTCCGATGAAGGCGACGATGGCCCAAACCGTATTGGGAAAGCCGTAGGAGATCATCATCGCGCCGCCGATCGCCTCACAGGCGAGAAAGGCAACGGGCCCCAAGGCAGTGTTGCCCACGCGGAACGAGGACTTTCGCGCGCTGGCGGCGGTATAGCGCAGCGCGTAGTCCTCCAACGTCTGGCTGCCCGCCCATTGGTTGTATTGCCGGCGCTCGCGGACGATTCGTTGTGGCGCGCTCATTATTGGGCGGATTTTCAGGCTTCGCGCGCTGATGCGCCCAGGGAGCGGAGCAATAACTGTGCCATGAGATCCGGCCGCCCCGTGTTCCTCTTGCTTCTGCGTCCTCTACGTCAAACGACTCATACAACGCAGCCGCGCATTCCCTTAGCGTAGCCGTCGCTTAGCGCGTCACACGCCGCGCTGGGTTGGGATGGGTAAGGGATGCGAGCGGCGATGGGATCGGCACCAAAGTAGGGAGGACCGACTCTTTTGCCGCACTAATTTCGTGCGGGATGGCCGCGCCACTGTCGCGCGCGGATCCGTCACCTCCGATCCAGACCGCTTGCGTCGACGCTAAATACAACACAGGGGAATAAGTCATGGATCCGAAGCAACGAAACAGCCGCTGCACACCGCACGGCACCGCGCTCGCGCCGCGCACGACGCTCGCCGTCCTGTCGACCGCGGTGGTACTCCTCATGCAGATCGACAGTGCCGCCGCGGACGTGGCACTTCCACCGATCGCCTCGCTCCCGCCGATCACGGTCGGCGCCGGACTGCAGACCAGTTTCTACGACTGCGACAAGAGCTGTATCTACAGTCCCGGTACGATCAAGCCGGGCGACGGCAGCGTGGAGGGCTTCGCGCTCGACAGCATCCGCTTGTATGTCAAC
>DASYAC010000099.1:0-3786 GCA_036501585.1 Steroidobacteraceae bacterium
CGCCGACTCGGACGCGATCTTCAAGGCTCAGCCCGAACATCCCTGGCCCTCGCGCCGATTCGAGACCACAGGAGGAGCGACGTGACGAGCAACCGGACGACTTTTGCTCAACGGACGCGTGGTAAAGGAGAGCCGGTGAAGCCGTTCCGTCAGCGCGTCTTTCGCGCGACCAGGCCGTAGTGATGGGGCGGCAGAGCAATGGGATCCTCCGGCACGAAGCCGACCTCACGTGCCCACCGCACGCATTGCTCCGGGCGCGGTCTGATGCTGAGATCCGGTCCGCGGGGTGTGCTCGCATCGTGGATCCAGTGGGCTCGAACGGCGTGCTCTGGCGCCGGTGGCCGAGATCATCTCGGGGTCGATATCGAAAGCGTGCACGGTGCCCTGCGTGAGATGCGCCGCGGGTATCGAGAAGGTTCCATAGCCACAGCCAAAGTCGGCGACATCCCCGGAGTTGGGTGAGAACCCCAGCCGCCGCAGGATGAGGACGGCATCGAAGAAATTCTCCCACGTCTGCTCTTCGGGCATGCCGCTGTCGCGGATCTTCACGCCGGCACCAGTCGAATCCGGGTGATTTCCGCGGGAACGCCGAATCGGTTCGGCGGGCCCCAGTAGCCGGTGCCGCTGTTCACGTAGACCCACAGAGTCTTCATGCGATGCAATCCGGCGGTGAAAGGTTGAAAGAAGCGCACGAACAGGTTCCAGGGCCAGAACTGGCCGCCATGCGTGTGGCCGGAGATCTGCACGTCGTAGCCGGCCTGCGCGGCAGCCGGTGCGGAACCCGGTTGATGCGCGAGCAATATTTTCACGCCGGCGTCGAGGGGCGCGCCTTCGAGCGCGGCGGCGGGATCGCTTCGCTGCGCGGCATCGTAGTGATGGGCGCCGATATCGTCGACGCCCGCCAGCACGAGCGAAGCGCCGTCATGGTCCAGCACGACGTGCTGATTCTTGAGCACGGTCAGGCCAAGCTTTCGGATCTCCCGGGTCCAGGCGGCTTCGCCGGAGTAGTACTCGTGGTTGCCGGTCACGAAATACACCCCGTGCCGCGCCGATAGCTGCGACAAGGGAGCGGTATGTGAGGCCAGCTGCTGCACGGAGCCGTCGACCAGGTCTCCGGTCACCGCGATGAGATCGGCGCGCAGCCCATTCACGCGGCGAACCAGCCGCTCGACGAACTCGCGGCGAATCGTCGGGCCGACGTGCACATCGCTGATCTGCGTGATCGAAAACCCGTGCAGCGGCTTCGGCAGCCGCGAGACCGGGATGTCGACGTTCACGATGCGCGGCCGGCGCGCGATCACGAATCCCACGGCTGTGACTCCCACGGTCAGCAGGAGCGCGCAGAGCGAGGACGGCTCGAGCAGCGTCTGATAGCGCGAGCTCGTCATCGAGAGGCGCGCGCCGAGAAGAAACACATCGCGCAAAATCGTCGTGACGAGCAGGGTGGAGAAGAAGCCCATCGCGGTGAGTCCGATCCATGCGAGAAAGTCGCTGCGCCGGACGGATCTCGGGACGAGGATGGCGGCGGCCAATAGCAGCGCGGCCACCGTGGCCGTAGCCGCCGGGCCCAGCGCAAGCGGAGGCAATAATCGACAGCCGACGTAGGCCAGTAACGCGAGAATGATCCAGATCGGTCGAAACAGACGGCGGCGCGAGGGCATTGCCCGTACCAATGAGGGCGGATGGGTGCCTATTCAAGAGCCGGCGGACGGTTCCCGGCGGCAGCGGCCAGCGGCCTGCGCAGCGCCTCCATGCCCTTGAACTCCACGAACTGCGTGGTGGTGGCCCACAGATAGTCCCCGTAGAGAAACGGTTCGAACGAGACAGGAGAGTCCATCGGGAGCGGACGGATTTCTGCGTCCGCGCGCGCCTCGTAGAAAAAGGGGATCGAATGCCTCTCCCGGCCCGTGCCGATGACGCGGTGCTCCGTAGCCTTGATGCGGCCCGCGCTCCACCGTTCCAGCACCTTGCCGAAGTTGACGGCCAGCGTGCCCTCCGCCGGCGGGACATCGATCCATTCTCCGTTGCGATGTCTCGCCTGCAAGCCGAGGACGCCGTCTTGGGCGAGCAATGTGAGAAACCCGGAGTCGACGTGCGGCGCGCCCGTGACGTAATGCCGATCTCCCCGGTGTGTGATCCACACGCTCGGATCGATCGCCGCGGCGAGGTCGGCGTCGGTGCGCAGCGGGTAGCGAAGGAGACGCAACGTCGACAGACCGCGATCGAACGCGTCGTCGAAGAACCGCTCGGGCAACGCGAGACTTCGGGCGATGGAACGCATGAGCGCCTGGCTGATTCGGACCATGGCCAGATAGTAATGGGCCGCGGCCTCTTTCCAGCCCGGCAGCGCCGCCGCGGGAGGCAGGGGGGTCGGTTCGCGAAGCGGATCGCCCTCGCAGGTCACGGAGGGGCCATAGGCCACGTCGGGGCCAAGATCGATGCCTTCCTTGCTGGTGAGAAAGCCGCGTTGCCGGGGGAACCAACCGCGGTAAACGTTGGGGTGCGAGGGATCGAATTTCTGGCGCCAAAGCGGCCGGATCTCATCCTCGGAGAGGTCGAACAGGCGAAGGAGCTCCGAGCGAGCATGGGGATCCAGGGGAAGATCCGTCGGAAAGCGGCTCGCCACGAAGAATCCGACCTCCGCGGCGGCCTGCACGATGGCGCGGTCGGCGAGGTCGCGCGCGGCCGATGTCTCATGAAACAAGGATGAAACATCGATCGAAGGTATCGAAGCAGGCAGCGAGGCGTGCGATGTGTTTCTCAAGTGCGTCGGCCTGTCGACGCGGCGCACATCATCGGGCCGCGGTGGCAGTATAATCGCACGTTTTGAACCCGGCGATGCCATGGGCCCCTACGTCGACTCCATAAATCCCGATGAGGCGCTTCCTGCGTCGACCGGCGTCGTGGTCATCGGCGGCGGCATCATCGGTACCTCCGCCGCCCTGGCGCTCGCGGCCCGCGGAATTCCGGTGGTGCTTTGCGAGAAGGCCCACATCGCCTGCGAACAATCCAGCCGCAATTGGGGCTGGTGCCGCCAGACCGGCCGTGACGAGCGCGAGATGCCGTTGATCGTCGAGAGCCTCAAACTGTGGCGGGACATGGACCGATTGACCGAAAGCGCAACCGGCTTTCGCGAATGCGGCGTCGTGTACGTGGGGGAATCGGAGGGCGACGAGCGTGCATTTGCCGCGTGGCTCGACATGGCGCGTCCCTACACGATCGGTGCCCGGATGATACGCGGAGCGGAGCTGGCCGCTCTGATGCCGGGCGCGCAGGGCGCCTTCCGCTGCGGTCTGCACGTGCCCTCGGATGGTTGTGCGGAGCCCCAGAAAGCGGCGCCCGCGATCGCCCGCGCGGCGCAACGCATGGGGGCTGTCATCCTCGCGCACTGCGCCGTACGAGGGATCGAGCGATCCGCGGGCAGAATCGGTGCGGTGGTCACGGAGCGGGGCGCCATCGCCTGCGAGGCCGTCATACTTGCGGGGGGCGCGTGGACGAGCCTGTTCTGTGCAAGCCTGGGCCTTCGGCTACCGCAGCTGAAGATCCTGTCTTCGGTACTACGCACTGGACCCCTCGCCGGGGGTCCCGAAACCTGCGCCTACTTGAACGATGTCGGCTACCGCAAACGGTTGGACGGGGGTTACACGATTGCCCGAGGCTCCGGCCTCTTGGTTCCCCTGGTACCGGATTCCGTGCGCTACTTCGGCGAATTCTGGGCGTCGGTACGCAAGGAGGGGTCGGCCATCCGGCCGCGGTTGAATGCGCAGAGCTGGCGCGAGCTCCGCG
>DASYAC010000100.1:0-19637 GCA_036501585.1 Steroidobacteraceae bacterium
CGGCGGCGCCTGGGACAACGCCAAGAAGTATATCGAGGAAGGTCATTTCGGCGGCAAGGGATCCGACACGCACAAGGCGGCCGTGACCGGCGATACCGTCGGCGATCCCTACAAGGACACCGCGGGGCCTGCGATCAATCCTCTGATCAAGATCATCAACATCGTCGCGCTGCTCATGGTGCCGCTGCTCGGCAAGATGATGTAGCGCCTACAGCCCAATAAACTAGATGTCGAAATAAGTCGCGTCGGATTCGGCCGCGCCGTCTCGCGAGGCGACCCTGAGGTCCGGCTCCTTCAGCGACACGCGCGAGCGCGGCGGGATGCTGCGGGTCAGGAACACCGAGCCGCCGATGACGCTGTCGGCGCCGACCACGGTCTTGCCGCCGAGCACCGTGGCGTTCGCATAGAGGGTCGCGCCGCTTTCCACGGTCGGGTGGCGCTTGTTGCCGCGGATGATCTGCCCGTTGGCATCCTTGGGCAGCGACAAGGCGCCGAGCGTCACGCCCTGATACAGCTTGACGCCCTCGCCGATGTCGCTGGTCTCGCCGATGACGACGCCGGTGGCGTGATCGATGAAGAATCCCGGCCCGATCTTCGCGCCCGGATGGATATCGCAGCCGGTCTTCGAGTGCGCCCACTCCGTCATGATGCGCGCCATCATGGGTACGCCGAGATCGTACAGCGCGTGGGCGATGCGATAGACGCTGACCGCGAGCACGCCCGGGTACGCGAGAATCACCTCGTCCAGATTCGACGCGGCGGGATCTCCGTCATAAGCGGCCTGCACGTCCTTGACGAGCAGCGCGCGGATCTCCGGGAGCCTGCCCAGAAACACCTCGGTCAATTCCCGGGACCGCGGAGCGCATTCGCCGAATCCCGAGCGTTCGGCGTCGGGACGATTGGCGTCCTGCTCGCGGCCATAGCACAGGCAGTGCTCCATCTCGCGCTCGATCTTCGGCGCCAGCGCCGCGAGCGACTGCGACACGTAACCGCCGAGATTCTCGCGGTTGAGGTCGCGCCGTCCGAAGTAGCCGGGGTACATGAGGTCGAGCACGCCCTGCAATATCTCGGCGATGGCCTCGCGCGACGGCAGGTACCGCCGCGCGATGCGCCGCGCGCGTTCATCGTCCAGATAGCTGGCGAGCAGTTCCCGGGACAGCTGCTCCATGGCTGTCGCCCGGGATGCCGGTGTGGTCGCGGCACTCATTGCGTTCAGGCGACCGCCTGCATCTTCTCGACGTCCTCGAACAGCCCCTCGAACAACGCACCGGACAGATAGCGCTCGCCCGCATCCGGCAAAATCACGACGATGGTCTTGCCCGCCTGTGCCGGCTCCTTGGCGAGCCGCAATGCCGCGGCCATGGCGGCGCCGCAGGAGATGCCGCACAGCATCCCCTCTTCGCGCGCCAGGCTTCGCGCCAGGGAAATCGACTCCTCGTTGCTCACCAGCTCGACGCGATCGACCAGCGACAGATCCAAGTTCTTCGGAATGAACCCCGCGCCGAGACCTTGAATCTTGTGCGGGGCGGGCGTGAGCGCTTGGCCCGCCAGCGTCTGGCTGATGACGGGTGAATTGGTCGGCTCGACCGCCACCGTGAGGATTTTCTTGCCCTTGGTTTTCTTGATGTAGCGCGACACGCCGGTGAGCGTGCCCCCCGTCCCGACGCCGGACACCAGCACGTCGATCCTGCCCCCGGTGTCGTCCCAGATCTCGGGTCCCGTGGTCTTCTCGTGAATGGCCGGGTTGGCGGGATTCTCGAATTGCTTCATCAGCACGTACTTGGCGGGATCCTGCGCGGCCAGCTCTTCGGCCTTGGCGATCGCACCCTTCATGCCCTTCGCCCCCGGGGTGAGCACCAGCTTGGCGCCGAAGGCGACCAGGACCTTGCGCCGCTCCATGCTCATGGTCTCGGGCATGGTGAGCACGCACCCGTAACCGCGCGAGGCGGCGGCGTAGGCGAGCGCGATGCCCGTATTGCCGCTGGTGGCCTCCACGACGGACATGCCCGGCTTCAGCGTACCGCGCTCCTCCGCGTCCCACACCATCGCCGCGCCGATGCGGCACTTGACCGAGTACGCGGGGTTGCGCCCCTCGATCTTGGCCAGCACGATGGCGGAACTCGAAGCGTCGAGCCGGTTGATGCGTACCAGGGGCGTATGGCCGATGGACTTGGTGTTGTCTTCATAAATGGGCATGCGGCACCTCGGGTTTCATGTCGGCAATGGCGAATTTTCCTCCTAAATTCGGGGGAAATGCCATAGCAAGTTGTTATGTGCGCCTGCCGGCTCGTTATAAGGCGCCGATTCGGCCGTTCGGGGGGTCAGCCCGGCACCGGCGTCATGGAAAGCGGCTGCGGGCGGCCGATGATGAACCCTTGGGCGAAATCGATCCCCATCTCGCGCACCGTGTCCAGGGACAGCTGGTCTTCCACGTGCTCCGCCACGACGCGAAAATTGAGCGTTCGCGACAGCTCGATCATGGCCCCCACCATGGCCTGATTGACCGTGTCGACGGCCAGGTTGGCGATGAAGGAGCCGTCGATCTTGAGATAATCCATCGGCAGGGTCTTGAGCGTCGAAAAGGAGGACAGACCGCTGCCGAAGTTGTCCAGCGCGAACTCGCAGCCCATGCCGTGAAGGACGCCTATGAAGCGCCGCGCGTGGTCGAGGTTCGCCACCACCGCGGACTCGGTGACCTCGAAGCAGATATCGTCGGGGTTCGCTCCGGTGTGATCGAAGCAATCGACCACGAACTCCAGGAACTCCGAATCGCCGAGAGTCTGGCCCGAGATATTGATGGCAACGCTCCGGTCCGGCGGAAGCTTCATGCCGCCGCGCCCGAGCGCGGACAGCACGGCCTGCACCACCCAGCGGTCGACGAGAGGCATCAATCGGTAGCGCTCCGCCGCGCGGATGAATTCCGCAGGCGGAGCTGCGGGCTGGCCGTTCTCGGTCTCCATGCGCACGAACACTTCGAGCCCCGGGCCGTTCGATACCGAGCTGTGGGCATGAACGATCGGCTGGTAGTAGAGCTCGAATTTATTGTCGCGCAACGCGCTCTGCAATTTCTGCAGCCAGTGGATCTCGCCCGAGTGCCGCGCGTTCGCCTCCTCGCGCGCGGAGTACACGTGGACGTGGACGCCGCCCTGCTTCTTCGCGACGTAGCAGGCGGAGTCGGCGGAATTCATGATGTCCTCGATCGAGCCGCCGCCGCGACCGATTTCAACCAGGCCGATGCTGACGCCGATGTTGAAGATCTTGTCCTTCCACACGAAGCGGTAGTCGTCGACCGCCCGCACCACGTTATCGGCGATTTGCCGCGCCTTCTCCAGCGGACATCCGACCAGGAGCAGGGCGAACTCGTCGCCGCCGATCCGGCTCGCAGTGTCGGAGTCGCGCACCGCCTCCTTGATGATGGTGGCCACCTCGCGCAGCATGTTGTCGCCCGCGGTGTGCCCGCAGGTATCGTTCACCACCTTGAACCGATCGAGGTCGAGGTAGCACAGCGCGTGGGCCGCATCCCCGGTCTGCGCAGCATCCATCGCCTCGCGCAGCCGCCGCTCGAATTCCCGCCGATTGACGAGGCCGGTGAGCGCGTCGTGGCTCGCCTGGTAGGTCATCTGCCGGGTCAACCCGCGCAGCTCGCTGGTGTCGTGCATGACCACTACCAGCCCGAGCGTTTCCTTGGCATCCGACTTGAGCGGGGTGACGCTGATCTCGACGGAGCGCTCGGGCGACGAGCTCGCGGGCACCAGCACCGCACGCTTGCCCATGGTGACGCGGCCGCCGGTGGCCAGTGCCTTGCGAACGGGATCCCCGAGCGAGCGCCGGTCGGTCTCGTCCACGAGCGAGGCGACCTCCGCGAACGACTTGCCGACGACCTGATCGAAACTCTGGCCGAGGAGCGCCTCGGCCGACGTGTTGACGTAGTCGATGCGCCCTTCGGCGTCGACCGTGATGACGCTTTCGCCCATCGCGTCGAGCGTGACCATGGCGCGCGGCCGCGAAGGCCCGGCGCTCGGGGCGGTACCGGGCAGCATCTCGAGCGCGGTCAGGAGAAGCGCCGCCTCGCCCGCGCTGTCGATCAGCGTGCTCGACAATTCGACGCGCGTGACTTCGCCGTGCGCGCCCAGCAGCTCGACCTCGTAGCGCTCGGCGGCGGGCTCGCCCACGAGCCGCCTGGAGAGATTGTTCTCCACCAGCTCCGCGTACTCCGGGGCGACGAAATCGGCCAGCGGCTTGCCGATCACCTCGGCGGCGCTCATCCCGAGCATCGACAGGAAACGCGCGTTGGCGAACAAGATGCTCTTGCGGTGCACGAGTACGGCGTCGTGCACCGTCTCGACCAGCCGCTGGAACAATTGCTCCCGATCGTTGAGTCTGGCGCCGCGCTCCTCGAGGGTCTTGAGCAGCTGATTGACCGCGCCGCTCAACTGCCCCAGCGCATAAGGCTTGCCCTCGAGACCGATGCGGCCCGCAGCGCCCTCTTCGCGTGTAAGCTTCTCGATCTGGCGCGAGAAGTCGTCGACGGCGCGATCTTGGCGGCGCTTCCAGGCCAACAGGATGATGATGCCTGCGGCTAAGATAGCAGAGGTCAAGAACCACAACACCATGGGAGACAAAGGCAACTCTGACCTCGTTGTTTATAACCAAAGAATACCGCACAGGCATGGCATCCCCTGTGGAAATTGACCATAATCAGCGGCTAATCACGAGAGATACCATGGATACGTTGGCCGCTCGGCAGCAGATGGTGGATCAGCAGATTCGCACCTGGGAGGTGCTCGACCCGCGAGTGCTCGATGCGCTCTCGGCGGTACCGCGCGAGGCGTTCACGCCGGCCAAGTACCGCGATCTCGCGTTCGCGGACGCTCCGCTTCCGATCGGTTGCGGACAATGCCTGCTCGCCCCGAAGATCCAGGGGCGAATCCTCCAGGCGCTGGGAGTCAATCCGGGGGACCGCTCGCTCGAGATCGGCACCGGCAGCGGTTATTTGAGCGCGGCCCTGAGCCTTCTCGGCGGCTCCACCCATTCGATCGACATTCATCCCGAACTCACGGTGCAGGCCGCCGCCAATCTCCGGGCGGTCCCCCAGGCGCGCGTCACGCTGGAGACGCGCGATGCATTCGATTCCGCTCCGCTGGGCGAATTCGACGTAATCGCTCTCACCGGCTCGATGCCCGTGTACGATCCGCGCTTCGAGCGCGCGCTGCGCGCGGGCGGCCGGCTGTTCGCGGTCGTCGGCACGGCGCCCGCCATGGAGGCCATCCTGGTGCGCAGAATCGACGAGACCGAATGGATTCGGGAAAGCCTGTTCGAGACCGTCATCGACCCGCTGGTCAACGCCGCTGCCGCGCCTGCGTTCGTGTTCTGATGGTCGGCGAGCTCACTCCGCGGCAGTTTCTCGATCGGCGCTCGGCCGGGGACGCGATGACGCTCCTCGACGTACGCGAGGATTGGGAGACGCAATTGTCGCCCGTCCCGTCGGCGCACCTGCATATCCCCATGGGCCAGATCGCCGAGCGGCTGGCTGAGCTCGACCCCGAGGCGGCCACCGTCGTGATCTGCCGTTCCGGCGGGCGCAGCCTGGAGGTCGCGCGATTCCTGGCCGCGCGGGGCTTTGGCTCAGTGTTCAATCTGGCGGGCGGTATCCTGGCGTGGTCCCGGGATATCGATCCCAAAATCCCTCAGTACTAGCCTTGATACCCGCGCTGGCCAGCGTGGGCATCAAGGTTAGTCAAGCGCTTGCGATTCAGCGCTTGCGGTTTACCGGGTGATATAGTCAGATATAACACCTAAATGAAATCACTCCTGATCGCCCTGAGTTGCTGCCTGGCCTGGAGCGCCGCACCGGCAGCAGACCTGCTTGCCGTTTACCAGCGCGCGCTGCAAAACGATCCGCAGCTGAAAGAGGCTGAGGCCACCCGTCTGGCGGCGTTGGAATCCAAGCCACAAGCCCTCGCGGCGCTCCTTCCCCAGCTTTCGGGCAGCGGCACCGCGTCCAAGGAAAAGGACGCCGGAGCGTCGAACCAGAGCGAGACGGTGCAGGTGTCCGGCGGACCGACCATCGTCGAGAGCTTCCCGTTCAACGGACGCATCACGACCATCACCCATAAATACGGCATCGACCTCAAGCAGAACCTGTTCCGCTGGCAAAATTGGGTGGCCTTGCAGCAGGCCGACGCGCAGGTCGCGCAGGCCGAGGCGGACTACCAGGCCGCACAGCAGGACTTGATCGCCCGCGTGGCGCAGAGTTACTTCGATGTGCTCGCCGCTCAGGACGATCTCGACGCTCAGCGCGGCAACCTCGAATCGGTGAGCCGCCAGCTGGAACAGGCCGAGAAGCGCTACCAGGTCGGCCTGATCGCGGTCACCGACGTGCAGGAGGCCCGTGCGGCCCACGACAGCGGCGCGGCGGCCGTGATCGCCTCCAAGCGGCAGCTGGCGGCGGCCCAGGAATCGCTGCGGGAAATCACCGGCGACGGATTCGATTCGCTGGCGCGGCCGATCGAGCCCTTCGAGCTCACCACCCCGGATCCGAGCAGCGAGGATCGCTGGGTGGAAATGGCCCTGCAGCAGAACCTGTCGCTCGTGTCGAGCCGCCTGGCGGCGGACATCGCCCGGGAGAACGTGAGCTCGGCGCGCGGCGGTCACTTCCCGACGCTGGACCTCGTGGCGAGCCGCTACAGGGTGACGAGCGGCGGCGACTACATCAACGCCGACAACACCCCTTACGGCACGACGAGCCTGGACCAGTACCAGAACACCATCGGCATTCAGTTCAGCATTCCGATCTACTCGGGCGGCATGGTGTCCTCGCAAGTGCGCCAGGCCGTGTATCAGCACCGCGCGGCGAAGGAGCGGCTGGAGCGAGTGGCCCGTCAGACCGAGCACGACGCGCGCGACGCCTATCTCGGGGTGCTCTCCGAGATATCCCACGTGCAGGCGCTGCGCCGTGCACTCGAATCGAACGCCACCGCGCTGAACGCCACGGAGTCCGGTTACGAGGCAGGGACCCGCACCGCGGTAGAGGTGCTCGACTCGCGCCGCCTGTGGATCCAGGCACAAACCGACTATTCGCGCAGCCGCTACGATTACATGGTCAACGTGGTGAAGCTTCAGCAGGCGGCCGGCATTCTTTCCGAGCAAACGCTCGCGAGCCTCAATCGGCTGCTCAAGGACTCCCCGCCTGCACCGAACCCGGAGCCTGCGCCGAGCCCGGAGCCCGGATCATCGGATCGATGAGCGCGGTCAGGCGCCCGACCGCGCCGCGGTGCGCGTCGACGACCTCCCGCGCCGAGCGCACGGCCTGCTCGCGCGCCGTGGGATCCTGAAGCAGCCGGCGCACCGCGTCCGCCAGGGCCTGCGAATCCGCGACTTGCACGGCTCCCCCTCGCTCGATGAGGAGCCGGGCGATGTCTTTGGCACTCGCGGTATGCGGTCCGGTGATCACGGGCACGCCGAGCACTGCGGGCTCGAGCAGGTTATGGCCGCCCACCGGCACGAGGCTGCCGCCCACGAAAGCGGCGTCGGCCGCCGCATAGAGCACCGTGAGCTCCCCCATCGTGTCGACCAGCAGCACTTCGGCGTCCGGCCTTACCCGCATCGCGCCGCTGCGCCTGTCGAACGCAATGTCGAGCCGGGTCAACAGCGCGGCGACATGGTCGAATCGCTGCGGGTGCCGCGGCACCAGCAGCAGCAGCAAGTCCGGAATCCCGAGCCGGAGCTGCGCGTGCGCGGCGAGCACCTGTTCTTCCTCGCCGGCATGGGTGCTGCCGGCAATCCACACCGGTCTCGGCCCAAGGCACGTTCGGCGCAACTCGCGACCCTCCTCCAGCACCGAGGCGCCGAGCCGCATGTCGAATTTCGCATTGCCCACTACGCGCGTCCGCGCAGGGTTCGCCCCGACGGCGATGAAGCGCTCTGCGTCTTCGGAGGTCTGCGCCGCAATCAAGGCGCTCGCCGCGACGGTGTCCCTGAAGAGACTGCCGAGCCGGCGGTATCGCGACACGGATTTCGCCGTGAGCCGCGCACTCGCGAACACCACGGGAACCCCGCGCCGGCGGCAGGACCGCACGAGGTTCGGCCAAAGCTCGGTCTCCAGGATGACCGCCACGAGAGGCCGGACACGGTCGAGAAAGCGCCCGACCGAACCCGGCGTGTCGTACGGCAGGAAGCGTACGTCGACGGCGGCGCCGAAAAGCGCCCGGGCCCGCGCCCGTCCCGTGGGAGTCGAGGTGGTGAGAACGACCGGAGTTTCCGGATGCCGGACGTGCAGCGCCCTCACCAATTCCGCTGCGGCCGCGACTTCCCCCATGGACACGGCATGGAGCCACAGCGCGGGCGCCGCCACACGCCGTCCCCAGCCGAAGCGCTCGGCCGGATGTTCCCAGTAAGCGCGATCGCGCAAGCCTCGCAGCATCACGGCGACGAACGCGACCGGGGCCAACAGGATCGTCAGCAGGCTGTATACCGCGCGGATCATGCGCCGGCCGCCGAACGCTCCGCGTATCCCGCCAGCACGCGGTGCCACGCTTCTTCGGAAAATCGATCCTCCGGCAGAGCCGCCGAGATCTTGGCCAGCGAGCGGCGCAGCCGGCGCAAATTTCGCGCCGCCCAGGCGCCGGGCCGACGGAGCCGGCTGCGATCGAAATCGATGACGCTGACCGCGCCGCGGCCGTCGAGCAGGATGTTATGCGCGTTGAGATCCGCGTGGTCGACTCCGGCCATGTGCAGCCGGGCGATCGTCGACCCCACGAGGCTCCACGAGGCATCCGCCAACGGAGCGGCGGCGAGCATCCCGCTCAAGGACGCTGCTCCCGGGATGCGCCGGGTGATCAGATCGCAGCGATACCAGGGACCCCGCCGCTCGTAGCGCGCGGCCACCGGCTCGGGCACCGGCATGCCCCGTGCCGCCAGGTCCGCCAGCAACCGGAATTCCGCGAAGGCGCGAACCCGTGCCTCGCCCGTCCACAGATACCGATCCTCGGACCATCGGGCCACGAATCCGCCGCGGCGATAGTGGCGCAGCACCCATTGGCCGGTTCCGTGATCGATGAACCAGGCCGCGCCGCGGCCGCCGCCGACGGGGGAAATATCGCCGTGACCGGCCCAGAACTGCGGCTCGAAGAGCGGCTCGGGCGAGGACGAACCGCCGGCGCCGGCGGCGTCGAGGAGGGCGGCATCGGCGAGGATGGCGCCGCTCGCAGTAGCCATGCGTCGGCCGTTCATCGCACCGAGTTTATCATCTTCGGCGGCCGGCGAATTTCGCTAAAATGCGCGCATGAGCGAGATCAAGCCGCGCATGAACGAGATCATGGTGCCGATTTCTCCGGGTGAATTGCTGGACAAGATCACCATCTTGCGCATCAAGTCGCAACGCATGACCGATCCCCGGAAGCTCGCCAACGTGCGGGTGGAGCTCGAGGCGCTGGAGGAGACCTGGAGGAGCTCGGCGTACGCGAGCGTCGACGTGGGAACGGAGGTGAGCGCCCTGCTCGCCGTCAACGGACGCCTCTGGACCATCGAAGATGACATTCGCGACAAAGAGCGCGCCAAGACCTTCGACGAGGAGTTCGTTCGTCTCGCCCGTGCGGTCTACATCGAGAACGACGAGCGTGCGGCGATCAAGCGGCGGCTCAACGTGAAACTGGGATCGAACCTCGTCGAAGAGAAGTCCTACTCCCAATACAGGACCTGATCGCCGCTGGGCATCGCGCCTAGGCAGCCGCTGTTCGAGCCGCGGGCGTTTCGCCGCGAACGAGCGTGTATTCGGCTCCGCAGTACCCGCACTTCGCCCACCCCGAGGACTCGATCGGGAGATAGACGCGGGGGTGGGAGTTCCAGAGATACATATCCGGCATAGGGCACGACAGGGGCAGGTCGGCCTGGGTCACGTTGTATTGGTGCTGCGCATTCGGCTGAATCGGCATGATCGTCGCTCCGCTGGATCAATTGTTGGCGGCGGTTTCGAAGGCTCTGCGCCAGATCTCTCGAACCTTGGCACGCGTCCCGGCGTGCGGCCCGGCCTCCACCACGCGCTGTCCGCCCTCCAGCGAGAGGTGGTGCAGAATTGTACGATAATTTATGTAGGTTTCCTTGAGCCACGATGCCGTGTCGGCCCCGACGATCCCGGCGAGTGCCAGCCCCTCCAGCTGACGAATGTTGTCCGAGTGGTCGACGAGCTCGGGATGCTCGGCAGCCGCCCCGAGGACCCAGTATTGGACCAGGAACTCGATATCCGCGATCCCGCCCGGGTCCTGCTTGATATCGAACCGCGCCGGATCCGGCTGCGCCAGCTCGCGGCGCATGCGCAGGCGCATCTCCAGCACATCCTTGCGCAGGCTGTCACGGCGCACCGACTTGCATAGCACCGCTCTACGCACCGCCTCGAAGCGCCGGCACAATGCGCCGTCTCCGCCT
This sequence comes from Steroidobacteraceae bacterium, assembly GCA_036501585.1. Classification (GTDB taxonomy): domain Bacteria; phylum Pseudomonadota; class Gammaproteobacteria; order Steroidobacterales; family Steroidobacteraceae; genus Bog-1198. The sequence continues at coordinate 10,423 of DASYAC010000100.1, forward strand.
GCGGCCCGAGCCCGCAGGAGTGCCTGATGCTCCCACGTCCAAGCCTCTTGGAGCTGGTACTGCTCGAAGGCATCGATCCCCGTCATGAGAAAGCCGCCCTTGCCGTTGGGCCGCAAGCGCATATCGACCTCGTACAGCCGCCCCGCCGCCGAGTGCATCGTGAGAAGGTGCACGATGCGCTGCCCCAGCCTCAAGAAGAACACCCCATTGTCGATCGGGCGGGTGCCGTCGGTCTGCTGGTACTCGCCCGCCGAGTCGTGCAGGAAGACCAGATCGAGGTCCGACCCGTAACCGAGCTCCCAGCCCCCGAGCTTGCCGTAGCCCGCCACCGCCACCTTGACCGGGCGCGCCGCCTCGCGGCTCTCGCCGCACAGAGGGACGCCGTGAATCTTGGTCATCTGCTGCCAGGCGAGATCCATGCAGCACCGAACGATGAGCTCGGCGATGTCGGTGAGGCGATCGCTGACCCGCATGAGCGGCAATCGGCCGGTGAGATCCGCGAGCGCGGTGGAGAACACCGCGACCTTCTGAAACCTGCGCAACGCCTCTACCTCGCGCTCGGGATCGTCGGCGGGCAATCGCTCGGTGCGGGCCTCGAGCTCGCGTACGAAGCCCTGGCGGGACGGCAATTCGTCGAACGCGTTCGCATCGATCAGCTCGTCGAGCAGCAGCGGGAATTCAGCGATTTGCCGGGCCAGGAAGCCTGAGATCGCACACACGTCGATGAGGCGATCGAGCGCGGGCGGCTGCTCCTTCAGCAGGGCGAGATAGGAGGAGCGCGCGCCGATCGCATCGAGCACCCGCAGGACGCGCTCGACGACCGTGGCGGGCGCCGGTAGCGAAGCGGCCTGACTCAGCAAGCGATACAGAATCACCCGCAGGCGCCGGCGACCCGCCTCGTCCAGCCGGCGATAGGGTGCCGCGTGGCGATACAGTTCCATCTGCCTGGCGACCGCGGGTATCTCCGCGGCCGGAAATCCGCCTTGGGCGAGTTCCTGGGCCATGTCGACTTGCTCGGAATCGAGCCATGCGAGGGTTTCCTCCCCGGCCTTGCGCTGAGCCTCGGGACCCCCGAGCAGCAACGATTCGAACTGACGGGTGACGGAACGGCGGGCGGCATCGATGCGGGCCATCGCGGCCGGCCAGTCGGGCTCGCCCAGATTCACACACAGCCGGGCCCGGTCGAGCGGCTCCGGCGGAATCGAATGCTGCTGCTCGTCGCGAATCATCTGCACGGCGTTCTCCGCCTTTCGCAGCACCAGATACGCATCGGTCAACTCGGATACGTCCTCGGGCGACAGTGATTTGGTTCCCTTGAGCATCGGCATGACCTCGAGCAGCCCCGCGCACTGCAGCCGATGATCGCTCCCGCCTCGCACCAGCTGCATCGACTGCGCAATGAACTCGATCTCGCGAATGCCGCCCATTCCGAGCTTCAGGTCCTCCTCGAGATCGCGGCGGGCGACCTCGCGGACAATCAAGGTCTTCATCTCGCGAAGCGATTCGAACACGCCGAAATCCAGGTAGCGCCGATACACGAACGGCCGAACGAATTCCCGGTTTGCCGTCTCGTAAACACCCTCGCCCACGATGGCGCGAGCCTTGATCCAGGCGTACCGCTCCCAGTCCCGTCCATGCTGGTGCAGATAGTCCTCGAGCGAGGCAAGGCTCACCACCAGAGGTCCTGAGTCGCCGAACGGGCGCAAACGCATGTCGACTCGAAAGACGAACCCATCCTCCGTCCGAGCGTCGAGCAAGCGGATGACTTCACGTCCCAGCCGGGTGAAATAGTCCTGGTTGTCGACGGATCGCGGGCCATCGGTCTCGCCGGCGCCCTCGAACAGGAACACGAGATCGACGTCCGACGAGAAATTCAATTCGCGCCCGCCGAGCTTCCCCATGCCGAGAACGATCAGCTCCGCTTCCGCTCCCGCGGCGGTGCGCGGTATCCCGAAAGTGACGGCGAGGTATGCCCTCGCCGCGCGCGAGGCGGCCCGGATGCATCCGTCCGCCAGAGCCGATACGTCGCGCAACGTATCGCGCACGGAGGCGGCCGCCACGATGTCCCTCCACGCAATGCGCAGCATCTCTCGACGCCTCCAGCGGCGAAGAAGCTGCTGTGCGTCGGCCAAGGTCGCTGCGGAGGCCGCGAGACGCTCGCAATCGGCGTTCGCGGTGGATGCGGATTCCGGCATCCAATGCTCCACCGTCCACGCCAGAGCCCCGGGATCCTGGATCAGCGCCGACGCCGCAAATTCACTGGCCGCGACGACGCGCGCCAACTCCTCCCGGCGCGCATCCGGCATCGAAGGATACATCTCGCGCAAAGTGCCGTCGGATTGCGCGCGCTCCCACCATCGAATGACCGGCTCACGCAGGATCTCGGGAATGTCTTGCGGCAATTGCATGGGGAGCGGCGGGCTAGCGGCGGTTGGCGACGACGAACAGCCTCGGAAACGGCAATAGCACCACGCCATCCACCGCGGGATACGCGGTCTCGATTGCGCGCGTATAGCGGTCCAGATAGCCGGCCCGCTCGGCCGCATCCAGAGGAGCGAGGAAAGGCAGCAAACCGGTCCCTTTGAACCACTCGACGATCGCGCCCGCACCCGCAAGGGGGTGATGGTACGTGGTCCGCCAGACATCGACCCGCGAACAGCTTGCGCGCAGCAATCGGTAGTACCAGGCCGCCGGTTCGATCCGCACGCGCGATCGATCTGCGCCGGCGAGTTTCTGCCGCCACGGTCCTTCCTCCGCGATCTCTCGCATCAGCGTATGGGCCGGCTCGTCGAGATTGTCGGGCACCTGAACCGCCAGGCAGCCGCCCGTGGAGAGCCGGGTGGCAAGCGCGGGGAACAGTTCCGCGTGCCCGGGCACCCATTGCAGTACGGCATTCGCGAAGATCAGATCCGCGGGGCCGGAATTCTCGCCGGGATCGTCGCTGGGATCGCATGCCCACGCACGAATGTCCGCGACCTCGAATCGAAGGGCCGGGAGCCGCAGACGGGCCGCTTCGACCATATCCTTGGAGCTGTCGATACCGGTGATTCGGGCATTCGGGAAACGCGCCGCGATGAGCTCGGTCGAATTTCCGGGGCCGCAGCCGATGTCGATCGCGAAACCTACGGCGCCCGGGGGGACTGCGGCCAGAAGATCGCGGGCCGGCCGGGTACGCTCCTCTTCGAACGCAACGTACTGCTTCGCCGACCAGCTCAAGAGCTTGCCCCGGCCGCGCCGGCCATGGATATTCCGCGTTTTTCCGGCCCGAACACCATCATCAAGATGATCACCAACGCGACGCATCCGACGACGACGGCCATCGCCAGTCCATAGTCATTGCCCGCGGCCCCGGCGATCAGGATTTGCAGATTCAGGTTCACCGCGGCCAATAAATTCCCCAGCTGATAAACCACGCCCGGAAAGGTGGCCCGAATTTCAGGCGGCGACAGCTCGTTCAGATGCGCCGGTATCACGCCCCAGGCACCCTGCACCGCCACCTGCATGAGAAACGCGCCGGCACCGAGGATCAGCGGCGTCGAGGCGAACGCCCAAAATGGCAACGCCGGAAGCGCGAGGAGCGCCGCGATCACGATGGACCGGCGGCGCCCCACCTTCTCGGACAACGCGCCGAAGAACAGGCCTCCCACGATGGCGCCGATGTTGCCGATCGCCGTCAGCAGCGCGGTGAGATGCGTGTCGAAGTGATGCTGTTCCTTCAGGAAGCTGGGATAAGCATCTTGCGAGCCGTGACTGAAGAAATTGAACGCGGTCATCAGGATGATGGCGTAGACGGCCAGCTTCCACTCGCGCCCAAGGACGCTCGCGATGCTTGCGCGAGGCGCCTTTTCCCGGACTTTCCACGCAGGAGATTCCTCGATGCCCATCCGAATGAAGAATACGAGGACAGCCGGGACGACGCCCAGCACGAACATATAGCGCCACCCCAGCCGATCGTAGAAGAGGTAGACGGCGAGCGATGCAAGGAAAAAGCCCGAGGGGTACCCCACTTGCAGAAGGCCCGATACCGCCCCCCGCGCCGACGCCGGGATGCTCTCCATGCTCAGCGCCGATCCCAGTCCCCATTCGCCGCCCATCGCAACACCGAACAGCGCCCGCACGATGAGCAGCGTGGTCATGCTCGGCGCGAATCCCGATGCCACCTCCAGCAACGAAAACGCCAGGATGTTCCACATCAGCGCCGGCTTGCGGCCGAAACGATCGCCGATCCGCCCAAACATCAGCGCACCCGCCGGCCGCATGGCGAGCGTCAGCAGAACGGCGGTCACCACCACCTGCCTGCTGGAATGCAGCTCGACCGCGATGTCCTTGAACATGAACACCATGAGGAAGAAATCGAACGCGTCCAGCGTCCACCCCAGATAGGCCGCGATCACGACATTGCGTTGGGCTTTGGTCCAGGTCATTTATCGATACTTTGGCACGAACGCCCTTGCAATGCAGCACGAGATTCGCCATCGCAGGGATCCCCTCATCCCCGCAGACGTTTCCGCGGAAACGCGGAGACCTTCGTCTTCGGAGGCCGGGGCAGCCGGGACGGTCTGATCAGGACGCCGCGTCGAAGGCGTGCGCACGCTGCCACGCGGGACGCGCCTTGCACCTGGCCACATAAGCGGCGATGGCAGTCATGTGCCGCACAAAAGAAAAGGCCCCGCCGATCGTTGTAATCGGCGGGGCCCGTATCGTCCACCGCTTGCGCGGCGGCGGAATTACATATCCATTCCGCCCATGCCGCCCATGCCGCCCGGTGCACCGTGCGCATGCTCCTCTTCCTTCGGAGCCTCGGCAATCATGACTTCGGTCGTCAACAACAGGCCGGACACCGAGGCCGCGTTCTGCAGAGCCAGACGCGTGACCTTGGTCGGATCCAGGATGCCGAGCTCGATCATGTCGCCGTACTCGCCGGTCGCCGCGTTGTAGCCGAACGTGCCCTTGCCCTCGCGGACCCGGTTCAACACGACGGCCGCATCTTCACCCGCGTTGGTGACGATCTGACGCAGCGGCTCCTCGATGGAGCGGGCCAGGATCTTGATGCCGGTGGTCTGGTCGTCGTTGGCTCCCGCGAGCTTCTCGATGGCCTTGAGCGCACGCACCAGCGCCACGCCGCCGCCCGGAACCACGCCCTCTTCGACGGCCGCACGGGTTGCGTGCAGAGCGTCTTCGACGCGCGCCTTCTTCTCCTTCATCTCGATCTCGGTGGCCGCACCGACCTTGATCACGGCGACGCCGCCGGAGAGCTTGGCAACGCGCTCCTGCAACTTCTCCTTGTCGTAGTCGGAGGTCGCTTCCTCGATCTGCTGACGGATGCTCTCGACGCGGCCCTTGATGTCGGCAGCCTTGCCGGCGCCGTCGATGATGGTGGTGTTCTCTTTCTCGACCAACACCTTCTTCGCCTCGCCGAGGTCGTTCAGCGTCGCCTTCTCGAGCGACAGACCGACTTCATCGGAGATGACCGTGCCGCCCGTGAGGATCGCGATGTCCTGCAGCATGGCCTTGCGGCGATCGCCGAAGCCGGGCGCCTTGACGGCGGCAACCTTGACGATGCCGCGGATGGTGTTGACGACGAGCGTTGCGAGCGCCTCGCCCTCGACATCCTCGGCGACGATCAGCAGCTGCCGGCCGCCCTTCGCGATGCCTTCGAGCAACGGGAGGAGCTCCCGGATGTTGGAAATCTTCTTGTCCACCAACAGGATCAGCGGTTTTTCAAGCTCGGCGCTCTGGCTCTGCTGATTGTTGATGAAGTACGGCGAGAGATAGCCGCGGTCGAACTGCATGCCCTCGACCACTTCCAGCTCGTTCTCGAGCGCCGAGCCCTCTTCGACCGTGATCACGCCTTCCTTACCGACCTTCGCCATCGCATCGGCAATCGTCTTGCCGATGCTCTCGTCGGAGTTTGCGGAGATCGTGCCGACCTGCGCAATCGCCTTCGGGTCCTTGCAGGGCTTGGAGAGCTTCTTGAGCTCTTCGGTGGCGGAAGCGACCGCGAGGTCGATGCCGCGCTTCAAGTCCATCGGATTGGCGCCCGCGGCGACCGACTTCAGGCCCTCGCGGATGATGGCTTGCGCCAGCACGGTCGCGGTGGTGGTGCCGTCGCCGGCCTCATCGGAGGTGTTGGAAGCGACTTCCTTCACCATCTGCGCGCCCATGTTCTCGAATTTGTCCTTGAGCTCGATCTCCTTCGCGACCGAGACACCGTCCTTCGTGACGGTGGGGGCGCCGAAGCTCTTGTCGAGCACCGCGTTGCGGCCCTTGGGGCCCAGCGTCACCTTGACGGCATTCGCCAGGATGTTGACACCCTTGAACATGCGTCCACGGGCGTCGTCGCTGAATCGTACGTCTTTAGCAGCCATTGGCTAATTCCTCTAAATTGATTTGATAACGATAAGGTGGGGCGAAGGGCTTACTTGCCTTCGACCACGGCCATGATGTCTTCTTCACGCATCACAACTAGCTCGTCGCCATCCATTTTGACTTCGGTGCCCGAGTACTTGCCGAAAAGGATCTTGTCGCCGACCTTGACGTCGAGCGGGCGGATTTCGCCGCTCTCCAAGATCTTGCCCTTGCCGACGGCGATGACCTTTCCGAAGATGGGCTTCTCGGTCGCGGTGTCCGGGATCACGATGCCGCCTGGGGATTTACGCTCCTCTTCCTCACGTTTCACGATCACACGGTCATGAAGGGGTCGAATCTTCATAGAACAAGACTCCTGCTGCTTGAGTTAGGGTTGAATGGGCCAGGAGTGTTAGCACTCCCCGCTTGTGGCTGCTAATAATAGCGACGGATTCCGGAGAATCAAGGGGCTCGTGAAGATTGATGCGGGTTTTCGTCATCCGCCTGGCTGCCGCCCATGTCCGCTCCCACTTCATATAGAGTGCGCCCATGAGCCCAAAACGCCTTCTGATTATGTTAACCCTGCTGGCGATGGCGAGCGGATCAGCAGTGGCGAAGCCCTGGTGGATGCGCGGGATCGAATCCAACGAAACCGACTTTCTTCCCCCCGATGTGGCTTTCCGCGCGGGAGCCCGCCTGGAAGAGGGGACGTTGAAGGTGCGATGGGTGATCGCGGACGGATATTACCTTTATCGCTCAAAAATGAGCGTGGCGGCCGAAAGCCCCGATCTGGTCGTCTCGGGGTTCGTTCTCCCTCACGGGACCGTCAAGACCGACCCCTACCTCGGTACCCAGGAGATTTACACCCAGCAGGTTGAAGGCACCGTCTCCTATCGGCGCTTCGACTTCGGTGCCCATCCGCTGCAAATCAAGGTGACCTACCAGGGTTGCGCCGAGGCGGGGCTCTGCTACCCGGCGATCACCAAGGTGCTGTCTCCGACCGGCGGCGCACCGGCAGCGCCGGCGGCGCCTCCTGCCTGGGAAGGAATCGCCATCGGCGGCGGGGCCCTCGCGTTCCTTCTGGCCGGTTTGTTGCTCCGCAAGGGACGCACGCTACCGCTGCCGGCGGCATGAACGACCGGGCATTTCGCCTCGCGGGCGCCGCACTGGTCGTAATCGTCGGGATTTGGGCGGGCGCGCGTATCCATTCGAGCCGGATGGCATCGAGCCCCGCCGTGGAGGTCGCCACTCCGGTGGGGGAGGCCAGCCCCCCGATACCCAGCGACCTCCTGGCAGAGTCCGCGCCTCAGCCTGCGAAGATCCCTGACCGCTTGCCCCGGTTTTCGCTCGAGGATCTACAGGGTAAACCGACGCCTATCGATACCTGGAGCGGCAAATCCCTGGTCATCAATTTCTGGGCGACCTGGTGCGCGCCCTGCCGTCGCGAAATTCCGCTGCTCGAGGGGTTATCGGGTCATTGGGTGGATCGGGGTGTCCAGATCGTGGGAATCGCGGTGGACCATCGCGATGCGGTGACGAGCTATGTGCGCGAGCTCCGGATCGGGTATCCCATCTTGATCGGGGAACAGGACGCGCTCGACGTGGCAGCTTCGTTGGGTTTCGACTCGCCGGCGTTTCCCTTTACGGTCTTCACCGACCGTCGCGGCGAGGTCGTCGCTCTCTACGTGGGAGAGCTGCATGAGCCCCAGGCGGATTTCATTCTCTCCGTGGTCCAAAACCTCAATCAGGAACATCTCGACCTCAAAGAGGCCCGCCGCAGCATCGCCGAAGGTCTTCGCAAGATCACGCCCGGCAAACCCGGCTAAGGCCCTTCCGGCGAAGTTCGCGTAAGAACCTTGCCATATCAGGTCACTTTCCGGTTAATATCGCGCATCTTTTAAGACCTGACGTCGACGATGGCGCGAATCCTTCTGCTCAATGGACCCAATTTGAACTTGCTCGGTACCCGGCAGCCGGAGCTCTACGGAGCGGCAACGCTGGCGGATATCGAGGCGAAGCTCAAGGCCCTCGCAGCCGCGCAACGCCACGAACTGGTTGCGGCACAGAGCAATGCCGAGCACGAACTGGTCGCCAGGGTGCAGTCCACGCGGCGCGACGGCATCGCCTTCGTGATCATCAATCCGGGCGCCTTCACCCATACGAGCATCGCGCTTCGGGACTCATTCCTCGCCGTTTCGGTACCGTTCATCGAAGTTCACTTGAGCAATGTGTTCGCACGCGAGGAATTCAGGCATCGCTCCTATTTGTCCGATCTCGCCGTCGGCTGCATCGTGGGACTCGGCCCCCTGGGATACGAGCTCGCACTGACGGCCGCCTGCGCCCGTTTGACTGGCGCTTGAGCTCTTACACCAAAATTTATTCGAAGGGGTTTTCGGATGGACATTCGAAAAGTTAAGAAGCTGATTGAGCTTCTGGAAGAGTCAGGCATCGCGGAATTGGAGATCTCGGAGGGCGAGGAATCGGTACGCATCAGCCGCCATCCGCGGGTGTCGATGGCCGCGCCGGCGATGGTCGGAGCCCCGCAGAGTCAACAGGCGCCGCCGGCCGCGCCCGCCTCGCCGGCAAGACCGGCCACTGCAGCCGGCGAGCACAAGCCGCGAAACGACGATCAGACCATCACCTCGCCGATGGTCGGCACCTATTACTCAGCCTCTGCGCCCGGAGCCAAGTCCTTCGTCGAGATCGGTCAGGAAATCAAGGTTGGCCAGATCCTTTGCATCATCGAAGCCATGAAAATGATGAACCAGATCGAGTCCGACAAGGCGGGACGCGTCACCGCGATCCTCGCCAAGAACGGCGAGCCGGTCGAGTTCGGCCAGCCGCTGTTCATCATCGAATAACCGCGA
>DASYAC010000101.1:0-21331 GCA_036501585.1 Steroidobacteraceae bacterium
CACTACTGGGAAGATTCCAAAGCATTACTCACCCGTTCGCCGCTCGTCAGCATGTATTGCTACACCTGTTACCGCTCGACTTGCATGTGTTAGGCACGCCGCCAGCGTTCAATCTGAGCCAGGATCAAACTCTTCAGTTAAATACACTTAAGTCACTGAAGTTTTCGAGCTCCTGAAACTCACATTTGTTCACGAATGAACAACTGGTCGTTTCTGGAAACTCATCATCAATTGCACCAAAGTGCACGACGCGAGTCCCCACACAAGTTACCTATTCAATTTTTTAAAGAATGTCCCACGGCGACGGAGGCCAGGGAAAGACTTTCAAGTATAGCGCAGTTTCACACCCCGTCAATCCACGAAGGGATCGCGAAACCGGCATTTACCTTGGAAGGGCGCGCAGTATAGCCCCCGATTGGCCACTGTCAACCGCCGGTTTTCGGCACCCCCACCCCTCTTGCCCGCAGATGTCGCGACGCCGCAAACTGGCTGCATTCAAACTGCTCAGCACCAGCGGCGCAATGCCGCTAAATTCCTCGATACACCTAACGACTCGCTCCCCGGATCAACGTTCCATGGATCAATTCAAATCCGATTTTCTCCGTACGCTCGCCGAGCGCGGCTACCTGCATCAGGTCACCGACGGCGCAGCACTCGACGCCGCGGCGATGAGCGGCCGAATCACCGGCTACATCGGTTTCGACGCCACGGCCGACAGCCTCCATGTCGGGAGCCTGGTGCAGATCATGCTGCTGCGCCATATGCAGCGCGCCGGACATCGCCCGATCGTGCTGATGGGCGGCGGCACCACGAAAATCGGCGACCCCTCGGGGCGCGACGAGACGCGGCAGCTCCTCACGGACGAGCAGATCGACGCGAACATTGCGGGCATTCGCCGCATCTTCGATCGCTTCCTGCGCTTCGACGACACGCCGGGCGGAGCGGTCATGGCCAACAACGATTTATGGCTGTCCGAGCTCAAATACATTCCGCTGCTGCGCGACGTCGGGCGCCATTTCACCATCAACCGCATGCTGACCATGGACAGCGTGAAACTGCGGCTCGATCGCGAACAGCCGCTGACGTTCCTCGAGTTCAACTACATGATCCTGCAGGGCTACGATTTTGTGGAGCTCAACAAGCGCTACGGCTGCACGCTGCAGATGGGTGGTTCGGATCAATGGGGCAATATCGTGCAGGGCGTCGAGCTCGGCCGCCGCATCCGCGACGTGCAGCTTTTCGGGCTCACCTCGCCGCTGATTGCGACCGCCTCCGGAGCCAAGATGGGCAAGACCGCGAGCGGCGCGGTGTGGCTGAATCCCGAGCGCTTGTCGCCTTACGACTACTGGCAATTCTGGCGCAACACGGAAGATGGCGACGTCGGCCGATTCCTGCGTATGTTCACCGATCTGGAGATCGCCGAGATCGCGAAGCTCGAGTCACTTGCCGGCGCGGAGATCAACTCAGCGAAGGAAGTGCTCGCGACAGCGGCGACGGGTCTGTGCCATGGCGAGGCGGCCGCTGCCGAAGCGGCGGCGACGGCGGCTCGCACCTTCGCCGGCGTGGGCGGCAGCGCAGCCCTCGTAGAGAGGTCCGACCTGCCTGCGGCGAAGGGCCAGGTCGGATTGCCGACTTTCACGCTCGAGCACGCGGCAGTCCCGGTCATCGACGTGCTCGTGGCGCTCCGCATGGCATCTTCCAAGAGCGACGCGCGCCGACTCATCGAGCAGGGCGGCGTCAAGCTCAACGACCGGCCGGTGCCCGGTCCGACGGCGCGTGTGACGGCGGCGGATCTGCAACCCGGCGGCACCGCACGCGTCAGCGTCGGCAAGAAGCGTCACGGGCTGATCCGGGGCGCTTGAGCTGCCGGTGCCGAGCACGCGCGGTCCGCGCGGTCCCCCGTGGTCCTCGCGGTCCTAGCTCAACCAGACCTCGGCCACAAATTCGGGCCGCCCGCATTGACCGGGCATAGGGTGGCAGTTAGCCTCGGTATCTTTGCTGCGAGAATTTGATTCGTGCAATCCGAAAGCCCCTTGGCCGCAAAGAGATTCACTGCAGGAATTTCTAGGAAGTTCAGTCAGTTATCGACGCGGGTGGCCCCCTATGCCGCCGCGGCGAGCGCCGCGCTCATTCTCTGGCACGCGGCACGCGACACCCCTGCTCCGACTGCCGGCAATCCGGCGCCTCTGGTGTATCCGGCGGGCTCCCCTCCCACTCGGCCCGGGGCCCCGGCCGCGGCCCTCGTGCCGCAGCAAGCAAGCGTTGCCTCCACCATCGTCATCGTCGGCCGCAACGACACACTCGATGCGATCTTCCGGCGCATGGCACTCGATCCCGCCGATCTCGCGGCGATTCGGCAGTTGCCCGGCATCCGCCAAAGCCTGGACTTCCTGAAGCCCGGCGACGCAATCAAGCTCACCCAGCGCGATGGCACGGTGAAGGAACTGTCGCGCCAGGTCAGCGAGACCCAAACACTGCACGTCGTGCGTGACGAGGCGGGATTCGCAGCCCAGGTGACCGAAAATCCAGTGCAAACGCGGATCCGCACGGCGAGCGCCACCATCGACAGCTCGCTGTTCCAGGCAGCCGAATCGGCGCAGATATCCGAGACGGTGGCGCTGAAGCTCGCCAACGTGTTCGCGTGGGACATCGATTTCGTGCTCGATATCCGTCGGGGCGACCGCTTCACCGCCGTGTATCAGCAAATCTATCAAGACGGCAAATATCTGCGCGACGGCGAGGTGCTCGCCGCGGAATTCGTCAACAGCGGGAAAGTGTACCGGGCGGTGCGCTACGTGAGCGATTCCGGCGCGGTCGGCTACTACACCCCCGACGGCAAGCCGATGCGCAAGGCCTTTCTGCGGGCACCGGTCGAGTTCACTCGCGTGAGCTCGGTGTTCGATCCCCATCGGCTGCATCCCATCCTGAACCTCATCCGCGGACACATGGGCACCGACTATGCGGCCCCCATCGGCACTCCGGTGCACGCGGCCGGCGACGGGCGGGTAAGCTTCGAGGGCGTGCGCGGGGGCTACGGCAATGCCGTCGTCCTTTCCCACTCGAACGACATATCGACGCTTTATGGTCATCTCTCGAGGTTCGCTCGAGGCGTTCACGTAGGTTCGCACGTGCAGCAAGGCGAGGTCATCGGGTACGTCGGCATGACCGGCCTCGCGACCGGGCCCCATCTGCACTACGAATACCTGAAGAATGGCGTACACATGGACCCGCAGAAGGTGAAGCTGCCCGGCGCGGACCCGCTTGCCGCCGATGCCATGGGCAAGTTCCGGGCGCAGACCGCGGTTTACCTCACGGACCTGTCCTCGCCTCGAAACGGTCCGGCGACGGTGGCGCAGGGCCAATTGGCGAACGCCGGGACCTCGGCAGACGATCGTCCGACGGCGTCGGGCACCGCATCGGCCGAAGCGCCGGGTGCGACCAGCGACGCCGAGCACATCGGCGCCCCGCCGGTCGCCGCAGCGAGTCACCGGACTGCCGTATCCGCCCTGCCGCCGGGCTTTTCCGTCGCGGGAATGGCCCAGTTCGTGGGCGAGCCGCGCGGCGCCGTCAACTAGCGCGATCCTGCGCCCCGGCGCCCGCATCCTGGGCGGCGTCTATCCGCGCTAACATAAGCCGGCCGCAGTACCCGACCTCGACCTCGGCGTACGGGTTTCACGGAACTATCGCCTCAGAGGTTTCAAACTCGCGTACATGAACGACGCAGACCTACAGACGCCGCAGCTCTACATCAACCGGGAGCTGTCTTTCCTGGAATTCAATCAACGCGTACTGGAACAGGCGAAGGACGGCCGCATACCCCTGCTCGAACGGGTCAAGTTCCTGTGCATCTCCTGCGCCAACCTCGACGAATTCTTCGAGATCCGGGTCGCAGGCCTGAAGGAGCTATTGGAGGCGGGCGCTCTGCAAGTCGGTCCGGACGGGTTGTCCGTCCCCGAGCAGCTGAAGGCGATCCGCCCGCGGGCGGGGCGCCTGGTCGAGGAACAGTACCAGGTCCTGAACGATGTGCTCATGCCGGAGCTGGCCAAGCACGGCATCGTGTTCGTCTCGCCGGACAGCTGGACCGAAGCGCAAGCCACGTGGCTCGAGGGGTACTTCCACCGGGAAGTCGAGCCCGTGCTGAGTCCGCTGGCACTCGACCCGGCGCGTCCGTTTCCCAAGGTGCTCAACAAGAGCCTGAACTTCGCCATCGTGGTCGAAGGCGAGGACGGCTTCGGCCGCAACTCGGGCCTCGCGGTCGTGCAGGCGCCCCGCTCCTTGCCGCGCCTCATCCGGCTGCCCGACGAGCTGGGGAGCCGGCATTTCGTTTTCCTCGGCACCATCGTGGAGGCATTCGTCTCCAAGCTCTTCGCGGGGATGCGCGTGCGCGGCTGCTATCAGTTCCGCGTCACCCGCAACAGCGACCTGTTCGTGGAACAGGAAGAGGTCGACGATCTGCTCCGTGCCGTGCAGGGCGAGCTCGCCTCGCGCCGCTACGGGGATGCCGTCCGCCTCGAAACTCCTCACGACTGCCCGGACGAAATACTCAAGTACCTTCTCGAGCAATTCGCGCTCACCGAGGAGGACTTGTACAAGGTGTCGGGCCCGGTGAATGTCAGCCGTCTGATGGCGCTCTACGATCTCGTCGACCGTGCCGAGCTGAAATACCCGGCGTTCACCCCGAGCGTTCCTGAGAGGCTGCGGATCGGCGGCGACATCTTCGCGACCCTCCGCGCAGGCGACGTCCTCCTGCATCATCCGTTCCAGGGCTTCGGACCGGTCACCGATTTCATCAGGCATGCCGCCCTCGACCCGCAGGTGCTCGCCATCAAGCAGACGCTGTACCGGGCCGGAACCGACTCGGCCATCGTCGGCGCTCTCATCGACGCAGCGCTGGCCGGAAAGGACGTGACCGTCATCATCGAGCTTCGGGCCCGCTTCGACGAGGAGGCGAACATCGAGCTCGCGAACAAGCTGCAGGAGGCCGGCGCCCACGTGATGTACGGCGTATTCGGATTCAAGACGCACGCGAAGCTCGTGATGGTCGTGCGCCGGGAAGAGAAGGGCCTGCGGCGCTATTGCCACCTCGGCACCGGCAACTACCACGCCAAGACGGCGCGCCTCTACACGGATTACGGATTGATGACCGCCGACGAATCGATCGGCGAGGACATCCATGAGATTTTTCTGCAGCTCACCGGGCTCACGCGGGTTCCGCGCCTGCGCAAGCTCCTGCATGCGCCCTTCAGTCTCCACCAGGCGCTCACGGCGAAGATCGAGCGCGAGGCCGAGCATGCGCGTTCCGGCAGGCCCGCGCGCATCGTCGCCAAGCTGAACGCGCTCACCGAACCGACCATCATTCAGTCCCTGTATCGCGCCTCACGGGCGGGCGTCGAGATCCATCTCATCGTGCGCGGATTGTGCTGCTTGAGGCCCGGCGTGCCCGGGGTCTCCGAACGAATCCGGGTCCGCTCCATCGTGGGCCGGTTCCTCGAGCATTCCCGCGTCTATCAGTTCGAGAATGCCGGCGCCCGCGAGGTGTATTGCGCGAGCGCAGACTGGATGGACCGCAACCTCTATCGCCGGATCGAAGTCGCGTTTCCGGTGGAGGCGCCGGAGTTCAAGGCTCGTGTCGGCGATGACCTGAATCTCTACCTGGCCGATGATTGCCAGGCGTGGGTTCTGGCCCCCAACGGGGAGTATTCCCGCGCCGAGGGGCCGGGAAACATTTCGGCGCAGGCGCGACTCTTGAGCCTGTACGACGAGCGGATCGCGCTCATCGAGCCGTAAGCCCGCCCTCAGCCGTAGCCCGCCCTCACTGAGCCCTGGCGGCGGCCTCGGGGGCAGCGTGACTCAGGTTGAGGCGAAAACCGGCCTCTTTGAGATATGCCCGCTCCTGCTCGAGATCCTCGAGCGTCAGCGGGTGCTCCTTCATCCAGCGCTGCGGCAATTCCAGGGTCAAGGTGCGCCCCTTGACCTGGAGCCGGACCTCCGGCAGCGGCTGCGGACTCCGGCCGCGATGGAGCAGCACCGCCATGCGCAGCAGCACGATCAGAAACTCGGCGTGCCGATCCCACGGCGGCACCAGGTCTTCCAGCGCCTCGAACGACAGCTGGCGCCGGTGACCGCCTACGATGCCGGCGAGCATGAGCTGCTCCTCGCGCGGAAACCCCGGCATGTCGGCGTGCTCGAGAAGATAGGCGCTATGGCGATGGTATTTCGAGTGGGCGATGTCGAGTCCGCTCTCGTGCAGGCGCGCGGCCCAGCGCAGTATCAACTCCGCGAGCGGGTCCTCGAGTCCCCATTCCGGTTCCACCTGTTGCAGCAGATTCACCGCGGTGGCTTCGACCCGGTCGGCCTGGAGCGAATCGACGTGATAGCGCTGCTCCATGGCGCGCACGCTCCGCACCCGGGCATCCTCGTCGGTGAAACGGCCCATGAGGTCGTAGAGCAATCCCTCGCGCATCGCCCCTTCCGCGACGCGGATGCGGTCGATGCCGAGGTTTTCGACGATTTCCAGGAGGATCGCGAGACCCGCCGGAAACACCGGCGCGCGCTCGGCATCGATGTCCTCGAGGTCCAGATCATGGACGTGCCCGGCCGCAATCACCCGCTGCGCGAGGCTGCGCAGATGATCGAGCGTGATGCGCGGCGAATCAGGGTTCAGCCGGCGCACCACGTCGCCGATGACGCGGACGGTGCCGGAGCTGCCGAACGCCTGCAGCCAGCCGAGCTTGCGGTACGCTTCGGAAATGGGCTCGAGCTCCAGCCTCACCGCGGTGCGTGCCCGCTCGAAACGCTTCTCCGATATGCGCCCGTCGTCGAAGAAGCTCGTGGTCAATCCCACACAGCCCACCGACAGGCTCTCGAGCAGCAGCGGATTGAACCCCTCCCCGATGACGACTTCGGTGGAACCGCCGCCGATGTCGACCACCAGACGCTTGTCCGGGCTCATCGGGCTCGTGTGGGCGACGCCCGAATAGATGAGTCGAGCTTCCTCGAGACCTGAAATGATCTCTATCGGGTGGCCGAGGGCCGCGCGCGCGCGCTCGAGAAACCAGCGCTTGCGCTTTGCGCGGCGCAGCGCATTCGTTCCCACCACCCGCACGCTGTCGGCATGCACGGCCCGCAGTCTCTGGCCGAAGCGCTCCAGACAGCGCAACGCCCGCTCCGCGGCCGCATCGTCGAGCCGTCCGCTGTCGTTGAGGCCCGCAGCAAGCCGCACCATCTCGCGCAGCCGGTCGAGAATGACCAGCTGGCCGTGCGAGTAACGCGCGACCACCATGTGAAAACTGTTGGAGCCCAGATCGACGGCGGCAAGGACGTCGGGAACGACACGACCCCCGCTCATTTAGCTGTCGTCTTTGGGCGTCGTCGTCAGGCCGAGAACGAGGATCCGCACCCGCAGGTGCTCTTGGCGTTGGGGTTGCGTATGACGAATTGCGCGCCCTCGAGATCCTCTTTGTAATCGATTTCCGCACCCATCAGATATTGGGCGCTCATCGGATCTACGAGGAGCTGCACGCCGCGTTTCTCGACGCAGAAATCGCCCTCTTCGATCTTTTCGTCGAAAGTGAACCCGTATTGAAAGCCCGAACACCCGCCGCCGGATACGAACACCCGGAGCTTCAAGTTCGGATTGGCCTCTTCGCGGATCAACTCGCCGACCTTGCCGGCGGCGGCATCCGTGAAAACGAGCACATCGGGCGGAGGCGGCGGGGCGGCCCCGGCCGCGGCGGATTCTGAAGTGGCGTTCATGTCCATAGTCTACTCGGCACCTTGCGTCAATCAAAGCAAAGGCGTCAGGTTTGAGACCCTGGTTCGCCTTCTGCGGTTCCGGGCGTCTCTCCGGCGGAAACGGCCGTCCGATGGATCAATTTCCCATTGATTTGGGCGCCCACGGCCGTTTCAATGACCGAATAGGCCACATTACCGAATACCTGGGCCTTGGCGCCGAGTTCCACCCGGTCGGCGCCTTCGATGTTACCCTTCACGGTGCCGTTCAAGAGCACATTCGGGGCGAACACCGAGCCTTCGATGCAGCCGTGCTCGCTCACCGACAAAAAGGCGTCGGCGGCCGCCTGGCAGGTCACGTTGCCGTTGATATGGCCGTCCAGATGGAAGCCCCCTTCGAATTCGACATCGCCGTTGATCCGGGTCTTGACCCCGATGAGCGTGTCGATGGTCGCGTTGTTACTCGGTTTCCGTCTGAACATCCGCACTACCCTTGGGGGGAGCGCCCCCGTTGGCTTCCATCTCGACCGACATTCCCTGCGCCTTCCACACGAACGCCTGCCGGAACCCGTGACTCTGATCTTTGCCGCTGTGGAGCTCGACTCCGATCCGCGTCGGCTCGAAGCCCTTCGGCAGGCGGACGATCTCGTCGTAGTCCTCGAAGTAGCGAAACGAGTATGCCAGGCTCGCGCGCCGGTTGGGCGAGATCTCCGCGAAATCAAGGCTTTGCGGCTTGCGGCCTCGAAGGCCGTCGATGACGATCGATGCGCTCCCCGACACTTCCTTGTCGGGCTTGCCGGTCTGCATGAGCACGAACTTGAGCCGGTATTGCCCCCCGGCGGTATCCGGGACGATCTGCATCTGCTGCACCTTGACGTGAACCAGGGAATCGGGCTGCACCAGCCCGCGGTAGAAGGACAGATCCTGATTCAACCGCGCGATCTGGCTTTGCATGTCGCCGAGGCTCCGCTGTACCTGCCGGTAGCCCTCCTGGTCCACCCGGCGCGCCACGGCGACGGCCTCGAGCTCGGTGCGCAGGCGCGAGTTGTCCGCCTCGAGCGCGCGGATGCGCGAGCTCGCCGCCAACGCCCCGCGCACCGAGTCGATCACTCGAAATCCCGCCTCGTATCGGCCGAGCTCGAAAATCGCGTACACCGCGAAGAGCAGCACGAGGATGATGCCCGTCAACAACCATGCACGGCGCCTGGGCGCCGCTCGCACGACGAGTTTTCCGAACGAGTCCGTCACGCTATGATCCGCCTTTGCGCCCCGGGGAACGACCGTTGCTGCTGCTGTGGCTGAAGGCTTTTCATGTGATCGCCGCGGTAACCTGGTTCGCCGGCCTGTTCTACTTGCCGCGCCTGTTCGTGTATCACGCCGACACCCGCGACGCCCTCGGCGCGGAGCGATTCAAGGTGATGGAGCGCCGCCTGTTCGCGATCATGACCATCGGCGGGTGCGCGACCCTGGCGTTCGGCCTCGCGATGCTCGCGGCCGCGCCCGCATATCTCGCCATGGGTTGGTTGCATTTCAAGCTGACGCTGGTTGGACTCCTCATCATCTACCATTTGTATTGCTACAAGTTCACCCGGGCGTTCGCGCTCGACCGCAACCTCCACACCTCCAAGTGGTACCGCGTGTTCAACGAGCTGCCGTCGCTTCTGTTGATCGGCATCGTCATCCTGGCGGTGGTGAAGCCATAGTCCCCGGGGCAGCGTCAGCCCGCGCTGGCTTTCGCAACCGGGATGTCGAGGTCCGTCCACCAGTCCGGATAGGGCGGCAAAGCATCGTTGAACATCAGCTTGCCGAGCTCGTGCAGCGCGCGGGCGTACACCCGGCGCTTGAAATACACCACCTCGCGCACCGGCGTCCAGAAGTCCACCCATCGCCACCGGTCGAATTCCGGCTGGTCCGTGCTGTCGAAGCGAACCTTGGCTTCGGCGGCCGTGAGCTTCAGCAGAAACCACCGCTGCTTCTGGCCGATGCAACGATCGCGCACGTATTGCCGGGGCAGACGATACCGCAGCCATCCGCGAGTCGAGCCGAGCACCTGCACATCGCCGGCGCCGAGGCCGATCTCTTCGGTCAACTCCCGAAACAGCGCGTCCTCCACACGCTCGCCACGGTTGACTCCGCCCTGCGGAAACTGCCAGCCCCGGCCCCCCACACGCCCGCCGAGGAACAGCTCCCCGGTGCCGCGCGTCAATACGATCCCCACATTGGCTCGAAAGCCATGCCGGTCGATGAAGTCAGTGGCGTGCGGGTCGGGCATGGCCCATTGTGCCCTCAGCCGGCTCCGACTTGCACCCGGTTTCGGCCCAGCGCCTTGGCGCGGTAAAGCGCCGCGTCGGCGTCGGCGATGAGCCGGTCGGCGACTGCCTTCAGGTCGGTTTCGTGGCGTCCTGGCGAGAGCGCCGCGACGCCCACCGAGACGGTCAAGGTGCGCTGGATGTCTTCCGTGAGCGCAACCGGCTGTGCGGTGATGCATTCGCGGATGCGCTCGGCCAGCTTCACGGCCTCGGCGGCGCCGGTGTCGGGCAGCAGGACGGCAAGCTCGTCGCCCCCGAAGCGCGCGGCCGTGTCCATGCTGCGAATCTGGGTCTCGACGCGCTGCGCGATCTCTTTGAGCGCGATGTCGCCTGCCAGGTGCCCATAGCCGTCGTTGATTCCCTTGAAATGGTCGATATCCATCATCAGGCAGGCGATGGTGCCGGCCCTGCGCTGAGCGCGCGCGAGCTCCTCCTTCAAGCGCTGCTGCAGATACCGGCGGTTGTGCCACCCGGTCAGGAAATCGGTGATGCCCGCGCGCAGCAGCCGGGTCCGATTGACGGCGTTCTCGATGCACACCGCGGCGACCGCGCCCAGATGCGAGAGAAAGTCGGTGCCGTGGTGGCGCGTGAACCGGGTGGGGTCCCGGCTGCCGAAGCACAGGGCTCCGGTCGCGAGATCCTTGCGGGGCAATGGCACCAAGGCGGCGCTTTTCAGGTTCGGATGGCCCGGGAAAAGCAGATGATGGTCCGCTCCGACGAAGGGCCCAAGCCAGGGCTTGTGCAGGGCGGCGAGCTGCGGCGCCAGGCTGATCAAGGAATCGACGAAGAATATCTGCTTGAACTCGTCGGGGCGGTCGCCGCCGGCCACGAGCAGATGACGGATCTCGTGCTGAGGATCGAGAAGCACCACGCTCACGGCGTCCAGCGAATAGGATTCCTTGAGACCTTCGACCAGGGCGTGCAGAAGCTGCGGCAGGCCGTCCGCACGCAGCAATGAAAGCTCGCGCGACTGGGTCCGCTTCAATATCGACTCGTTGTTGGCCGCCTCGGCGGTCAGTTCCGTCAGCCGCCTCTTGAGCGATTCGTTCTCTTGAATGATGTCGTCCACCCCTTCGACGCCCCCACCGTCCCTTGGTCCCATGCCTGGGGTCTCAACCCCCGCGCGCTTGAGCGCGTACGTCGAAATATGCTCTCCCCCGGTGCATCAGCGCAGTGAACGCGTCCGCATCTTTCGATTGCACCGCCGCGATCAGTCGCGCCACCGCCTCCTTGAGCGCCATCAGCGACTCCGCGCCATATTGGTTCAGGCTCTGGATTTCGAAATACAGATCCGGGCTTTCCGCCGCCACGCGGCTCGCCACGTCCATCTGCGAATCGAAGGTGGTGCTCGACAGCCTCGCCAGCCGCGGCGCCGCTTCGCCCGAGTCGGCCAGCGCGGTGAAAAATGCGATGTTGAGCGCGTGCGAGAGCCCCAGCACGTAGGCGATCAACCGGTCGTGCTCGTCCAATCCCATGACCACCCGCTCCGCCATGGTCGGCGCAAACAGCTCTTGTGCCTCCTGCAAGGCTCCCTGATCGCCGAGATCGATGAAAATGACGTGCCGGCCGGACAGCAGCTGCGTATCGGGCCCGAACATGGGGTGGAGCGACGTCACGCGGCAGCCTGCCTTCACCACCGCATCGAGGCCGGCTCGGAGCGGCGTCTTCAGCGACCCGAGATCGAAGATCAGCCCGCGAGGCGCGCGCTTCGCCAACAGCGTGAGGATGTCGGCGGTCGCGCTCAGCGGCGTCGCGAGCACGATCAGATCGGAGTCGAGCGGATGATCCCGCCAATCCGCGAGCTGATCGAATCCGGGCAGCCCTCCGCGGGGGTCAGCAATCGTGACCTGAAAGCCTTGCGATGCCAGGAAGTCGGAGAACCAGCCTCCCATCTTGCCGCGCCCGCCGATCACCAGCGCCCGCTTGCCACTGCCCTGACCCTGCGCCGCAACACGCGCCTGTTCCTGGGTTGCGAGCGAGGATTGGATCAGCTGCCGTAGCAGCGATTCGGCCAGATCAGGCTCGAGTCCCAACTCGAGAGCGGCGGTGCGGCCGCGCAGAATGACCTCGCGCTCGCGGGCGAAGTCGCGCGTGGCTCGACCGGTGGCGCGCTTGACGGCGGCGACCTCTCCGCTGAGTGCCTGGCGGCGGGCGACGAGCGCCAGGATTTCACCATCGAGCGCCGTGAGCTCGGATCGCAATTCATCCAAATTCATCTGAGAATCAACCCTCTTGTCTATTGGAAAAAGCGGCCTGCGGCCCTTTTTCGGACATCAGCTTCGTTGCCGCCGGCAAAAGGCGTGACTTTTGCCGGCTGCGCCGGGGCACGGCACGGCAACCATTCGGCCCTTTTTCGGACATCAGCTTCGTTGACGGTGCGACTTTTGCCGGCCGCGCGTGGCACGGCTACCATGCCCTCATGGATACAAGCATAAAGCCTTTGTGGACCGAAACGTTGCCCGAGCCGTTGCCGGCGAATCCGCTCGAGATCGTGGTGCATTGGCTGGCCGAAGCGCAGGCCGGCGCGGCGCAGCCCAATCCCAATGCCATGGTACTCGCCACGGTGAATGAGCACGGCCAACCGTCCGCGCGAGTGGTGCTTTGCAAGGGCATCGTCCCCGAGGCGGGCTACATCGTGTTCTACACCAATTATCAATCCCAGAAGGGGCGCGATCTCGAGTCCAATCCGCGCGCCGCCGTGGTCTTTCACTGGGACCACCAGCACCGGCAGGTGCGTGCGGAAGGACGGGTCGAGCGCTTGTCCGACGCCGACAACGACGCCTATTTCGATTCCCGCCCCTGGCAGAGCCGCCTCGGGGCATGGGCCAGCCGCCAGAGCGCGCCGATCGAGTCGCGCATCGCCATGGAGGAGAGCGTCGCCGCCGCGGCACGCCGCTTCGGCATCCCCTACGGCGGCCCCGGTGCCCCGGAGCCCGAGACAGTCCGGGCCACGGTGCCTCGCCCGCCTCACTGGGGCGGATTTCGCCTGAACGTCGATGCGCTGGAACTGTGGGTCGAGGGCGAGTTCCGCATCCACGATCGCGCGCGATGGACCCGTGTCGCCGCGGGCGGCCCGGCCCCCGGCCGCGGCGCAGGCGGCGGCGCCGGCCCCGGCGCCGGGACGGCTTGGACCGTTACGCGACTGCAGCCGTAAGGCTCATCTCATGGATCTCGTCCGCGGACAGCAGGTGACCTGCCCTCATTGCTGGGAGACCATCGAGCTGACGCTCGATTTGTCGGTGGCTGAACAGTCCTATATCGAGGATTGCCCCGTTTGCTGCAAGCCCATGGCCGTCTCCTTCGTCGCCGCCGACGGCGAGGTGGCGCAGATCAGCGTCGAAGCGGCGGATTGACGCATGCCCTGGCGCTCGCTGCGCATCGCGGTTCTCCTATGCGTCTTGCTCCTGGTCAGCGTCACCACCTGCGAGGACCGGTTCCGCAGCATTGCCTGGCGCCAGCCGCTGTACGTCGCCATCTACCCCATCGCGGCGGACGAGAGTCCCGTGACCCGTGCGTACCTCGCAAGTCTCGATGCCGCGCGCTTCGAGCCCATCGACCGATTCTTCGCCGCGCAGGCCCGGCGATACGGCCTCGGCATCGACGACCCGGTCAAGACCCGGCTGCGGCCCGAGCTTCACGAACGCCCGCCGAGCCGCCCGCCCGATGCCTCTCTGCCCGCGACCGTGCTATGGAGTCTTCGATTGAGATTCTGGGCGTGGCGGGTGAGCGGACGCGTCAAGGATCCCGAGGATGTCCGCATGTTCGTCATGTATCACGACCCCGCCCTGTCGCCGGCAGTGCCCCATTCGCTCGGCCTCGAGAAGGGCCTCATCGGCGTGGTCTATGCCTTCGCGGTCCCCGTGATGGACGGCGGCAACGACATGGTCATCGCCCACGAATTGCTGCACACCCTGGGCGCCACCGACGAGTACGACCCGGCCAACGACGCGCCCCGATTTCCCGACGGTTACGGCGATCCGCGGCAGGTGCCGCTCTACCCCCAGAGATTCGCGGAGCTGATGGCGGGCCGGCGCATGATTTCGGCAACCTCGTGGGAGCAGCCTTCCAGCCTCGACGAGGTCGTCGTCGGACCTGCGACGGCGCGTCAGATTCGCTGGATCAAGTAGTCCGCCGCGCGTGTCTTAGGAAGGAAACTCGGCGCCGTCATCGAGCGCCTGAAGCACCGGCGCATGCATCGGACCATTGGTCGCAAGCACGGTCCTCGATGCCAGCGTCAGCGGCGAACCGTCGAGCTCCGTGAAGCGCCCCCCCGCCTCGGTCACGATGACGGAGCACGCCGCGACGTCGAGTATGTTCACGTCCGTTTCGACGACGGCGTCGATCTTGCCCGCGGCGAGCAAATGGTAGTGCAGAAAATCGCCGTAGCCGCGGATGCGATTGACCGCCGCCACCAGCCGGCCGTAGCGCGCCCATTGCCGGCCCGACGCCAACGACTTCAAATTGCCCGACGAGAGCGCCGCCGCTCCGATCGTGGAGGTTCGGCTCACGGATATCCGCTTGCCGTCGAGATACGCTCCGGCGCCGCGTTCGGCGTATGCCAGGTCTCCGTAAACGGGCGCCCTCGATACCCCGAGAACGATCTCGCCCGCCCGCATCAGCGCAATTTGAGTCGAGAAGAAAGGATATTCGCGGACGAACGCCTTCGTGCCGTCGATCGGATCGACCAGCCAGACGTTCTCGGCGCTCTCATCCCGCGCTCCGGTCTCCTCGCCGTAAAAGCCGAACGAGGGAAATCGGGACTCGAGAATCTCCCGGATCGCGATCTCGCAGCGTACGTCGGCCTCCGTCACCGGAGATTTGTCCTCCTTGATGCGTACCTCGAGGTTGTGCCGGTACAGCGAGCGGGCGATCGTCGAGGCTGCTTCGGCCGCATCGAGCGCCGCTTCGAGCTCACGCGAGGGATTCATGGACTCGGATCTCCTGTCGGGAACGTCGCTGCAATTCTAGGCAGTTTTGAACCCACCGAGCGCCGTTTTTCAGCTGCGGCGGTTATGCTACCGTGATACCCCCGATTTCCCCGCGAGACTGCACGGCATCATGGGCAACCGCTTGAGCAAGATCTACACCCGCACGGGCGACGACGGCAGCACCGGATTGGGGGACGGAGCGCGCGTGGCCAAGGAGAGCCTGCGCGTCGAGGCGTACGGCAGCGTCGATGAAACCAACAGCGCGGTCGGCCTCGTGCTGGCCGTTCCCGCGCTTCCGGATGCGGTCAGGAGCTGCCTCACCGAGGTGCAGCACGATCTGTTCGACCTCGGCGGCGAGTTGTGCATTCCGGGGCATCGCATGATCACAGCCGCGTACGTGAAGCGGCTGGAGCGCGAGCTCGACGGGTTCAACGAATCCCTCCCTCCCCTCAAGGACTTCATCTTGCCCGGCGGCGGGCCGGCTGCAGCCGCCTGTCACATGGCTCGCGCCATCTGCCGCCGTTCAGAACGCCGCTGCTGGTCGCTGGCGCGCGCCGAGTCCATCGCCCCCGAAGCGCTCAAGTACCTCAACCGCTTGTCCGACCTTCTGTTCGTCATCGCCCGCGTGCTCGCGCGACATGAATCCGGCGGCGAGGTGTTGTGGCGGCACCGCTAGGCCGCCCCCTCGGCTAAGCCGCCCCCGCATCCCGCTGCAGGCTCGACAGCAGCCAATCCGCGTGCCAGCGCTCCAGGTCGGCGATCGGCAGCGGCCGGCAGAAGAAGAAGCCCTGGACCTGCGTGGCGTCGCAGTCCTTGAGATACCGCCATTGAGTCTCCGTCTCCACGCCCTCGGCGACGGTCGCGAGCCCGAGGCTCTTCGCCATGGCGATG
Source organism: Steroidobacteraceae bacterium (assembly GCA_036501585.1). GTDB lineage: Bacteria > Pseudomonadota > Gammaproteobacteria > Steroidobacterales > Steroidobacteraceae > Bog-1198. The sequence goes on from DASYAC010000101.1 coordinate 15,860, forward strand.
ATGGCATCGACGAGCGGCGCATTGCCCGTGCGTCTCGAGGTGATGTCGCGCACGAAGATTCGGTCGATCTTCAGGGTGTCCACCGGAAAGTGGCGTAAATAGGACATCGAGCTGTAACCGGTGCCGAAATCGTCGAGGGCCGTCGTTACCCCGAGATCCTTCAGCGCCTTCACGGCCTTGCTGACGGCCGTCGAATATTCGATGAGCGCGCCCTCCGTGAATTCGAGCTCGATCATGCGCGAATCGATACCGGCCGCGGCGATGGCGTCGGCCACGCGGCGCACCAGGGTTCCGTCGCGGAACTGCACTCCCGACACGTTGACGGCCACCTGCCAGGCGGTCACATCGGCGTCGCGCCATCGCCGCACCTGCGCGCAGGCCTCGCGCAACACCCAATCCCCGATCTCCACGATCAGCCCGTTCTGCTCCGCCAGGGGTATGAACTCGTCCGGCGGAACCATGCCCCTCTGCGGATGCGACCAGCGCAGCAGCGCCTCGACCGCCTCGACCTTCAAATCCTTGAGTGACAGGCGCGGCTGAAAGCTCAACGAGAACTCCCGGCGTTCCACGGCCTTGCGCAGATCGGCCTCGAGCGACATCCGTTTCGCCGCCCGGGTGCTGATCGATTTCTTGAAGAACTCGATGCCGCTTCGATGCGCCTTCTGCGCATGATGCATCGCCGCGCCCGCGTTGTTGATCAGCGTCTCCGCGCCGGAGGCATCGAGCGGGAAGATGCTGATGCCGATGGCCGCCGACAGCGGCACCTCCTGCTCGCCGATCACGAACGGCCGTGCCAGCACGCCCTGCACTCTGCGCGCAACCAGCTCGGCGCCGTCCGCGGTACACACTCCCGGCAGCACCAGACCGAACTCGTCGCCTCCTGTCCGGGCGACCCAATCCCTGACGAAGATCTCCTCGGCGGCGTCGGTGAATGCGGGTCCGGTGCGTTCGCCCTCGCGCAGGCAATTCTGCAGACGATTCGCCACGTCCTTCAACAGAACGTCACCCACCGCCGGGCCCTGTGTGTCGTTGATGCGGGAGAAATCGTCCACGTCCATCATCAAGACGGCGATGCCGCGGCTGCGGCGCTCCGCCCATGCCACCTGCTCGTCCAGAATCTGCCGCAGCCGCTGCCGGTTGGGAAGCGTGGTCAGAGGATCGTAGTAGGCCAGATAGCTCACCCGCGCCTCGCTCGCGACCAGCTGATCCTGGGTTCTCTTGGCGCGCACCAGGAACTTCACCCGCTGCGCCAGCAGCATCGGGTTGATGCCCTTGGAGGCAAAGTCGGTGGCGCCGGCGGTGTAGGCTCGTTTGACCGACTCCATGTCGTCCAGGCTGGTCTGAATCAGGATCGGCACGTGGCGGCAGTTGGGCAGCGCCCGGAGGGCGACGCACGCATCGAAGCCGCTCATGCCGGGCATCACCACATCCAGGATGATGCAATCGCACGGATGTTCGCGAAAGGCAGCCAACCCGCTCGGCCCATCCGCCGCGGTCGTCACCCGAAAGCCTGCCATCTCCAGCGCGGTACTCAGGAGGAGCCGGGCGCCGGGATCGTCGTCGACCACCAGGATCGCCGCCGCCGTCTGGTCGAGCTCCGGCAAGGGTTTCATGGGACCGTCCATCACGCCGCCGTGGCGGACCTTTCCCGCCCCAGAGCCTGGCAAAAGTCGGCGTACTCCGGGCGGATCCGCTGCAGCCGCAGCGCCGCTTCCTCCACTCTTCCGCCGCTCACCATCGATTCGCACTCCTTGAGAAGCGCGGCCAGCCGGGCGCCGCCCAGATTCGCGGTGCTCGACTTCAGCGTATGAATCGCTTCCCCGAGCGGCGTCCTCTGCCGGTTCCGGGCGGCCGCCTCGATCGCGTCGATCAGGGAGGGCGAGTGCTGCATGTAAAGATCGATGAGCGAGGTCAACAGAGCCGGGCGGCCCAGAGCGGCAATATCGCGCAGCACGCCCGCGTCGATCAGCGGCGAGAGGCAGGTATCGCCGGCCGGCGGCAGGGCTGCCTCGCGCTCGCGCCGCACCGGACTCTGCTCCGCCGGCACCCATTTCTTCAGCACCGCCCCGAGCTCGAGTTGGGTGAACGGCTTGCTCAGAAAATCGTCCATGCCGGCCGCCAGGCAGCGTTCGCGATTTCCCTCCATGGCGTTCGCCGTGAGGGCGACGATGGCGAGCCGCGCGCCGCCCGTCCTCGCCTCACGGCGCCTGATTTCCGCCGTGGCCGTCAGACCATCCATGACCGGCATCTGGCAATCCATGAGCACGGCAGCGTAAGCCGCCTCGCTCACGGCTTCGAGGGCCAGCATGCCGTTGCCGGCCGACTCCGTCCGGTAGCCCAGGTTCTCGAGCATACCGACCGCGACCTCGCGGTTTACCGGGTTGTCTTCGACCAGCAGCACCAATGGCCCGCTGCCGGGAACCATGTCCTCCTGTACGAAGTCCGGCGACCACCCGCTGCTCGCGGCGATGAAGGTGGCCGCGGGATCCGCCGCGGGCTCCATCCGCACCTCGAACCAGAACGTGGAGCCGCGATTGGGCGTGCTGTGTACGCCGATCTCCCCGCCCATCAGGCCGACCAGCTGCCGGCAGATCGCCAGCCCCAGCCCGGTCCCGCCGTACTTGCGCGTGGTGAAGGAGTCCGCCTGGCTGAACGCGCTGAAGATCTGCGTTTGAGCTTCCTCGGAGATGCCGATACCGGTGTCGGTCACCTCGAATCTCAGCTGGCCCCGGGGATCCACCGCCCGGACGCGCACCGTTACTTCTCCGGACTCGGTGAATTTGATGGCGTTGCCGGCCAGATTCAGGAGCACCTGGCGCAACCGCACGGGATCGCCGAGTACGGCGGCAGGCACCGAAGATTCGATCACGCACTTGAGCTCCAAGCCTTTCCCGCGCGCGCGTACTCCCAGGATCTCGATGGTCTCCTCGACGATCTCGCGCAGTCCGAACTCGATGGTCTCGAGCTCGAGCTTGCCGGCTTCGATCTTCGAGAAATCGAGTATGTCGTTGATGATCTCCAGGAGTCCCTCGGCCGAGCGCGTGATGGTCTGCGCCAGCCGCCGCTGCCGCGCCGACAGCTCCGTTCCCTGCAGGAGCTCGGACATTCCCATCACCCCGTTCATCGGGGTCCGGATCTCGTGGCTCATCCTCGCGAGGAATTCGCTCTTGGCGCTGCTCGCGCGTTCCGCCGCCTCCTTCGCGGTCGTCGCCTCGGCGATCGCCTGCTGGAGCTCGCGGTTGGCGGCGGCGAGATTGACGGTGCGCTCTTCGACCTGCTGCTCGAGAAACTGGCGGTAGCGCTCCAGACGCGAATCGCGCTGGCGAATCTGGCTGAGCATCTGGTTGAAGCCGTCGATCAGGGCGCCGATCTCGTCTTGCGAGCACCCTTCCACCCGCAGCGTGTAATCCTCCTCGGAGGACACCCGGCGCATGGTTTGCGCGAGATTGACGATGGGACCCGATATCTGCTGCTGCAGCCGCGCGGCGAACCAGAACGCGCTGAACAGCGCCACCGCGATCGCGGCCGCCGTCATCCAGAGGTACCCGGGCCAATCGTCGTATACGGAGCTCAAAGGCGAGACGAGCTGCACCCATCCGATGATCTTGCCGTTCTGCGCGGCCTCGACGGTGATGTGAATTCCGTCGGTTCGCAGCCGAAGAATCGCGCTTTGGCCGGGACCCGAGTCGGCCGGCGCGGGCACGACGAGAGCCGCCTTGGCTCGGGCGATCGGCTCGAGCTGGATGTCGCCGGGCCCGCGGCGATAGCTGGCGAGGCGGCGGCCGTCCGGCAGTGAGATCACCGCGCCGGTCAGGAAATCTTCGTTACGAAGGCTGCCGAGCGCCTTGAGCGCAGCATCGCTGTCGCCTGCTTCGAGCGCCTGAATGACCGCGACGCCCGAGACGCGCGCGATGCGCGTAGCCCGGTCTCGCATGTCCTCCCGCACGTGCATGATGTTCGTCGCCACGTGGATGGCGAGTGCGACGATGAACGCGGCTATGGCGGGGAAGGTGATGACCACCCGGAGCTTGCGCTCGATCGGGAGATCCGCGAACCAACGTAACAACAGGACCTCCGCCATGAGAAAACCCTGGCGGATCGTCCGCCACCACAAGATGTCGGCAATTCGGTCAAATTCTGCTGCGGAGGGCGGTGATGCGGGTCACGTTGCGCCCGGACGCGGGTCACGTTGCGCCGAGGCTCGGGGCAAACCGGCACGCCGGCTCGGGGATTGCCCCGATCCGGGGCGCGCGCGTAGCTGCGTTATGTCCGATACGCCGGCTCGCGATCGAAGGCGGCGGCGATGAGCCGGCGGGCGTGCGCCCAATCGAAAGCCGGGCCCGGATCGGTCTTGCGCCCGGGGGCGATATCGCTGTGGCCGGCCAGCCGCTCCGCGGACAGCGTCGGATAGGCCGCGCAGAGAGCGGCGACGGCATCGGCAAGCGCTCGATATTGCTCCGCCTCGTAGGCGACGGTATCGGCGCCCTCGAGCTCGATGCCGATGGAGAAATCATTGCAGGCGCTGCGGCCGCGGTAGCTCGACGCCCCCGCGTGCCATGCCCGCTCGTTGAAGCTCACGTATTGGGTCACCGCACCGTCTCGCGCAATGTACAGATGAGAGGAGACGGGGCGGCCCGCGACCTCGGCGAAGTACGGATGCGCGTCGGCCGGCAGCGTGTTGGTGAACAGGCGGTCGATCCAAGGGCCTCCGAATTCTCCGGGAGGCAAACTGATGCCGTGCACGACGATGAGCTCCGGAGCGACGCCCGCGGGCCGGGCATCATGGTTAGGTGAAGGGACCTGTCGCGCCCCGTTCATCAATCCGCTGGTCGGGTCTGCTTGGAGGGATGTCATCCGCTTCGGCCGATGAGAACTTGAGGCCTCTAGCATATGCGACAATTCGCGCCATATGAACGTCCCGCGCCCCCGCGGCGCTGCGCGCGCGACGACGACGCCGGCGCCCTCGAATAGTCCCGCATGCGGCTGAACCGCGTATACGTCGATGCGCCGCTGAGCTCCGGGAGCCTGATCGAGCTGCCGGCGGCGGCAGCACAGCACCTCGGCAAGGTACTGCGTGCGCGCTGCGGCGACGAGCTCGTGCTGTTTACCGGCGATGGGCGTGAGTTCGCGGCCGTCATCGAGAGCATCCGCGGCTCGCGGGTGACCGCGTCGGTGGGCGCAGGCCGGTCGATCGACCGCGAATCGCCGCTCGCCGTCACCCTGGTCCAGTGCATCGCGCGCGCCGACCGGATGGATGTCATCGTGCAGAAGGCGACGGAGCTCGGCGTGGTACGCATCGTACCGGTGATGAGCCGCCGCAGCGTGGTGCGTCTCGACGCCGCTCAAGCCGCCTCCAAGGCGGAGCACTGGCGTGCGATCGCCGTCTCGGCCTGCGAGCAATGCGGCCGCAATCGCCTGCCGGCGATCGAGGCGCCCCGGCAGCTCACCCGCTATCTCGGCGACGCTCCGCCG
>DASYAC010000102.1:0-12320 GCA_036501585.1 Steroidobacteraceae bacterium
AGATGCGGGAAGGGCCGCGGCGCGAGCTCAGGCGCTGGTGCAAGGAGCGGCGGCTGTCGTTGCTGCGACTGTCCGAGTGGGAGGACGTTCATTCGCAGGTGTCGGAGCGGGCCCGTTCGGCCGGCATCATGGGCCGGCCCAGGCCCGCGAGCTATGCCGGCGTGCATCGCTCGCTCCTCGCGGGCTTCTGCACCACCGTGGGCGTGCGCGGGGAAGAGGGCGACTACCTCGGAACTCGCGGCATACGCTTTCACCTCTTTCCCGGCTCGCCGCTCCGTCGCCGCAAACCGCGATGGGTGATGGCCGCGAACATCGTGGAGACCTCGCGCGTGTTCGCGCGCACCGCGGCCGAAGTCGAGCCCATGTGGATCGAGGCGGCCGCGCGGCATCTCTGCAAGCGCGAATATCTCGAGCCCGACTGGGACGAGAAGCGGGGAGAGGTGGTCGCGCGCGAGCGCGTGACATTCCTCGGACTGACGCTCTCCGCGAATCGCGTCGTCAACTTCGGACCGATCGCGCCCGAGGAGTCGCGGCGGATTTTCGCGCGCGAGGCGCTGGTGCACGGACGTCTCGATGATCGGCCGGCGTGGCTTCAGGCCAACGATGCGGCGATCCTCGAGGCTGAGCGGTTGGAGGAGCGCTTGCGGGTGCGTGATCTGCTCAAGCCCGCTGAGCATTTCGTCGATTTCTACGCGCAGGTGCTGCCGCGGCAGGTGTCGAGCGCGGCAAGCCTCGCGCACTTCACGCGGCATCTGACCGAGGCCGAGCTCGGCGCACTCCGTCTCGGGCAGGATCAGATCTACGCCCGTCGCCCGGACGAGGCGCTCCTCGCCCGATTTCCGGAGGCGGTGAGCGTGGGAGCGCTGAACGCGCCGGTCGAGTACCGTTTCGATCCGGGCAATCCGGCGGACGGGGTGACGCTCGAGATGCCGCTCCTGGCGCTTCCCGAGCTCACGCGGGCGGCGGTGGACGCGTCGATACCGGGTCTTGGGGAGCCCCGGGTGGTGGCCGCGTTGCGATCGCTCCCCAAGGAGGTGCGGCGCGCGCTGATTCCCATCGGCGCGACGGCCGGGAGTTTCCTCTCCTACATGGGCGCGCCGTCCGCCGATCTCGGCGCACTCGCTGCCTGACTGCACGAATCTCAGGCGATTCCGGCCGCGAAGCTGCGCTTCGATCCGGCTCAGATCCCCGCGCACCTCATTCCCAGAATATCGGTGATCGGGGCGGCCGGCGAGACGGCCTCCGGAACCGATCTCGCGGAGTTGCGCCGGCGCACCGCGTTCGAGGCGCGGCGCGAGCTCGATCGTCGCGCACAGCTCGCGTATCCCGAGCCGTGGCGCCGTTTCGAGCTGCGGGAGCTGCCCGGCAGCGCCGCGCTCGAGCTGACGCAAGGCTCGGTGACGGTTTTCCCGACGCTCGCGCGAGTCCGCGGGGCGATCGAGGTTCGATTCGAGTGGAGCGCCGCCGAGGCCGCGCAATCCTTCGCGCAGGGCGCGGTGCATCTCGCGCGCGCGATGCAGGGCGCCCAGGGCCGCGATCTGGCCAAGCTCGTCGCGGCCGACGTGCGGCTCCTGCTGGCGGCGTCTTCGTATTTCGCACGCGAGGATCTGATCGAGCTGTCGCTCCAGCTGAGTTGCCGCCGCGCTTACTTCGCAGATACCGAGCCGCCGCGCACGCGCGAGGCTTTCGAATCGGCGGTCGATCGCGGGCGCGCCGATGCGCACGGGATGCTCGAGCAGGCGATCGCGGAGATCGGGGGATGGTTGAGCGAGGCTCGCAATGTCCGCCGCCTGCTCGACGATCCGCGGGCGAGGGGCTACGCCGAGGCCGCCGAGGAAACGAGGGCGCACGTGGCGGAGCTATTGCGCCCGCAGCGGCTCCAGGCGCTGCCCCCGGACTGGCTGCGGCAGCTGCCGCGCTATTTGAAGGCCGAGGAGCGCCGCTGGCAGAGGATCTTCGCGCGCGGCGGCGAATCTCCGCAGATTCTTGCCGAGCTCGAGGCCTGGTCGTCCCGGGCGGCGGCGCTCGAGGGGCTCGCCGCGGCGGAACTGCGGCGGCCGCCGGGGCTCGAGGAGCTCATGCTCTGGATCGAGGAGTACCGGGTATCGCTATACGCCCAGGAGCTCAAGACCCACGTGCCGATCTCCGCCGTACGCCTGGCGCAGCGCGAGGCCGAAATTCGCGCCTGGTTCGCCAGGTAGCGGGGACTCGAGCGGACTCGAGCGAGGACTCAAGCCAGGTCGAAGCGGATGCCTTGAGCGAGCGGCAGCTGCGAGCTCCAATTGATGGTGGTGGTCTGGCGCCGCATGTACGCCTTCCAGGAGTCCGATCCCGCTTCCCGGCCGCCGCCCGTGTCCTTCTCCCCGCCGAAGGCTCCGCCGATTTCGGCGCCCGAGGTGCCGAGATTCACGTTGGCGATGCCGCAGTCGCTCCCCTCCGCCGAGAGAAAGCGCTCGGCGATCTTCAGCCGGTCGGTGAACACGGCGGAGGAGAGTCCGTAGGGCACCGAATTTTGCAGCGCCACGGCTTCCTCGAAGCTCTCGTAGGGCAGGACATAAAGAATCGGCGCGAAGGTTTCCGTCGCGACGATGGCCATGTCCGCCGAGGCGCGCACGATGGCGGGCTCGACGAAGTGGCCGGGCCGATCGAGCACGCGCCCTCCGCAGAGCAGAACTCCGCCCTGGGATTGCGCGGAGGCGATCGCGGCCTGGTAGCGGGCCACCGCGCCCGCGTCGATCAAGGGTCCCATCAAGGTGTCCGGATCCAAGGGATCCCCGATGCGCACCTGGCCGTAGGCCGCCACCAGGCGCCTCTCGAGCTCCGCGCCGCGCGAGCGATGCACGAACACGCGGCGAGTCGAGGTGCAGCGCTGACCTGCGGTGCCCACCGCACCGAACACGATGGCGGGTACGGCGAGGCCGAGATCGGCACTCTCGTCCACGATGATGGCGTTGTTTCCGCCGAGCTCCAACAGACTCTTGCCGAGCCGCTGGGCGACGCGCACGGCCACCTGGCGGCCGACCTGAGTCGATCCGGTGAACGACACCAGGGCGACTCGGCGATCGTCGACGAATCGAGCGGCGAGGTCGGTGCCGGCGTCGATGAAGATCTGAAATATGGCGGGCAGCGACAGCCGTTCCATGGCGCGGTTGCAGATGTGCTGGACGGCGAGGGAGCAGAGCGCCGTTTTCGGGGAGGGCTTCCACACCGTCGCGTTTCCGGCGATGGCGGCCAGGAATGCATTCCAGGACCACACCGCCACCGGAAAATTGAACGCGGAGATCACGCCGACGACCCCGAGCGGATGCCAGTGTTCGTACATGCGATGCTGGGCGCGCTCGGACTGCATGGTGAGGCCGTACAGCATGCGCGATTGGCCGACCGCGAAATCGGCGATGTCGATCATCTCCTGAACTTCGCCGTCGCCCTCGGCCTTGATCTTGCCGTTCTCGAGAGACACGAGGCTCCCGAGCGCGTCCTTGTGCAATCTCAATTCCTCGGCGATCAGCCGGATGACCTCGCCGCGCTTGGGCGCCGGTACGGCGCGCCATTGCCGGGCGGCCTCGACGGCAGAGGCGAGCACGCGCTCATAGTCCGCCGCGGTGGCCCCTCGAACGTGCGCGAGCCTCGAGCCGGTGGCCGGATTGACGGACTCGATCAGGGCTCCGGAGGTCTCGCTGCTCCAGCTGCCGGCCCAGGCGCCGGCATTCATTTCGCCGAGACCGAGCGCCTGCAAGGCGGCGGTGACTTTCGACATGAGGAATTCCAAGTTGGGATTTTGGGGCCCGCATTCTGCCGCGCCCGGACCCTCGGCGCCACTTTGCACGAAATGCGGGTGCCGCTTTGGACCGAATGCCGGCCGCTTTGCACGGAATGCAGGCCCTGTGTAGCATCCTCCGCATGTCCAAATCCCCGGTTCTGACCCATTGGCACCCCGCGAGCTGGCAGAGCCGGCCGGCCGCGCAGCAGCCCAGATACAAGGATCCGATCGCTCTCCAGCGCTCGGTTGCGGCCTTGAGCCGCCTGCCGCCGCTGGTGGTCTCCTGGGAGGTCGAGGCCCTGCGCGCGAAGCTCGCCAAGGTCCAATGCGGCGAGGCGTTCCTGCTGCAGGGAGGCGATTGCGCGGAGAGCTTCGAGGACTGCGAGTCGGACAATATCGCCAAGCGCCTGAAGGTGCTCTTGCAGATGAGCCTGGTGTTGTTGCAGGGCATGAAGAAACCCATCATCCGGGTCGGACGGTTCGCCGGGCAGTACGCCAAGCCCCGCTCGGCGGATACCGAGACGCGCGACGGAGTGACGCTGCCCACGTACCGCGGCGACAACGTGAATCGTCCCGGCTTCAGCGCGGCGGAGCGGGAGCCGGATCCGGATCTGCTGCTGCGCGGGTACGAGCGTGCCTCGCTCACGCTGAATTTCGTGCGGGCGCTGATCGACGGCGGATTCGCGGATCTGCACCATCCGGAGTACTGGGACCTCGGCTTCATGCATCACGCGCCGCTGCGCGATGCCTATCGGAAGATCGTCGATTCGATCGCGGAGTCGCTGGAATTCTTCGAATCCATGAGCGGCCGCGAAGTGCACGCCGCCACCCGCGTCGACTTCTACACCAGCCACGAGGGATTGCACCTGCTCTCGGAACAGGCGCAGACCCGCTACATCGAGCGTCAGAAGAAGTGGTACAACCTGTCGACGCACATGCCGTGGATCGGCATGCGCACCGCGGCCATCGACGGCGCGCACATCGAATACTTCCGCGGCATCGCGAATCCGATCGGCGTGAAGGTCGGCGCGTCGATGAGCGCGGAATGGCTGCAGGAGCTCGCTCAGGCGTTGAATCCTCAGAATCAACCCGGCCGGCTCACATTCATCCATCGGTTCGGCGTCAAGGAGGTCGCGGAGCGGCTGCCCGAGATGATCGAGGCGGTACGTGCCTCGGGCGCGCAGGTGGTGTGGGTGTGCGATCCGATGCACGGCAACTCCGAGACGACCGCCGGCGGCCTCAAGACGCGCCGCTTCGACAACATTCTGGGGGAGGTCGAGACGGCTTTCCGCATCCATGAAGAGCTCGGCTCGACGCTCGGCGGGGTTCACGTCGAGCTCACCGGCGAGGACGTGACCGAGTGCATCGGGGGGGCGCGTGATCTCAAGGAGGCGGACCTCGCGCGAGCCTACAAATCGCAGGTCGACCCTCGCTTGAACTCGGAGCAAGCCCTGGAGCTCGCCATGCTGATAGCAAGCCGCGCCGGCGCCAGGCGGGTGAGTAGGGTAAAACCCTAATATGTGTCAGTCTGCGCTGGGTGTCAGATATAAAAATAAATAAAAATCAAATGATTACAATAATAACTTAGACTGAGTCTCTAGTAGGCGCCGCGATTTTGGAAAAACATTCGTTGCCTAGCGCGGCGCAGGTGATATTCTGCCGCGCAAACCTTTCCCGCCCTTTGAAATGCTGAGCGCGGTAAATCTACGGGCCCTTTTTGGGGCCCGGTTTGCACGGACCGCATAAAAATTTAGCCGAGCGCAAGGAATCTTTGTGGCCGTAACGGTCTAAAGGAACGTCGGCGACGCAGCGGGTCGGCGGATCGGCCCAGGTCGCGAAAGGTTGGGTTGCGCTCGGGTTAGTCCAAATTCGAGGCGCGATCGACGGCGGGCTACGCGGAGATCCGCGTAGCCCGTTTTTCTAAGATAACGGCCGGCCGATCGGCCGAATCGATCGGTCCTCGATGAGCAGCATTTTCGATCCAAGTTGCCGGCGCTGCCCGCGCCTCTCGGCATTTCTCGATTCGGTGAAGCATCAAAATCCCGATTACTACTGCAAGCCGGTGCCCCCGTTCGGCGATGCGGACGCGCGGCTTCTGATCGTGGGCCTCGCCCCGGGCATGCACGGGGCGAACCGCACCGGAAGACCCTTCACCGGGGATCACGCCGGCATCCTCCTCTACGGCACCTTGCACAAGCTGGGCTTCGCGAGCGCGGCGGGCTCGGTTCACGCGGACGACGGGTTGCGCCTCGAGGATGTCCGCATCACCAACTCAGTCAAATGCCTGCCGCCCGGTAACAAGCCCCTGCCGCCGGAGATCAAGACCTGCAACGCGTACCTTGCGGCCGAGCTCGCCCAGAGTCCGCGCGTCAAGGTCCTGCTGGCGCTCGGCGCCATCGCGCATGCTGCGGTGCTGCGCGCGGTGGGCCTCAAGGCCGGCGACCGCAAATTCGCGCACGGTGCGGAGCATGCACTCGCGGGAGGGCGAATCCTGTTGGACTCCTACCATTGCAGCCGCTACAACACGCAGACACGCCGTCTCACGGCGGCCATGTTCGAGGACATCATGAGAAGGGCGCAGGGACTCCTGGACGCCCCCGCAGCACAGGCCAATGACCGAGGAATCCAACTTTAAGGACCCGGCGAGCGCACCGGCGGCGCCGTTCGATGCGAAGTCCTTCGTCGAGTCGCTGCCGAGCCGGCCGGGCGTCTACCGCATGATCGATGCCGAGGGCGAGATCCTCTATGTCGGCAAGGCGCGCAGTCTCAAGAGCCGCGTGGGATCGTACTTCCAGCCGAGCAACGTCCAGCCCAAGGTGCAGGCGCTGGTGGCGAAGACCGCCCACATGGAAGTCACCATCACCAACTCGGACACCGAGGCGTTGCTGCTCGAATTCAATCTCATCAAGAAGCACCGGCCCCGGTTCAATGTGGTGCTCCGGGACGACAAGAGTTTCCCGTACCTGCACCTGGAGACCCGGCAGGAATTCCCGAGGCTGAACTTCTATCGCGGCTCGCGCAAGGAGGCGGGGCGCTTCTTCGGCCCGTACCCCTCCGCCGGCGCGGTGCGGGAGAGCCTGCAGCAGCTGCAGAAGCTGTTCCGGCTGAGAAACTGCGACGACCTGTACTTCGCGAACCGCTCGCGGCCGTGCCTGCAGTATCAGATCGAGCGCTGCACGGCGCCCTGCGTCGGTCTCATCGGCAGGGAGGAGTACGCGCGCGACGTGGAATCCGCGATCCGCGTGCTGGAAGGACGCAACGACGAGGCGCAGCTCGAGCTCGCGCGGCGCATGGAGTCGGCCGCCGAGCGGCTGAATTTCGAGGATGCCGCGCGCGCCCGCGACCAGCTGAAAGCGCTGCGCGCCCTGCAGGCACAGCAGATCGTCACGGCGGATATCGACCACGACGCCGACGTGATCGCCATCGCCTCGGCGAACGGCGAGTTCTGCATCGCGCTCATGTTCGTGCGCGGCGGCCGGAGCCTCGGCAGCACGACCTTCTTTCCGAGGGCGCCGCTCGCGGAGGTTCCGGAAGTGCTCGCCGCGTTCGTGACCCAGTACTACCTGGAGCGTGAATCCCCGCCCGAAATCATCGTCGAGACCGGCTTCGACGAGATGCAGGTGCTCAAGGCGACGCTCGCCGAGCGCACGGGACACAAGATGCGCATCGCCTCCTCGGTCCGCGGGATCCGCGCGCGCTGGCTCGAGATGATGCACGAGAACGCCGAACAGGCGCTGAAGATGCGTGCGCTGGCCCGCGGCAGCATCGAGGCGGCGCTCGAGGACGTGCGCGATGCCTTCGACCTGGCCGAGACGCCGAGCCGGATCGAGTGCTTCGACATCAGCCACACCGGCGGTACCGATACGGTGGCCTCGTGCGTGGTTTTCGGGCTGGAGGGGCCTTTGAAGAGCGAGTACCGGCGCTTCAACATCTCGGGCATTCAACCCGGAGACGACTATGCCGCGATGAATCAGGCCCTCACGCGGCGCTACAAACGGGTGCGCGAGGGCGAGATCGTGGCGCCCGACGTGCTGTTGATCGACGGCGGCAAGGGGCAGCTCGCCGAGGCGGGCAGAGTGCTCGCCGAGCTCGGCCTCGAGGGGATCGCCATGATCGGGGTCGCCAAGGGAGCGGATCGGCGCCGGGGGCAGGAGCAGCTGTTCATGCCGGGACGGGACACGCCGACGATTTTGCCGCCCGATTCGACGGCGCTGCATCTCATTCAACGCGTGCGCGACGAGGCCCATCGCTTCGCGATCACCGGCCACCGGCGCAAGCGCGCGAAGCGCCATAGCCAGTCTATACTCGAGACCATACCCGGGCTGGGCCCGGTCAAACGACGCGAGCTGCTGAAGCAATTCGGCGGCCTGCAGGGGATTCTGCGTGCCGGTATCGACGATTTCGCACAAATCCGCGGCCTCGGACGGGAGCTCGCCCAGGTGATCTATGAGCATCTCCATCCCGGGAAATAAAGCCCCGTGGTACGGGAATCTGCCGAACACCCTGACGTGGCTCAGAATCCTGATGATCCCGGCGATCTTCGTGCTGTTCAATCTGCCGTACTGGTGGAAGGACCCGGCTGCCTGCGCCGCTTTCGCCCTGGCTGGAATCACGGACAGTCTCGACGGCTATTTCGCGCGCCGGTGGGGATTGACCTCGCGCCTGGGCGCGTTCCTGGACCCCGTCGCCGACAAGCTGATCGTCGCCACCGCGCTCGTGCTGATCGTGAGCGGCGATCCGAAGAGCTGGTTCCTGACGGTGGTCGCCATCGTCATCATCGGCCGGGAGATCGCGGTCTCGGCGCTGCGCGAATGGATGGCGGAGATCGGGGCCCGGGGGCGCATCAAGGTCTCGATATGGGGCAAGATCAAGACCATCATGCAGATCGTCGGACTGTCGTTTCTGCTCTATCGGCGGGATTTGTTCGGCCTTCCCATCTACAAGCTGGGGCTGGTGCTCACCGGGATCGCCGCCGTGCTCACGCTGTGGTCGATGTTCCTGTACCTGCGCCTGGCATGGCCGGAGCTGCGCGGGAGCTCGAGGCTGTAAGTTGCGTCGGCAGCAGCGGCCCGTCCCCGGACCGCTGATCCGAGTGCGGCTCGGCGGGCTGAGAGCGGCTAACCCTCGATCTCGGCGATGAGCTCGGTGGGCTTGACGCCGAGGGTTCGGGCGATCTCGATGAATTCCAGGACATTGACCTGGCGCTCGCCGGCCTCGAGCTTCCAGATGAAGGAGTTCGAGCGCTTGAGCTTGGCGGCCAGCTGTCGCTGCGTCAGGCCCGCGGCACGGCGGGCTTTGGCGATGCTGGCGATGAGCGCTCGGTGTTTCGGGCTGCGCAGATGTTTCAACGTGATGCCGCCGCAGAAGATGCATCACAGCTAACCGCAAAATCCCCTTGCCTCCGTTTTGGTCGCGGCGATGCGGCGGTGCCGAGTGGCGCAAGTCGTTGGGGATATCCGGGTGCCGGTGGCGATGGCCGGGGCGGCGCGGTCGATGTGGAGTCTGGAGCGGGAAACGAGGCTCGAACTCGCGACCTCAACCTTGGCAAGGTTGCGCTCTACCAACTGAGCTATTCCCGCCTCGAAGGCAGACCCAGCATTGTAGGGGGCCACCGGCCGGAGTCAAGGCCGCGACGCTCCGGCGGGCGGGCGGGACCTACGGGAGCGTCGGGAAGCCCTCGGGTGCTCGAGCCTCGATCTCGGCGATGAGCTCGGAGGCCTTGACCCGGCAAAATTCCCTTGCCTCCATTTTGGTCGCACCGATAGAATGCCGGCGCGGCGCGACCAAAATGGATGCATACAAGAGAGTCCCCGGCGATGGATTCAAGGAGCAGCTCGCTCGTCTGCGACGCAGCCTCCTGCGGCGTGGACGATCGAGCCGGAAGGACCTCGACGACCTGATTCAAGAGGGGTTCTTGCGGCTCTGCCGGTACGAGCAGCGGCAAAAAGTCCCGGTTCGCAATCCCGTGGCATTTCTGGTCGACGTGGTCGAGAAGGTGCATGTCGAGCAGGTGCGCCGCGCGGTGCTCACGCAGTCGATCTTCTCCAGTCAACCCGTCGAGGAGGTCGATTACCGGGATTGCGCGAGCTCCGCCGAGCAGAACGCCGAAGCGGAAGAGCTGATCGAGCGCATCGAGAGTGTCCTTGGAGCCGCGAATCCGCGCACGCGCGAAGCCTTCCTGCTGCATCGCTTCGACGGACTGAGCCATGCGCAAATCGCCGCTCGATTCCGTATTTCCCCGCAGGCCGTGGCGAGCCACATCGCGAAGGCTCTGTTGCTCATCGACCGGGAGCTGCTGCGCGAATGAGCCTTACCCCGCGATCGCCGAAGGCTCCGCCGCCGGTTTCCGATGAGATTGCCGCCGCCGCCGCTTCTTGGGTGGCGCAGGTGCACGATGCGGGCCGCGGCCCCGAGCTCGACGGGCGCCTCCGGGCGTGGCTGCAGGTGAGCGAGGAACATCGCCGGGCATTTCGCCGCATGGAATCTGCCTGGGAACGGGCGGGGCAGATTCGATTGCGGGCACCGCGCGAGGGTACCGCGACCCGGCTTTCCGCGCGATTCGGGTGGCGCCGGGCCGCTCTGACTGCGGGCGCCGCCGCCGCAGTCGTGGCAGCCGTCGTTCTCGTTCAACGTTGGCGCGATGACAGCACGGTGACCCGGGTCGGGCAGCAGCAGACCCGCGTGCTGCCGGACGGCACCCGGGTGCTGCTGAACACCGATACGCGTATCGAGGTGAGCTACGACGAGCATGCCCGGCGGTTGCGCCTGGTGCACGGCGAGGCCTGGTTCGACGTCTCGCATCATCCGAGCTGGCCGTTCCTGGTGAGCGTGGACGGCGAGGAGATCCGCGCGCTCGGCACATCGTTCATCGTGCGCCACGATGACGCCCAGGACCTGTCCGTCACCCTGGTGGAAGGCCGGATCGTCGTGGCCCCCATCGCCGCCGGCGCCGACACACCGCTGCCCAACCCGCAGGTCATGGTGCCGGGGCAGCGGCTCACTCTCTCGGAGCACCACGCGCCGGCCATCGATCGGCCGGAGCTCGGCCGCATCACGGCCTGGAAGCACGGTCAGGTGGATTTCGACCAGACGCCCCTGCGCGATGCAGCCGAGGAGATGAACCGGTACAGCGGCACGCATGTCCTGGTCACGGACGCAGAGGTCGCCCGGCTGCGCGTCGGCGGCGTGTTCCGGGCGGGCGACTCCGAGGAGTTCGTGCGCGTGGTCACGGCGGCGTTCGGACTGCGGGCGGAGCGGCGAGGCGAGGATATCGTGCTGTCGCCGGCCGAGGCGCCGCCGCATTGATTGACCGTCTCCCGCTTCGTGTCCAAGAATAATTCGCCGTCAGGTTGAGTTTTCACTCTCCCATTCGACTTCCTCCCTGTGGGATGCGTAACAGCGGGCGCAGTGAGCCGCACGTACAAGAAGGGGAGAGTTCATGCTCGGAATTCATCGTGCTCATTGGTCGATGGTGCTCTACGCGGCGGCCGCTTTCTGGTGCGCAGGGGCCCACGCCCAGACTCGGATCCATTTCGATCTGCCGGCGCAGCCGTTGGCTCGGACGCTGGAGGCGATTGGCGCTGCAACGCATGTCGACATCGGATTCAGCTCGAGCCGAGTAGCGGGATTCACCGCGCCCGCGCTCAAGGCGGATCTCACGGTGGATGACGCGCTGTTGCACGTGCTGAGCGGTACCGGGTTGCGGCCGCAGCGTCTGAACGATCACACCGTCGTGATCACGTCTGCGGAATCCTCCACGTCAATTTTGCCGGGAAGCGCACCGTTGCCGCGGAAAGCGACGCCCGCCGGACAACCGGCAGACGCTTCAGGCGCCGTGAATGGTATCAATAGCCCCTCGCCGTTGAGGCTGGCACAGACAGATGCAACCCTTCCCGACAACGGCCTGAGTCCGAAGAGCGAGGACAACGGGAGCCCGGCGGACCAGTTGCAGGAGGTCACCGTGACGGGTTCACATATCCGCGGGGAAGTCCCCATCGGTTCGCAGCTCCAAATCTACAGCCGCGAGGACCTCGATCAATCGGGAGCCGCCACCCTGGATGAGTTCGCGCGGGTGATGCCGCAGAATTTCTCCAACACAGACGGCATCTCCAATTTCTCATCGAACGGCAACTATGCGGCGTTTTCCGCAACGGGATCCAATATCTCGAACGGCGCGGCGTTCAACATCCATGGCCTCGGCCCATCGGCCACGCTGACGTTGATCAACGGGCATCGCATAGCGCCGACCGGATCCGACGGCTCGCTCACCGATATTTCCCAGATTCCCTTGAGCGCGGTCGATCATATCGAAGTTCTCAGCGACGGTGCGTCTGCGATCTACGGAACCGATGCAGTGGCCGGGGTCGTCAACATCATCACCAAAAAGGACTTCGACGGGGCCGAGACCGGCCTTCGCTACGGAGGCGCGACCGAGGGCGGTGCCAGAGAGGTGACTGCCTCGCAGCTATGGGGAAGGTCGTGGAGCGGTGGAAATGCGTTGCTGACTTATGAGTACGACGACCAGGGCGGCCTGGACGCCTCGCAGAGATCCTATATACCG
>DASYAC010000103.1:0-17079 GCA_036501585.1 Steroidobacteraceae bacterium
CTGCCTTCAACGTTGCGAACGCACTCGGACCTTGGCTTGGCGGCTTGGCAATTGCCGCCGGCTTTGGCTGGACTTCAACCGGGTGGGTGGGATGTGGTCTCGCACTCGGGGGCTTCGCAGTGTGGGTCGTCGCTGTGATCACCGACCCCATCCCTGCCGCGGTTGTCGCGGGCAATGATAGCGCCGCGGGCTGAGGGCCGCTGCTTCAGGATCGAACACAGTACCGACAGGGTTGCTCATTGATCCAACTCCTTACTTACACGCCGCGTTTCAAATACCGGAACAAGATCGGGTGATGCGCTTGCAGCGTCTTGCGCAGCGCCAATTCGTCCTCGCTGCGGTTGCCGCGGCGCGCATCGATCCACCGATGCACCGTGCGATAGGCCTCCTCGGCCGGTGTATCGCCGGTGGTCAGATCGATGCCGAGCTGCCGATTGAGACCGGGCTCGCGCAGCAGCAACCAGGCGGGAAAATCGGCGGCGGTGAGCGCGGGTTCCGCAGCGGTGCCGCCGGGCGACAGCTCTTCCTCGGAGTCGACGAACCGCCGCCACAGTGCGCTCACGCCGGTGTCGGGTTGCCGGCGATTGTCGAGCGCGGCGGCGGCCTGGTCCGGCGCGCACCAGCACACGTGGAACCAGGCCTCCAGCGCGTCGCTGCGGCGCTGTTGATAGAAGCTGCTTTGCGCGAGGCGCAGGCATAGCGGCACGTGCAGCCGCCATTGCGGTTCACGGCGTACGGCGTCACTGGCGCCCGGCCAATCCTGCGCCTGCACAAGGGCGAAACTGCGGTGCAGGTTCGGTTCGGCGATCGAGAAGGCCTGGCTGTGCAGGGCGTCGGCGAGCTGCCGCCACAGCGGCGCGAGCAGGTCTCGCGCCTCCCAACCCAGCAGGCGCTTGGCGGCCGGCGTGATGTCCAGGAGAAACGCCAGTTCCTGGCGTGGATCGTCGATGGGGCGGCCCAAGTGCCCGAGCGCGGCCAGCAACCGGTCGAAGGCGGCGAGCTCCGCATGGTTGGGTGCCTGTGCGTAAAGCCGGTCCAATTGACGTTGGGCGTCGGGCATGTTCCGGGCGGATAGCGAACGCACGATGCCGTTGCTCAGCACCACCACGGGATTGTCGAAGAATAGATCCAGTTGCGGAGCGGTCTGTGCTGGTACGTAGCGGCTGCCAATGAGCCGCTGCAGTTGCGCGTCGGCGCTGATCCGCAACGGGTCGCCTTGGTCGACTGCTCCCGAAAGCCAGGCGTGAAAGGTCTGGGGCGTTTCGACGAGGCCGATGCTGCGTGCATAGCCGATGGCGGACTCGAGCTGCGCGCGGATCTTCTCCGGGCTGCCCATGAGCACCTCGTCCAGGGAATCTATTTCCCGGCGGCGCCAGCCTTCGTAGTCGCCGTGGATCAGGCGCCCGGAATCCAGGAGGAACTCGAGCGGAACGAAGGCGCCTTGCTCCAGGATTTGCGTATCGATCTGCGTTTGTACTGCGCTCTCGATGGTCATGGTGCGAACAAGGATTCCAGATCGGCCGAGCTCAGCTGCGGCGCGGACGCGTTCGTCTCCGTGTACAGCTGAGTCACCAGCGTGTGTTTGTCGGCTTGCAGTTGCATGATTTTCTCTTCGACCGTGCCCTGGGCGATCAACTTGTATACGAATACCGTTTTGTCCTGGCCGATGCGGTGCGCGCGGTCGGTGGCTTGTGCTTCGACGGCGGGATTCCACCAGGGGTCGTAATGAATGATCGTATCCGCTGCGGTGAGATTCAACCCCGTGCCGCCGGCTTTGAGGCTGATGAGAAACAGCGGTATGCCACCCGCTTGGAAGCGTTCCACCAGTTCGCTGCGATGCGGCGTTTCGCCGGTCAGCAGGCAATAGGGAATCGACAGCTCGTTCATCCGCGTTTCGATGAGGCTCAGCATGGACGTGAATTGCGAGAACAGGAGAATCCGCCGGCCCTCGGCGATCAGCTCGGGAAGGGCGGTCGACAGCCAGTCGAGCTTGGCCGACGGAATGAGCTGGGTCGGCGCGTCCGCATCGACCAGCCGGGGGTCGCAGCATGCCTGGCGTAACTTCAGCAGGGCGTTGAGCACGGTGAGCTGGCTGCGAGCCAGGCCCTGCTGCTCGATGGCCTCGCGCACTCGCCGGTGCTGGCCCAGGCGGATGCCGTCGTAGAAATCGCGCTGTCTTTCATCGAGCTCGATGGCCGCGACGATTTGCACTTTCGGCGGCAGATCTTGGGCCACCGCATCCTTGGTGCGCCTCAACAGGAAGGGTTTCACGCGGCGGCTGAGTGCGGCGGCGCGTTTGATATCGCCGCCGTTTTCGATGGGCGTGCGGTACAGCCGTTGAAAATGCCGGCGCTCACCCAGCAGGCCGGGCTGCACGAAGTGGAACAGCGACCAGAGGTCGCCGAGATGATTCTCCATGGGAGTTCCGCTCAGACACAGCCGATGCTCCGCGCGAAGCGCCTGCGCCACCTGCGATATCTTGGCCTGCGGATTTTTGATGGTCTGCGCCTCATCGAGGATGACGAAACCGAAGTCGCACTCCAGCAGCATGTCGCCGTCCACCAACAACAGCGGATAGCCGATGAGGACGACGTCGACGGCGCCGACGGACCCGAACCGCTCCTTGCGCTTTGCACCGTGCAGGACCAACAGCGTGAGCTCGGGCGCGAAGCGGTGGATCTCCTGCTGCCAGTTGCCGAGCACACTGACGGGCGCCACGATCAGCGAGGACTTGCGCAAGCGACCCTGCTGCTTCTCGATGACGAGATGCGCCAGCGTCTGTACGGTCTTTCCCAACCCCATATCGTCGGCGAGGATGCCACCCAGGCCGTGGCGGCGCAGGAATTGCAGCCAGCCGAGGCCGTATTCCTGATAGGGCCGCAGTGTCGCGGGAAAATGCGCAGGGGCGGCCAGCGGTTCGATTTGGGATAAGCCCTTCACCGCCTCGATGAGGCTGAGCAGTGTCGGATCGTCGGATTGAAACGCGGGCGCATTTGGCTCGAGCGCGAATTGCGCGAGCCGGCCGGCTTGAGTGCTCGGCAGAGTCAACGCGTGGTGCTCGTTCAAACCATCCGGATCGCACAATTCCACCAGCGTGTCGGCAATGCGCTGAATGCGCGCCAGCGGCACCGGCAAATAGCGGCCGTCCTCCAGGCGCACCAACAGATGTTCGGCGGTTAGCAGGCTGAGGGCATCATGTTGCCCGGCCGATTCTCGTCCCATGCCCTGGAGATAACTGACCAACGCCGGCAGCAAATTGACGGCCTGGCCATCCACCCGGACGCCGAGCCGCAGGTCGAACCATTCGCGCGGGGAGTTGGTGCCCCGAGGACGATGCGGCGTCGTTCGTAAATCCGCGTACCAATCCTCCGCCGCGGCAATCCGGTAGGGAAAGTCCGGATCGACGGTGATTTGCCACCCGAGATTTTGCAGCGCCGGGACGCCGTCCATCATGAACGCGAGCCACGCTGCGCCATCCCGCGGCGCGTACAGGAAGCGCTGCAGTTGCGTGCACAATTGGCGCTCAACGTCGAGGTCGCGCGGAATCTCATGGACAAGCTCCCCGTCCCATTGGCGTACCGAGTCCCCGGTGCGCAGTGTGCCGCTGTCCACGGCCACGTCGTTATAGACAAAATGCAGCATCGCCTGCGGGGCGGGGCTGAGCACCAGCTGGGCTCGCAGCGAGGACAGCGCTCGCCGCTCCAGCGTCAGGCTGCGTAGCCGGGGGAAGCGGCTGGCGCCGGAGTCGCCGGCAAGGTCCGCGTTGATGGTTGGAACCTGTGCCGGGTCGATGGCCGGTCGAGTCCAGTATCGGCGCAGCAGATCCACGGGGTATGGAAGCTCGAGCGCTCCACAACTTCCGGATGCCGCGATGTACACTGCGGGCTCGAGATCCAACAGGAAATCGAGTGCTTCCGGGGTTTCGCAACTCAACTGCTGGTCACCATTCGGCAAAACCCGCCATGCGAAGTGCACTTCGCGCGCGGGGCCTGCGCGCAGCGCTTTATCCCCAAGCAAGGTCGCACCCCGAGGCGGTGGCAACTCCCGAGGAGCCGCCGTACCGTCAGCCGGAGCCGCACCCGGAAGCGAGCGCCAGAAGGTGCGTCCTGTGGCGAGTACTCGCTGCAGCAGGTCGAATCCGGCGGGGCCCGTGAGCTCCCGGTCGAAATGCCGCGACATGATCGCCTCGAGGATGTCCCGGTCGCTTACGTCGACGTAACGGGGATAATCCCGAGCCCCGTCGGAGGTTCGTGGGGAGAATGGAAGAGCCCCGGATCGAACGTATCCGCCGGCCGCCGCGGTTTGGGTCACCCAGGTGGAAAGCCGGGCGCCTCGGCCGGCGGTGGGCTCGATGAGGTAGCAGAGCGCCTGTTGCAGGGGCGCGCTTCGCTCCGCGGTATGCGTCGGCGATGGTGGCAAAGGAACCGTGCCTCCGAGACGATTGTCCGCGGGTGCGCCCAGGATCTTGCCCGCGGTCATCACCACCGCCGCAACGTGTACGCAGGGACTGCGCTCGCCGCAACTGCACTCGCCCTCGAAGGCTCGGGCATCGGCGCCTTGATATTGAATGTAGACGCGCTGGCGATCACCGGCGATCCCTGTCACCACGCGGCCGCCTCGTAGGATGCGCACGTCGGACACGCCGCCGAGGTCGATCAGCTGTTGTGCCGCACGATGCAGAGGGGCGTCGAATTGCCGGTAGCCGGGGGGAGCGGACTCAATGGGTGCGTCAATGTCAATGGGCATGGTCGAATTCTATTTCACTTCGGCGAGCGCCTCGTCGCTTTTTCCTGCGCTAGGTCGTGCCGTCCACAATCTCGTACAATCGTTGTCTACCACCGTGAACAGTTGCATTTTCGGCACCGACGACATCATCATCTGAGTACCCGAATGACTGAGACATTGAAGACCATCAGCCCGGTGGACGGCCGGATCTACGTCGAGCGCCCCCTGGAAACAGCCGACGGCATAAACCGAGCGCTCGATTCTGCCCGACGCGCAGAGGCTGCGTGGGCGGCTTTGCCGCTCGCCGCGCGCTGCGAAATGCTGGCGAAGGCGGTCGATGCCTTCGTTGCCAGGACGGATGACATCGCCGCCGAGATCACCTGGCAGATGGGACGACCCATCCGCTACACGCCGGGCGAAGTGCGTGGTTTCGAAGAGCGCGCACGGTATATGCTGAGTGCCGCGCCCCAAGCGCTCGCGGCGATTCAGCCCGGCGAAAAGGCCGGCTTCAAGCGGCAAATCAAGCGGGTTCCCCTCGGTGTCATCGTCGTCGTAGCTCCTTGGAATTACCCTTATTTGACGGCGGTGAATGCCGTCGTGCCGGCGCTGATCGCCGGCAACACGGTGGTGCTCAAGCATTCGCAGCAAACGCCCTTGTGTGCCGAGCGCTTTTTCGAAGCCTTCGCGGGCGCGGGCGTTCCGGCGGGCGTGTTCCAATACCTGCATTTGTCGCATACGGACACCGCACGCCTCATGGGCGATTCCCGGGTAGCCAGCGTCTGTTTCACCGGCTCAGTGTCGGGCGGACGTGCCGTGGTCGAGGCGACGGCCGCGGGTTTTGCGACGGCGGGTCTCGAACTGGGCGGCAAGGACCCTGCTTATGTGCGGGCCGATGCCGACCTGGCGCATGCGATCGAGACTTTGACGGATGGGGCGTTCTTCAACTCCGGCCAATCCTGCTGCGGCATCAAACGGATCTACGTGGCGGCATCGCGTTATCGGGAATTCGTCGACGGTGTGGTCGATCTTACCGGCAAGTACCGGCTGGGGTCGCCGGTGGAGCCGGAAACGACCATCGGACCCATGGTACGCGCCGCCGCGGCCGATGCCGTCCGTTCGCAGGTGCGGGAGGCCGTGGCGCGCGGTGCGCGGCAGTTGATCGACGAGAAATCGTTCGCATCGAGCTCCGCGGGAACGCCTTATCTCGCGCCGCAAGTGCTCGTCAACGTCGACCACTCGATGGCAATCATGCGCGAGGAGACCTTCGGGCCGGCGGTCGGCATCATGAGTGTGGGCTCGGACGAGGAGGCGGTCCGGCTGATGAACGACAGCGAGTTCGGACTCACCGCCGCGATTTTCTCCGCGGACGGGGAGCGCGCCGAAACCCTTGGCGATGAGCTCGAGACGGGTACGGTTTTCCTCAATCGGTGCGACTATCTCGATCCGGCGCTTGCCTGGACCGGTGTGAAAAATTCGGGGCGCGGCTGCAGCCTGTCGCGCGTCGGCTTCGAGCAGTTGACGCGGCCGAAGTCCTATCATTTCAGGATGACCCCATGAGCAACACGCTGCGCGGTAATTGGAACTATCCGACGACGATTTGGGCCGGCCCGGGCCGTATTGCCGAGCTTGCGGAGGCCTGCTCCCGGGCCGGCATCAAACGGCCGCTGATCGTGACCGATGAGGGTCTGGTCAAGACCCCGATGATCGAGCGTGCGGTGGCCTCTCTGAAGGACGCGGCGCTGTTCGGCGCCGTCCGGGGCAATCCGGCCAGCAGCCACGTCGAAGCGGGCCTTCGCGCTTACCGTGGCGGCGGTCACGACGGCGTCGTCGCGTTTGGCGGAGGATCGGCGCTCGATGCCGGCAAGGCGGTGGCGTTCATGTCGGGACAAGCCCGTCCGCTGTGGGATTTCGAGGACGTCGGCGATTGGTGGACCCGGGCCGTTCCCGCCGGCATAGCGCCGGTGGTCGCCGTGCCTACGACCGCGGGCACGGGCTCCGAGGTGGGCCGGGCAAGCGTCATTCTCAACGAGGAAACCCATCAAAAAAAGATCATCTTTCATCCCCAGATGATGCCGCGCATCGTCATTCTGGATGCCGAGCTCACCGTTGGATTGCCGCGCGCAGTGACCGCGGCCACCGGTATCGACGCCTTCGTCCACTGCTTCGAGGCATTCTGTGCTCCCGGCTTCCATCCCCTGGCGGACGGCGTTGCCCTCGAGGGCATGCGGCTCATCCACCGTTATCTGCCGCGCGCCTGTGCCGATGGCAAGGACATCGAGGCGCGCGCGCAGATGCTGGCCGCCGCGTCCATGGGCGCAACGGCGTTTCAGAAGGGTCTGGGCGGCGTGCATGCCATCGCGCACCCCGTGGGCTCGTGGTTCAACACGCATCACGGCCTCACGAACGCCGTCATTCTTCCCTATGTCATGACTTTCAACCGCCATGCCATCGCCGAGAGGGCGGAGATCATCTCCCGGGTCTTGAATCTGCCCGAACGCGGCTTCGACGGGTTCTTTGCGTGGGTGCTGCAGATGCGGCGCGAGCTCGGGATACCGCATTCGCTGGCCGAGATAGGCGTCGGCATGGACAATGCCGAGGTCATCGGCAGGGAGGCCTCGCTCGATCCATCGGCGCCCGGCAATCCAGTACCGGTCAACGCGGCGCAACTGGAACACATCTTCCGCGCCGCGGTGGAGGGGCGGATCGGGGCGGTGGTCAGCGCCGCATGACTGCCGCGCGCATCCTGGTCATCGACGGCAATGTTGCGGAGATTCGCGCGCGTCAAATGGCGGCCCTTGGATACGATTCCGGTGTCGGCTACTCGCGAGTCCTGCGTCGCATAGATGCGTCGCTGCAGATCGACATCGTGCTCGCAGCGGACGGCGCCGCCGAGTTTCCGACGGGCGTGGGCCTCGATGACTACGATGGCGTCACCATGACCGGGTCGGCTCTCAATATCTACAACGGCGGTCCGCCGGTGGCGCGTCAGGTCGATCTCGCCAAGGCAGTGTTTGCCGCCGGGATACCGTTCTTTGGAAGCTGCTGGGGACTCCAGGTTGCGGTCACCGCCGCCGGCGGGGAAGTCCATGCCAATCCGCAGGGCCGTGAGTTTGGGTTCGCCCGGCGGATTCTGCTCACCGATGCCGGCCGGGAACATCCCCTCTTCGCCGGCAAGCCGGACGTGTTCGAGGCGCCGGCGGTTCACCGCGACGGGATCGTGGTGCTGCCGGGGGGTGCCGCGATTCTGGCCCGCAACGATTTTGGCGTGCAGGCGGCGGCATTCACCTTTGGGCGTGGTACTTTCTGGGGCGTGCAGTACCATCCCGAATACGACTATGCCGATGTCGCCGCCACGGCCGAGCGCTACGGCGACACCCTCGTCTCCGAGGGCATGTTCCGCGACCGTCCGGCGCTCAACGCCTTCGCCGCCGAGCTTCGCGCCCTGCAGGCAAACCCGTCGGACACGACATTGCTCTGGAAACATGCGCTGGGTCCCGCGGTACAGAGCGAGCCGCTGCGCCTTCTCGAGATCCGAAACTGGCTGCGGGCTCAGGTGCTGCCTCGTAGCAGGCAACGCGCCTGACGGCGCACCGGGTGTGCTGAGCGCGCTACACTGTGGCCATCGTGCCGCACCAGGAGTCAGGGATCATGAACATGACATGCCATCCGCCATCGGTGCTAGGCACCGAGTTCCGCGACGGAATCGCCACTCTGCAACTCAACCGGCCGCAACAGCTGAACGCGTTGTCCGAGGCGGTGCTGGACGCCTTGCAGGGCGCACTGGAAGAACTGTCGGGCGATCCCGATCTGCGCTGCGTGATCCTCGCCGGGGCCGGCCGGGCGTTCTGTGCGGGGCACGATCTCGAGGAGATGCGCCGGACGCCGACCATCGAGTATTACCGGTCATTGTTCGATCGCTGCAGCCGGGTCATGCAAGGCATCCGCTCGCTGGCTGTCCCGGTGATCGCCCGCGTACACGGAATCGCAACCGCAGCCGGTTGTCAGCTGGTGGGAAGCTGCGATCTGGCGATCGCCTCGGAGGAGGCGCGTTTCGCGGTTTCGGGCATCAACGTCGGGCTGTTTTGCTCGACGCCGGCCGTCGCCCTGTCGCGCAATGTCTCGACGAAGCGGGCGTTCGACATGCTGGTGACGGGAAAATTCATCGATGCCGCGACCGCGCTCGATTGGGGTCTCATCAACGAAGTCGTTCCTGCCGCCGAGCTGGACGCGGCGATCGCTCGCAAGGCCGCAGAAATCGCGGCCAAGAGTCCGGCGGCGATTCGCCACGGCAAGGCGATGTTCTACCGGCAGCAATCCATGCCCTTGGCGGACGCTTACGCCTATGCCGGCGAGATCATGGCGCGCAATCTCATGGAAGCAGACGCGTGCCAACGAATCGACTCGTTCCTGGATCGGCGAAGGCCGTCCGGGAGGGTTTGAGGCGGGACTACCACTCGGCCGGATCGACGACCGCGGAGGCCTCCACCCGGCCCTGCACAACCGCGACACCTTCCGAGCGCAGCCGCCGCGCCTGCTCCCGGTAGTGGCGAGAGGTCTTGGGGAAGACGATTCGACCGCCGGCGCCGACCACCCGGTGCCAGGGAAGATGCATCCCATCCGGGGCCACTCTCAATGCATACCCGGCTTGGCGCGCGCGGCCCGGCAGTCCGGCAGCTCGAGCGACGGCTCCGTAGGTGGAGACTTGCCCCTGAGGAATTCGGCAGACCACATCCCAGATGGCCTGGAGCGCCGGATTGTGTTCGCCGCTCGGAAGAGCACCGCGTCCGGCTCTCTTCGCGCTCAAGGGCAGGAACAGATCGGCTTTCGGCCGGCGCATCGGGCTTCAGGGCAGGGCCGGGGTGAGCGCTAGCGGCGAGGGTAGGGCGTGCCGTCCTTGTGCACGTACCCGCCGTCGCCATTGAGAAAGCGCAGATCGATGTCCGGGTAATCGCACTCGTCTTGCTCGACTTTACGCGCGCCAATCTCCAGAACGACGACGTCCCGGTCGGTCCGATTCTGCAAATGGTGACCGTCGTGGATTCCGGCTTTGAATCCGGCGCAGTCGCCCGCGCGAAGAGTCTCTTCTCCCGCATCCGTGACCAGCACGAGCTCGCCCTCGAGGACGTATACGAACTCATCTTCCGCCGAATGCCAGTGCCGCTGGCTGGACCAGGCACCGGGCGCCAGCCGCAGGAGATTCACCCCGAAATCGGAAAGTCCGGCGGCATCCCCGATTCTCTGGCGTTTGCGGCCGGCGCATGGGCGGTCGAACGGGGCCGGGTAGCCCGAGCCGGTAACCGTCGGTACCTTTGGAAGATCGATTCGCTTTGCCATGCCGTTCCCGCCGTTGCCGTATGTTCAATGCCGCGAAAGCCCGAGTTCGCGGTAATCTAATCGCCTTATACACCCAGCCATCGCGGATCGAAACTGTACGCAGGGAGGATCGATGAGTTACGTGGAACGCAATCTCTTGCCGAACGAGGAAATCACTTACCGGGCAAGGCTCCACCGCATCGTCTATTTCCTCCCCGACTGCGTTTTCATAGTCGCCATTCTCGTGGGTCTCGGCGGCGGCGGCTGGATCGCGGCAGCCGTCATCGCGGCCATCGGCGTGGTGCTGTTCATTCCTCCGTGGATCAGATCGGCGAGCTCGGAGTTCGCGATCACCAACAAGCGCGTCTTGATCAAGGTGGGCCTGGTCCGCAGGCACTCTCTCGAGCTGCTGCTGCAGAAGGTGGAGGGAATCGGGGTCGACCAGAGCGTACTGGGCCGCATCCTGGGCTATGGAACGATCACGGTGTCCGGCGTGGGAGGCACCAAGGAGTCGTTCCGAATGATCTCCAACCCGCTGGAATTTCGGCGGCAAGTGCAGGCGAGCCTGTCCGTCACCGCATGATGGCCGAGCAAGTCGCCAAACCCAGCCACGCGGCAACGCTCAGCGCGATGCCGGTCACTCGGATTGTCCGACGCATCCTGTCACTTCGCTCTTACCATCCGACCGCCTCGCCGTCCTTGCGAAGGTCCGATCCGCTGCGATAGTAGCCGTCCGCGGATTCGATCACCTGAACGCCGCCCATCACCTCGCCGGTTACCGGCTTGACGTGGTGCCCCATCGCCTCGAGCCTGGCTCCCACGAGATCGAAAAGCGGTGTCTCCAGATCGAGCTCGTTGGAGATCTGGCTGTGCCAGAAGCGCCCCAGGTCAGCCGCCGCCTGGACATTGGCGTGCAGGTCGATCACGTCGACCAGGAGCTGTGCGTGGCCCTGCGCTTGCATGTCGCCGCCCATCAGCGTCACCGTCATGAGCGGCTTGCCATCCTCGTGCAAAACGAATCCGGCGGACAGCGTGTTGAACGGGCGTTTGTGGGGCGCAATGACGTTCGGGCTGCGGGGATCGAGCGTGAACAGGGCGCCGCGATTGTGCAGTACGAATCCGTATCCCGGGATGGTGATGCCCGACCCGAACTCGTAGTAATTGCTGTTGACCCAGGACACCATGTTGCCGTCCGAGTCGGCCGTCGATAGAACCACTGTGTCGCCGGGCATCTTCACATCGCTCGGCGGCCCCGGCGTGGAGGCGCGATGCGGATCGACTCGGCCGCACATGGACGCCGCGTGGGACTCGGAGAGCAATTTGTCGAGCGGCACGGCGACGAAGTCCGGATCGCCGTTGTAGCGCAGGAGATCGGCGAACGCCAGCTTCTTGGCCTCGACGAACAGGTGCCAGTACTCTGCATTCGCGGGCCCCAACGAGGCGACCGTCTCGCCCGGCGTCCAGCGCGGCACGCAGGCGGCGAGAATGTTCAGGATTTCCTCCGCGGCCCATGCCTGCGAGGGTGGGGGAAGCTCGAGGATATCGCGCCCATGGTAGTGCGATCGGGCCGGCTCGACCCACTCGCCGTGATAACCCGCCAGATCCTCGAGGGTCATCGTGCCGCCGAGCTCCCTGGACTTGGCGACGATCGCCCGGGCGATCTCTCCCCGATAGAACGCATCCGCCCCGTGCTCCTGGAGCAGCCGCAAGGTGCGTGCGAGATCGGGATTCTTGAACCACTCGCCGGCCTTCGGCGGCCGGTCCTTCAGATACCAGGTCTTGATCGAATCCGGATCGAGCTGCGTGCAGCATCCGGTGAGCGGCAGGGCCTTGGGCAACACCCAGTCGCTTGCGATGCGCTCGGAAATCGGAAATCCGCCCTCGGCGTATTGCACCGCAGGCTCGAGAACTTCCTTGAACGTGAGCTTGCCGAAGCGCCGTTCCACGGACTGCCAACCCCAGACGGTTCCCGGCACCGTCACGGGCAGGATGCCGTTGATCGGCATCCCCGAGGTGGGTCCCCAATTGGCGGGATTCCATCGATAGCCGAGCTGGTTGAAGCGCTCGACGGTCGCGCCGGTCGGAGCGGTGCCGCTCGAGTTCAGCACATAGACCTTGTGCTCCCTGGCAACGTAGATCATCGCGAAGAGATCCGAGGCGACGCCGACCATCATCGGCTCCACCACGCTCAAGGTGGCGGCGGTGGCCACGGCCGCATCGATTGCGTTGCCGCCCTCGAGGAGCACTCGAAGGCCGGCCTGTGCGGCAAGCGGTTGGCTGGTCACCACCATTCCATGAGCTGCCATCACCTCCGAGCGGCTCTGCGCCGGCCAGCCTTCGGCGCGCACGCCGCGTACGGCGCTGCAGAACGGCGCCCGGGGAGCCGTGTCGCAGGTGGCCTCGGCGGCCGCGCCCTGCGCCTCGGGCGCGCTCTGCGCACCGCCGGCGTTGGCGAGAAGCGCGGATACCGCGAGCAGAACGGCCCGCGCGCGCTGTAGCGTCGTCACTTGCCGACCTGCGTGGGCATCGGCGGAGCGCTCTCGAGCGGAATCGGCTTCGCTGTTTTCAGCTCCTCGAGCACTTCGGCGATGGCGGCGTCGAGCTGCGGGTCGCGGTCCTCGTTGACCGCGATCGGATCGAGGGGCACGTCCATGTCCGGCGCGACGCCCTCGTTCTCCACGCGCCATTGGCCTTCGGGAGTGAACATGCGGAAGAACGGTACGGTGAGCCGCCCGCCGTCGATCAGGGGCGGGTTCGCGTAGATGCCGATGAGGCCGCCCCAGGTGCGCGAGCCGATCAACTTGCCGAGGCCGAGATACCGGAAACCGTAGGGAAAATAATCGCCGCCTGAGCCCGCATCCTGATCGATCAGCATGACCTTCGGACCGTAGATCGCGGCCGCCGGCGTGTTGAAGATCAGGCCATCGCGATCCTTCCAGCCGGAAAGGTACTTGCGATTCAGCGTCTCGAGCACGTAATTGGCGGCCTGGCCGCCGCTGTTGCGCCGGTCGTCGACGATCACGGCTTCCTTGTCGGTCTCGGCGAAGAACATGCGGTTGAAGAAGGTAAACCCGCCGTCCGCGGTATCCGGCAGATACACGTAGGCCACGCGACCCGCGCTCCGCCGGTCGACGTAGTCGCGATTGTGCTGCACCCATTCCCACTGGCGGAGCCCCGCCTCGCTCGCGATCGGAATCACCACCACGGTGCGCGCGGCCTTGGGCGTCCCGTCCCGGCTCAACGTCAGGGACACTTGCTTGTCCACGGTGCCGGCGAGCAGCGAGAAGAGGTTGACCGAACCGTCCAATGCGTGGCCGTTGACGGCAAGAATCGCGTCGCCTTCGGCGGCGTCGACACCGCCGGCCGCGAGCGGACCGACCAGGAACGGATTCCACCGGTCGCCTCGATAGATCCGGGCGATCCGGTATTGATTGTTCTCCACTTTGAAGTCCGCACCCAGGAGACCCACGCCCGCCGGCCTCTCGTTGTCGACATCGCCGCCGCTGATGCGGTTGTGGCCCACCTGAAGCTCGCCGATCATCTCGACCAGCAATTCGTTCAGGTCCTCGCGGCGCTGCACGTACTCGAGCAGCGGCTCGTAGCGCGCCCGCACGGCCTTCCAATCGAGGCCATGCATGTTCGGGTCGTAGAAATATTGCTGCTCCATGCGCCAGGTCTCCTCGAAGATCTGGTGCCATTCCTGGCGCGGATCGACGTACATCCGCAAGCCGCTGAGATCGACCGGCTTCGCTTCCATTTTCTCGTTGGCGTCCGCAACCTCCAGCTTCCCCTCGGCCAAGCCGAGCAGGAGTTTCTTGCGGTTCCAGCTTGCCGACACATCGACAAGATGCGCCCTCATGGACTTCTCTGCGCGATCCTCGAAGCTGTAGCGGAACAGCTCGCCGTCGGCATCGGCACCCGGACCGGGAGGCTCCGTCGTCGCCCCCGGCTGACTGCGTGCGAGATAGAAGAGCGCGCCGTCGGAGGCGACGATCAGGTTGTCATAGTTTCGCTCGGCGACCGGGATGGGGACGAAGCGGTCCGCGAGTCCTTTCAGGTCGATGCGGGTCGGTTTGGGCGGCTTGTCTTCCTTGGCATTCTTGGCGTCCTTGGCGTCGTGCTTGCCGTCCTCCCGGTCCTCGTCCTTCTTGTCGTGATCCTCGCCGGTATCTGCGCCGGCTCCTTTACTTGCGCTGTCGTGATCGTCGTCCTTGTCCTCGTCCTTGCCGTTGCCTTTCTTGCCTTTGCCGCTCTTGGGCTCCTCGTCGCCCGTTTTCGGTGCGAGCGGCGACTTGCCGTCGGCGGCAAGTATTGCCGCAAAGATGCCCTTGCGCAGCGGGCGCTCCCGAGTCGACATGTCCAGGCTCGCGCGGCTCGGGCCGGCGTCGATGGACGCCGTGAAATAGAGCAGCCCCGCGCTCCCGAACACCGGGTTGTCCGTCTGGATGAAGCGATCGGCCAGGTCGGCGGACTGTGCGTCCGGGAAGTGATGCAATCTCACTCTCGTGAAGTAGTTCGCGCCCTCGATCGTGTATGCGATCCATTGGCCGTCGGGCGAGAAAGCCGGGTTGAACGCACCGCGCCGCGGATTGGTGTCGATCAGCGTCACCGCATCGCTCTTGAGATCGATGGCGTACAGCCGCAGATGATTGTCCTGAAAGACGATGCGCCGATCGTCCGGCGACCAGCCGAGGAGCGTGAAGTATCCCATGGTCCCGAGCGTGTGCCGGATGGGCTTCTCGAGCCCGACCGCGTCGCGGATATAGAGAGCCTGGGCGCCGCCCTCATCGCTCAGGTAAGCGACGCGCTGACCGTCCTTGCTCCATAACGCATCGGCCTCGCGCACTCCGGACGTTGCGGTCAGGTTTCGCACCGATCCGTCCTTCACCGGAACGCTGAACACATCGCCTCGCGCGGTGATGAGCACGCGCTTGCCCGTGGGCGAGAGCCGCGCGGAGGTGATGTTTTTGCCGGCGTCCTTCCACTGCGGCCGGGCCTGATTCGATTGCACGGAGAGGCGGATGGGAATGGCGCGGCTTTGGCCGGCGCCGAGGTCCAGCGATTTGAGCCGGCCGCCGACCTCATAGACCAGGGTACCGCCGAAGACGGCGGCGCTGCGCACGTCCCAGGGTGATTCATGCGTGAGCTGCCGCACCTCGCGCGTGGCGGAGTCGTAAAGGAAAAGATTCGCCGAGCCGTCGTTTCGGTCGGAGATGAACGCGATATTGCCGCCGACCCAGAGGGGATTGAAGTCGGAGGCGTTGACGTGCGGAATCTTCTCCAAGGTTTTGCCCGCGGGATCGATGATCCAGATCGGCGGGGTGTCGCCGCCGCGGTGCTGGCGCCAGCCGCTCGGACCCGTATAGGCCATGATGTACGGCCGATAAGCCAGCCGCTTGCCGTCCGCGGACCATGCGCCCTCGACGGCGACGGCTTTCATGACCTTCCGCACGCAGCCGCCGTCGACGGATACTTCATAGAATTGACCGCTGCGGCTGTTGGCCACTTCGCGATTGGATACGAACAGCACGCGCTTGCCGTCCGGACTCCAGCCGGTCACGATGTCCGGGGCGGGATGCCACGTCAGGCGGCGCGCTTGGCCGCCTTGGACGGGGATGATGTAGACGTCGGTGTTGTTGTCATAATTGGCCGAGAATGCGATCCACCGGCCATCGGGGGAAAAGTGCGGGGCGAACTCGGCGGCGGGATTCGAGGTGAGTTGTACGGGGTGGCTGCCGTCCCGATCGCTGACCCAGATATCGCCTCCGTAGACGAACGCCAGATGATCTTTCGAAACCGCCGGCTGGCGCAGAAGAAGCGTTCCGTCCTCCTCCGCCTGCGCGGTAACGCACGGACAGAGGATGGCGATTGCGCATAGGCTTGCGAGGAACGTGTTGAATCCCATGAAATCCCCTTGGTTTGGCGATCCGCTTCACAGCTCGAGCGGGCAAGACATTAGCAAATGGACTCCCGGCCTGCACGGATTCGAGGACGAGCCATGAACCGACAGAATGCATCCGCCGAGCGTGGAGGTCCGAGCGGCGCTTCGCCGGGGCGAAGCGGCCTCGAGGCCCTGTTGGCGGCGGGGCGATTTGCGCTGACCGCCGAGATCACGCCGCCCGCGTCGAGCAATCTCGCCGAGCTGCTGGCGAAGGCTCTGCCGCTCAAAGGGCTGGCCGATGCGGTCAACGTGACCGATGGGGCGGGAGCCCGGGCGCATCTGGACGCCACCGTCGCCGCGAACGCGCTGTTGCAGGAGGGCATCGAGCCCATCCTGCAGTTGACCTGCCGGGACCGCAATCGCATCGCTCTGCAGAGCCAGCTGCTGGGTGCGGCTGCGCTGGGCATCACCAATCTTTTGCTGCTGAAGGGAGACGATCCCAGCGCCGGAGATCAACCGGACGCCAAACCGGTGTTCGATCTCGATACGGCGGCGCTCGCCGCGACGGCGGTCTCCATTCGGGATCGCGGGCAACTCCCGTACGGCCGCGAAGTGGGCGGATCGGCCGCCTTCTTCGTCGGCGTCGCCGACGCACCCGTGGATCCTCCGCCCGGGTGGCTGCCCTCTGGGTTGATCAAGAAGATCGATGCGGGTGCGCAGTTCGCACAGACTCAGTTCTGCATGGATGCTCCGATCCTCAGGCGCTATGTCGAGCGGCTGCGGGAGAGCGGCGCCGGCGGACGGGTGCATCTGATCGTCGGGGTCGCACCGCTGAGCTCGGCAAAGTCGGCGCGATGGATCAAGGAGCATTTGTTCGGCTCGATCATTCCCGAGTGGATGATCGAGCGGCTCGAGAAGGCCGCGGATGCGCAGGCCGAAGGGTGTGCGCTGTGCGTGGAGTTGCTGAAGGAGTACGCGGAGATCCCCGGCGTGAGCGGCGCTCACCTCATGGCGCCGCTCAACGAGCGCGCCATCTCCGCCGTGATCGAGGCGCTCAGAAAGTCCGCGACTACTACCGGTCCCATGGCCTGCAATGTTTCTACAATTTAGTTTAAATATCTATCGTAATTAGTTGATTTATAGCAATACGCATTACGCAA
>DASYAC010000104.1:0-7806 GCA_036501585.1 Steroidobacteraceae bacterium
CCGCGCATCGGCCGCGGCAAGCGCACCGGCGAAGCTCAGGAGTACGTGATCCCTGATCAGCGGAAACGCCGTTGCCGCCTGTCCATCCCAGGTTTTCCAGTCGTGGTGAAAATACAGCGCCGCGCCGTGATCGATCAGCCAGAGCCGGCGATGCCACAGGAGCATGTTGACGTTTCGAGCCGTCCGATCCACGTTGCAGACGAAGGCGTCGAACCACACGATGGCCGAGGCAAGATCGGTAGCCGGCTTGTAGACCAGGGGGTCGAAGGTGATGGAGCCCGGCAGATAATCGAGCGCGAGATTCAGACCCGCGCTGGCGCGAATGAGGCTTTGGATCTCGGGATCCGGCTCAGTGCGCGCGAGCTCGCCCGGCAGCTCCATGAACACGATCTCCGGCACCGGCAATTCCAGGAAACGGGCGATCTCGCCCGCGAGGAGCTCCGCGATCAAGGCCCTCGCGCCCTGTCCGGCGCCGCGAAACTTCAGCACATAGAGCCCCTCGTCGTCGGCCTCGACGATGGCCGGCAAGGATCCTCCCTCGCGCAGCGGCGTGACGTAGCGGACGGCGGCGACGGTTCTCAGGCGACGGTTCTCAAAGGAGGCGGGGCGTCACTCGACGTGGGACAAGGTCTCCCCCAGAGCGGCGACTCTTTCGTCTATGTCCCTGATGTAATCGGAGGTTGCGGGTGCCGCTGAAATGCAGATGTCCGTGCTGACCGACGTGTGGATCTGCGCTCCCTGGCTGAGCGTGCGGTCGACCGGGCAATGGCTGGCCACGTCGAGCAGCCGCTGTCGTTGCTCCGGGCTGAGATCGCCTTCCAGAATGATGGAGCGCTCGAACGCCGCTCCGCAGTCCTCGCCGCTCGGATGATGAGACACGCTGACTTGAACTCGAACCAGCGGCCATCCCATGCGATCCGCGTACAGACGCAGCGTCATCGCGGTCGAGGAGCCGAGCGCGGCGCCCAGAAGCTCGTAGGGATTCAAGCTCTCGGGCGAGAAATTTCTGCGCGACCCCGCGATCACGAACGACGTGCTGCCCACGCGTCCCAACAGCTGAAGCTCTTCCATTCGCGTCTCGGTGACGAGAACGCTTTCTCCGGCGACGGCGGCATCGAATGCGTTGACGGACATGGCGCATGCCTCGCGAGTGACGACCGTGAATGTGGCGGCGATGGGGTCAGAGGAGTGGCCATAGCCTAACCGCCGAATGCCATTAAACCACGTCTCGGTGTCCGGATGGCACGGAGTTTCCGCCCGCAATGGCGCACCGCGAGAAAACGGCGCCGGCGGCTACACCCATCGCGTCGCGTTGGCGATGGGCGCCGTTTCGAGTACCGTGGTTTCCATGGAGGCTGTAGTCCTTGTCTGACACTGACACATCTTCATTGCGATCGGATGTCGCCTGGATTGCGGGCGTCTTCGCGGCGCCCAGGGGTGCAATGCTCAGGGTGTCCAGCGATACACCGCGCCCGGATATGGCGCTTTCCAAGGATCGAACGCTCCGGTGATGAAAACCGTGTTCGTTCCCGGGGCGCCGAAGCCCACGTTCGTGACGTACCGGGTCGGCACTTCGATCATGCGGACCAGCTTTTTCGCCTCGCTCACGACCAGTACCCGGCCGGAGCCGTTCTGGGCGATGTAATAGTTGCCGTCGGGACCGAGTTTGACGCCATCCGGCCCGTCATAGGCGTCCTCGTTCGGCGTCGGCGGCGCGAGATCCTGAAGCCGCGCCCAGACCGTCCTCGGTCCCAGAGTGCCGTTCGCTCCGATGGGAAAGGACAAAATCCGGCCGGCCAGCATCTCCGCGACGAGCAGGTGCCTCCCGTCCTTCGCAAGCGTCAAGCCGTTCGAGTAGTGGATGGTATCGGCCACCTCCCGGATGTCCTGCCCATCGGCCGACATGTGCAGAACCGCGCCGGTGATCGGCGCCTTGATGTCGAATACGCCGGAGGCCGAGAAATAAACACCGCCGTGACCATCGCTCGATAGATCGTTCGGACCCACGAACGGCTTTCCGATGCTGTCTTTCTCGAAGGTGCGCAGCTCCTTGCCCGCGGCGTCGAGCTCGACCAGATAATTTCCGTCGTAGCAAGCGACCAGGATGTGATCGCCGCGATAATGGATCAGTGCGTTCGCCCCGCAGTGGTCTCGGTGCCACCAGACCTTCACCGCCTTGCCGTCCCAGCTCTTGATCCCCGGACCCGCGTATTCCACGAACAGCAGACGGCCCTGGTCCCAGAGCGGACCCTCCGGGTACAACGCGTGCGGGTCGATCGGTGCGACGGCCGCTTCAGCGGTCAGCGCCAGACAAACGAGCGAGAACGCTGCAAGCAATGATGTGGGAAATCGCATGGAACCCTCCGGCTCGCCGCTTATCCGACGGCCGCCGTCGAAATCGTACCGCACGCCGATCATAGGTCAACGGGCCGCCCGGAGCGAAGGCCCATACGCAGCGCACCCCGAAGTCTCACCCCGCCGCAAGTCTCGTGAAGGGATCGGCGGCTGCCGAGTGCGGCAGGTTATTCATCAGAATCCGTTCGAATTCGGCCGCAGGCACCGCGCGGCTGAACAAGAAACCCTGGAACTCGTCGCAGTGAAAGCGCCGCAGAATCTCGAGCTGCGTGGCGGATTCGACCCCTTCCGCCACGACCTTCAAGTCGAGCGAGTGCCCGAGCGCAATGATGGCCTTGATGATCGCGACATCGTTGGGATCTATCGCGATGTCGCGAACGAAGGTGTAGTCGATCTTTACGCTGTCGACCGGGAAGCGCTTCAGGTACGCGAGCGAGGAATGCCCCGTGCCGAAATCGTCGATCGCCATGGTGATTCCATGGGCCTTGATCTGCTCGAGCAGCTGCAGCGCCTTGCCGGGATTGGTCATGACCACGCTTTCGGTGATCTCGAATTCCAGGAGCCGGGGATCGCAGCCCGTGCGATCCAGGATCTGATTGAGGTTGTCCAGCAATCGCGAGTCGGCGAACTGCTGCGCCGACAGATTCATCGCCACGCGCGTCGGCGGCAATCTCTCGTCGCGCCAGCGGACGATGTCGGCGCAAACCGTGTCCAGCACCAGGCTCCCGATCGAGGCGATCAGGCCGACTTCCTCGGCCACGCCGATGAAATCTCCCGGCAGCAGCATCCCGCGCCGCGGATGCCGCCAACGCACCAAGGCCTCCGCACCGGCGATGCGGCCGCTCGGGATGTCGATCTTGGGTTGATAATGAACCTCGAATTCGCGCCGCACCACCGCCTGGCGCAGCTCGTTTTCCAGGGCGAGCCGCTCGACGCTGTGCTCGTTGATCTCGGTGGAATAGAACTGATAGGTGTTCCTGCCGGATGATTTCGCCCGGTACATCGCGATATCGGCGTTCTTCAGCAGCGACGCGCCATCGCTCCCGTCCTTCGGATAGGTCGCGATGCCGATGCTTCCGGAGAGCTGATACACGTTGCCGTTGACCGTCAAGGGATTGGACATGGCCGCGAGCAACTTTTGAGCGATCGCATTGAGATCCGGCGCGTCGAGCGGCTGCTCGACCAGCAGCGTGAACTCGTCGCCGCCGACGCGCGCCAGGGTGTCCGTGCCGCGCACGCAGGCGCGCAAGTGGTTCGCGATCTGGCGAAGCACCGTGTCGCCTGCGTCGTGTCCGAGCGTGTCGTTGATGATCTTGAAGCGATCCAGATCGAGGAACAGCACCGCCGCCGTGGTGCCGGCACGTTGTGTCCGCGAGAGCGCCTTGTGCAGCTCGTAGTTGAAGAGCAGCCGGTTCGGGAGGCCCGTCAAATCATCATGGTGGGCCAGATGCCGGATTCGCTCGGCCGCCTGGCAGCTTTCGATGGCGATACCGGCCAGGTTGGCGCAGATGCCGATCAATTGTGCATTCAGTTCCGGCGGCTCGGAGTCGTGCCGCTTGTACAGCGACAGCGTACCGAGACGCTGATCCTTGCTGCCGAAGATGGGGCGTGTGCTGAACGCCTGCACGGAGCCCTCGGCGCCGGCATCCCGCGAAACCCCGTCGAAGCCCGTCGGCATCGACGGCGACAGACCCACGCAGATGTCCGTGCCGACCGGATCCTGCGCGGTGAGCGAGCAGAGTCCTCCGCCGGACTGCGCTTCGACGAATTCCGCCAGGGTGGTCAGAATGACCTCGAGCTCCGCGCCGGAGGCGATCAAGTTGAGAACACGGTTCTGGTCCGCCATCACCGCGGCCTGATGGCGGCGGTCGGCTTCCCGATGCAGGCTGTCCAAGGCGAACGAGGCCTCCATCGCCAGCTGCTCCAGGAGCTCGATGATGTCCTTCCGGAAGTACTGCGCCTCCTGCGAAAACACGCAGAGCACGCCGATGACCTCGTTCTGACACATCAGCGGAAACGAGGCCTCCGAGGGGAATACCCCGCGCGGGCTGTCGGCGCCGTTGAGCACCCGGGCGTCCATGGATACGGTGTGCAGCGTCTGCAGGTAGGCCTGCTGTTCGCCGTGAGCGGCGACGAATTCGATGTTCGATGAAGGGCGCCGGACCAAGCCCACCGCCGCGAGGGTGAGTCCGCTGGTGCGCACGCAGATCCGGCACAGCTCATCGAATAGCTGACTGCGGTCGCTGACCCGGGAGATGAGCTGACTCGTCTGGCTCAAGGCGGCATACAGCTCGGTCAGGCGCGCGAGCCCCTGTTCCTTGGCGTCGCGCTCCCGCACGCGGGCGCGGGTCACCCGGATGCACAACAGGCCGGTGATCAGCGTACCGACCGCGAGCGACAGGATCAGCAGGCTCCGGGTGGTGCGCGCCAGATCGCCCAGGGTGGACGAGAAACGAGCGGCCAGCGGAGTGAGCTCGCCGTTGATTCGGTGCAGCTCGGCGCGAATGCGGGCCTGTTCCGCCGCCGGCACGGTCGAGCCGTCCGCGGGATGTGCGTGCTCGGCGAGCGCACAGATCTGCAACGTGTACGCGTCGCCCTCGGTCCAGATGTCGATTGCGCGGCGCACCGGCCCGAGTCCTCCGAACAGCTGGAATACGATGATGATGCTGTCGATGTCGGCGGGATCGCTCCCGCCTTGGAGGAAGTCCGCGCGAACCGCGCTCAGGTCCACGGAGCGGCGTTGCAGCGCCAGACGGGCTTTCCAATCGCCCAGGGGAAAGCTGATGGCCTCTTGGTACAGCCGAAAGTCCTCCGGCGAATGGGACAGGGTGTACTGGGAGAGGTAGTACGTCGCGTTCTTCTGTCCCTTCGAATACAGGCCCTCTCCGCCGACCCAGGCCCGAATCGTGGAGAGCAGCTCGATGCTGAGGACGGCCGCGACCAGCATCACCGTGAGCGAGAGAAGGACGGGCGCGACGAAGCGAATCGCCAAACGCGATATCCCATTCGAGTCGTTGGGGGTACGCAGGGGTCGCTTCATCCCAGGGCGCCTTGGATTGATCCTCCCGAGTGAGGAATAAGTCGCCAGCGTATCGATGCCGGGCCCCGGATACCGAGAGAGGGGTCACGCCTCGCATGCAGCGGTTGCAGTGCGTCACGAGCGCCTTTAGACTGTACATAATCTGGCATCGACGACGGTGCTGTATATTGTCAAATTCCACGGCAGGAGATTTTGGGTGGATGCCCCGAACGAGCTGACGGCTGACTGGATCGACACGCTGAAACTCTACGTTCAGCCGGATTGGAACGAGCTCGTGGCGGGCGAATGGGCCGCAAACCTCGTCCAGGGTACGTGGTCGACCGACGCCATCCGCGGGTGGTGCCTGCAGCTCTACCCCTTCGTGCACGCCTTCCCCAAGTTTTTGGCCGAGGCCTTGATCAAGGTCGAGGACGAGTATTCGCGCTCGTTCCTGATCGACAACATCCGGGTCGAGAAGGCGCACGCGGAGCACTGGCTTTGGATGGGCGAGGGTTTCGGCATTCCCCGCAGCGAAATGATGGCCATGGCCGAGGGCGAGCGGCCCCTGCTGCGGGACGTCCAGTCGCTGAGCGACTGGATCTGGTTCATCAACGCCAAGGGCTCGCTGGCGGAGGCGGTCGCCGCCACCAGCTTCGCGATCGAGGGCGCCACCGGCGACCTGACGCGGGGACTGATCAATGCCTTCGAAGCCTATGGCTCGCGCGAAGGCGTGACCATGAATCCGCGAACCACGAAGTGGTTCCGGAATCACGCGAAATATGACGACGATCATCCGCGCATCGCGTTGCAGATCGTCGCCCGCTACGCTCAAACCGAGCGTGCGCGCATGAAAGTCATGGCGGCCGCGCGTCGCAGCCTCCAACTGCTCAACCTGGCCTTGCTCACCGCGAGCCGCGAATACTCCTGGGCAGACCGGCGCACCTCCATTCCGCAGGCCGCCGCAGAGCCTCGCGCCGCCGAGCCTCGCGTCGCGGATCGCCGGCGCTCGCGCCAGCCGATCGCGTTTCCCGATCGGCGCATCGTCGAGCGCTATGCGGGATCGGCCGCCGCCGACGGAAGCCGATTAGCCGTCGCGAGCTGACGCAATCGACTGTCGATCGGCGCTCACGGCCGGCCACGGCGCTAGAATGCCGCCCGACTGACATCTCCTTAAACGTCCTCGCATCGGAGATCTCAATGTGAGCTTTCTTGCAGTGATCGCCATCGGCGTCGGAGCCGCCCTCGGCGCGTGGTTGCGCTGGGCGCTCGGTGTCGGATTGAATGCCGCCTTCCCGTCGATTCCGCCGGGCACCCTCGCCGCCAATCTCATCGGCGCCTTCGTCATCGGCGCCGCAATTGCATTCTTCTCGAGGACGCCCGCACTCGCCCCCGAGTGGCGGCTGTTGGTCACCACCGGATTCTGCGGCGGCTTGACCACGTTCTCGACCTTTTCCGCGGAGATCGCCGATCTGTTCCAGCAGCAGCGCTTCGGGTTGTTCGCCGGCGCGATCGCACTGCACGTCGGCGGCTCGCTCGCCATGACGCTGCTCGGCATGGCGAGCCTGAAGTGGTTCACGGGTTCGGCGGGAGCATAGAGGAGATCAGCGCTCGGTGCCGCCG
Organism: Steroidobacteraceae bacterium; assembly: GCA_036501585.1. GTDB lineage: Bacteria > Pseudomonadota > Gammaproteobacteria > Steroidobacterales > Steroidobacteraceae > Bog-1198. The sequence continues at coordinate 6,995 of DASYAC010000104.1, forward strand.
GCTTACCGCCTCGGTGCCGCCGGCTCGGCGACGCTGAAATTCAACCGTCCATCGTGGATCTCGAGGCGCAGGCCTCGATGCCTCGAGAAATAATGAATCGCGACGATCACCGCACCGAACCCCGAGGCGGCTCCGACCCCGAGTGCCCATCGCGGCCCGAACGTATCCGCCACCCAGCCGACGAACGGCGCGCCGATCGGCGTCGCGCCGACGGCGATGGCGAGGAATAGCGCGATGACCCGGCCGCGCATCTCGGGTTCGGTCGAGAGCTGAAGCGTGCTGTTCGCCGTCGTGGTAAACGTCTGCGCCGACAGCCCGATGATCACGAGCGCACCGCCGAACAGCCCGTAGCTCGGCATCGCGGCCGCGATGCAGAAGCCGACGCCGAAGACGGCGGCGGCGGCGGCGATGACCCGCATTCCGGGATTCTCCCGCCTCGCGGAGAGCAATGCTCCGGCCACCGATCCGATCGCCATCATCGACGTCAACAAGCCGAATTGGCTGGCACCCGCATGGAACACGGCGACCGACATGGTCGAGATGAAGATCGGGAAATTGATGCCGAACGTGCCGATCAGGAACAGCATCAGCAGAATCGCCTTGATATCGGGCCGCCGCCACACGTAGCGAAAACCGTCCAGCAGGCCGCCGCCGAGGGCGCCGGCCTCGACGCTTCGATGCAACTCTCCCACGCGGAGGAAGTAGAGCGAGCAGAGCACGGCGACGTACGACGCCGAATTGATCAAGAACACCCAGCCCGAGCCCACGCTCGCGATCAGCACGCCGGCCACGGCGGGACCGATCATCCGTGC
>DASYAC010000105.1:0-9533 GCA_036501585.1 Steroidobacteraceae bacterium
CAATGATGGACGTTGCCGTCAGGACGGCCGCTGCAAAGAGTTTCGGAGCGGCCTTTTTTCCAATGATCATATGACTCCCGGCATGGCTGGATCGCTCAATTGGCGCGGATTTCGGTTCCTAGCGAAGCGGACCCCGCATCGAGCGCTTAGTTCCGCAAGCTTACCGCTTGTCGGAGCCCGCGAGAACCTTGATTGCCTCGGCATCGCGGTGACGGGATCGATAGTATTCAGCCAGGCGGGCGGTGGCCAATTGAGTCGCCGGGTCTGCGGATCCCACCGTCGCGACCAGCCGCGCGCGCGCGACCTCCAGCATCGGTTCCCCTTGCGCGGCTTTGTCGTTCTTGATCAGCGCCCAGCCCAAGCTCGCGGCGCTTCGAGCCGTGCGCCAATGATTCGCGCCGACGAGATTGGTGTTTATGTCGACGGCGGTCCGCAATTCGGCCTCGGCGGCCGCGAGTGCGCCGCGGTTCAGCAGTACTTCGCCGAGTGTCTGCCGCGCGGAGGCGACGTACAGATGCTGACTCGGCAAGGACGCCGTGAGGACCGCCAAACTCTGCCGTGCGGTATCTTCGGCGCGCGCAAGATCGCCGGTTTTCAGATAGAGGTTGGCGAGAGCATCGAGATAGTAGCCGGTCATGAAGTGGTCGGGACCATGCACTCTGGACTCGATCGCGATGGCATCCCGTATGGCCTTGATCGCGCGACCCTCGTCCCCCTGCCGGTCGTAGAGCAGGCTGAAATGCGAATCGATCAGCGCAAGGGCGTCGTTGTTCTCGCCGAAGACCGTACGTTCAATTTGAAACGATTCGGTGAGCAGTTGCTCCGCCTCGCGGTACTGCCCCCGCTGCGTGAGGATGTAGCCCAAGCTCGCCAACGCGACCGCATGATCGGGGTAGTTTCGGCTAACCGTCGCCTGAAAGATCTCGATCGCCTGCCGCTCGTAGCGTTCCGCGGAGGCATAGTCGTTGGCCCAATTGGCCGCCGATGCGAGACCGCTCAAGGTCACGGCAACCAACAGGTGCTGGTTCCCCAAGGCACTGCGGTAAACGCCGAGCGCTTCGGTGAAAAGCTTGGTCGCGCGCGGTTGATCGCTCTTCGCGCTCAGCTCGAATTGGGCAAATTGAACCAGAATGTCGGCGGTCTCCACCGAGGGTGAGGAATCGCCGTTCTTCGATAGATCGAGCGCCTGTTGGAGATACGCTTCCGCCGAGACCAAGTTTCCGCCGTCGGCCAAAGCGCGAGCGAGATTGGCGAGCGCGGCGGCGGTGCGATGGTCGTCCATCGGATGCTCGGACCGGCGGATGGCCACGGCGCGCTCGAACAGCGGGATGGCGCGATCGCTGTCGCCCTTTCGACGATAGGCGAGGCCGATGCTTTCCAGAAGCTGCGCCCGCACTTCAGGCTGCAACGAAGAGTTGTCGATGATTTTCGCGGCGCCGCGATCGAGCAGCTCCCGGGCGGTGGCCTCGTGACCTTGCGCCTTGAACGGATCGGCCTCGGAAAACACGTCCACCAGGAACGCCGAGACCTGCTGGGCGCGATCGCGCTCCTGGGCCGTGGCCTCGCGAGCCAGCTCGATCCGATGGTTCTGCCACAAAGTCACGCCCGCGATGACCGCCAGGCCGAGGAACGCCGCGCCGACCGCCAAAACCGGCAGCAAATGCCGGCGCATGAATTTGGAGCTGTTGTAGCGCCAATCCCCCTGACGGGCGCGCACCGGCTGGCCTTGCAAGTGCCGATTCAAATCGTCGGCGAGAGCTTCCACGGAAGGATAGCGCCGGTCCGGCTCCTTGCGCATCGCCATCGACACGATGGCGTCCAAATCGCCGCTCAATCTCGCGCGCAGGCGTGGCGGCGAGAGACCGCGCCGATCGGAGATGCGGCTTCGATCGGCATCGGTCTCGTTGCCCAGCTTGGCGACGACCATCTGGCTCGGCCGCATCGGATCGTCCATGCAGATCGCGCGCTCGAGCTGCAATTGACTGTAGCTCAGCAGTCTATAGGGCGACCGACCGGTCAAGAGCTGATACAGCAACACGCCGAGCCCGTAGATATCGGTTGCCGTTGTGATGGGCCGTCCCAGGACCTGCTCGGGAGCCGCGTTCTCGGGGGTTAGTATGCGTTCCTGCAGCCGCGTCACCGGCACGGTGTGCGACAGGCTCTCGGGTGCCAGTAATTTCGCGATGCCGAAGTCGAGGAGCTTCGGCATGCCGTCGCCGTTCACCAGGATGTTCGCGGCCTTGATGTCGCGATGCACGACGAGGTTCCGATGCGCGAACTGCACCGCCGCGCAGACCTGAACGAAGATTTCCAGCCGTTCGCGTATGAACAACGTACGGCTGTCGCAATAGGAGTCGATCGCTTCGCCATCGACGTGCTCCATCACCAGATAGGGCGTGCCGTCGTCGAGCTCGCCGCTGTCTATCAGGCGCGCGATCGAGGGATGCGCCAACGTCGCAAGGATATGCCGCTCGCTGTGCAGGCGGTTTCGGAGCCTGGGGTGCAAGGCAGCGTGATGCAGCACCTTGACCGCCACCGTTTGCCGGTACTGAGCGTCGTCCCTCTCGCCCCGGTACACCGTGCTCATCCCGCCTTGTCCGAGAACGGACACGATGCGGTAGTGGCCGATGCGAGTCCCGACCAGCCGATCCTGGTGCTCGGTGAGCAGCGACTCCGCTGCTTCGCTGATCGCGTTCATCAGGGGATCCGCCGTGCTCTCGTCCGAGGCAAGAAGCGATTCCACGGAGCGTTTGAGATCGGCATCACCGCCGCAGGAGTCCGCCAAACGGCTCGCGCGCTCGGGCGCGGGCACATCGACGACCTCCTCGAAGAGCGATTGAATTCGCTGCCAGCGGGTGCGCGGGATCATGTCGAGCGCTGACCCGCGATCTCGTTGAGCAGCCAGGCGCGGGCAAGCCGAATATCGCGATGAACGGTCGCGGCCGATGCACCGCCTGCCGCGGCAATCTGATCGTAAGTCAGACCTCCAAAATAGTGCAGCTCGATCACCTGGGCCAATCTCGGCTCCATCCGTTGAAGACCCTCGAGCGCTTCGTCGAGCGCAATCACGTCGATGCTGGCCGCCGGCGGAATGGTGTCCTCCGTGACGGGCTCGCGAACCCCCGGTCCGCGCTTGATGCGCGCCCTCGACTTCGCGTGGTCCACCAACACCCGACGCATCAGCCGCGAGGCCAGCGCGAAGAAATGAGCGCGATCGTGCAGGGCAACGTTGGCTTGGATGAGGCGCAAGAACGCCTCATGCACGACTGCGGTGGCTTGGAGCGTGTGATCTCCCCGCTCGCCTTTCATGTAGCTGCGCGCAAGACGGCGCAACTCGTCATAGACCAACGGCGTCAGGCGCTCCAGCGCCTCGGGGTGGCCCTCGCGCCACTCGGTCAGGAGTTGCGTGAAATTGGAGGGGACTAACATCGCCGATCGTCCGCCCTACTCAGCCGTTCCCGTACAGAATCCCTCGGGGTTCGCCGCATATGGATAAATGTCGCGCTGCACCATGAGGGAAATTTCAACTTATTGTCGCTTTACCGCCGAGGCCGTTATTTCGGCGGCCCGTCCACCACCTACGGAGAAATCAAATGAAGGCAAGTCTAATCGCTTTGTTCACAGCCTGCGCAGTGTCCAGTGCCGCTTTGGCGCTGGCCGACGACCCGGGCACGGCCCCGCCGCACGTGATACTCGCCGACGACCCGGGCACGGCCCCACCGCACGTGATACTCGCCGACGACCCGGGCACGGCCCCGCCGCATGTGATACTCGCCGACGACCCGGGTACGGCGCCGCCACACGTGATACTCGCCGACGATCCGGGTACGGCGCCGCCGCATCTGGCGTGAGGGAGGGGTCATGAACCGTCGCAAAGCAGTTGTCGTGGGCGTCGCTGCTTTTGCCATTGGGGCGGCATTTGCGGCCCAACCGGTCTCGGTACGTGCGGACAGGGATAGCAGCGCGCGAATCGAACGTCCGAGCTGGGCGCCGGGAACGAATGGTGTGATGGCCGCGTACGAGACGAGTACGTTGCCGCTCGCGCCGCCACAGTAACGAGCGCGGGGCCGCCGCGCTGCGCGCCCCCGCGGTGTCCGAGGCTCCCCCCCACCGGGGAGCCTCGGATGTGCGCGTACGCTAAACTAGCGCGAACGCTGCCGCCAGGTGCTTCGTGCCCGACAATCGTCCGACAAGAGTAATCGTCATCGCTCATCGCGGCGCGAGCGGTGAGCGTCCCGAGCACACTCTCGCCAGCTATCAGCGTGCCATTGAGCAGGGTGCGGACTACATCGAGCCCGATTTGGTCATGACGCGCGACGGGATGCTGGTGGCGCGGCACGAACCCGAGATCGGCGGGACGACAGATGTGGCGGACCATCCGGAGTTCGCGAGCCGGCGCCGTACGCAGGCCATCGACGGCGAAACGATGGACGGCTGGTTTACCGAGGACTTCACGCTCGCCGAGCTGAAAATCTTGCGCGCGCGGGAGCGGCTGCCGAAGCTGCGGCCCGCGAACACCGTGTTCGACGGCCAATTCCAGGTGCCGACCTTCGACGAGATCATGCAGCTGGCCCTCGACACCAACCGCCGTCGCCCGGGTCAGCCCAAGATCGGCGTGTATCCGGAGACCAAGCATCCGGCGCATTTTCAGTCCCTGGGCTTGCCGCAGGAAGCGGCCGTTCTCGAGACCCTGGGGCGTTTCGGCTACGACGCGCCGGACTCGCCGGTGTTCATCCAGTCATTCGATCCGAATAACTTGAGGCAATTGAGGGGCATGACGCGCCTGCCGCTCGTGCAGTTGCTCGAGCACGAGGTCAAGGATGTTGCGGGAATGGCGAGGTACGCCGATGCCATTGGTGTGGCCAAATCGCTCGGGACCCCGGAGAACATCGCTGCGGCCCACGAGGCGGGGATCGCGGTGCACGTTTGGACGTTCCGGGCGGAGAACGAATTCCTGCCCGACGACCTCAAATCCGGAACCGACCCTGCCGCGCATGGCGACCTGCCGGCCGAAATAGAGCGCTACCTCGCGCGCGGCATCGACGGGTTCTTCGTGGATTTTCCGGCCGTCGGCGTCGAGGTCAGGAACAGGTTTGCGGACCGCTGCCGCGAGACATTGCCGCGGAAACGTCCCTGAGAGCGAGGGGCTGAGGCTCAGCTACATTTCCGCCGTCCAGCCCGAGCACCAACCGCTCACCGACACCAGCTTGCCGGGAAACAGGCCGCACGGCCGGTAGTCATTGCCGGGCTTGCCCTGCAGTTGCAGGCAATTGTCGCAATTCGACCCGGGCACGAACTTCGGGAATTTCTTGGTGTCGACCTGGCCTGCATTTTCCACGTAGCCGAGCGCCACGGCGGCCGGATCGTGAACATCGAGTCTTTGCCCCGATTCGCCGGCGCGCGACGGCCGCGTCGTGAGGCCGGCGGCGGCCGCGGCTCCGAGCACCAGGGTTTTCAGGACATTGCGGCGGGATATCGGCCAGCGAGCCGGCCGGTGCGGTTTCGGCATCCCCTTAATATGCAGAATAATCCCGGCGATGTCACTCCTGGGGGGACTGTCGGCCCGCCCGCGCAGCGAGTTCCCGGGACGACAGAGCCATTTGCTATCATCCGAGCTTTTGGATGTCCCGTGCTCCCAGTCTCCTTGCTCCTTCGCCTGGCACAGGTCGCGTTCTTCGCGGCGCTGATCTTCACTTTCTACAGCGCGGTGATTCCGCCGAAACAAGCCCTGCAACTCGTGCCTTGGGACAAGGCTGAGCATTTCATCGCCTTCTACGCGCTCACCGGACTCGCGGCGGCCGCGTTTCCGCGGCGCGGTCTGTTCGTCCTGGGCGCTCTGCTGTCGGCATTCGGCGCATTCATCGAGTTCGTTCAGGGACTCGACATCGTTCACCGCGACCGCGATTTTTGGGATTGGGCGGCGGATACCGTCGCGATCATCGCCGCGCTCGCCCCCATGCTGCTCGTTTGGTGGCGGCGTACCGCGACATCCGGTCAGAAGAACATCGACATGTAGACCTGGAAGACGGTGGCGTTGAACTGATACAGCGGTTCGCCGCCGGGCTCATAACCGTTCGATATGCCGTAATACTTGATATTGGTGAAGTCCAGGTAGTGGAAGGTGATCCGGCTCACGTCGACGGTGACGGTCGCCCGCTTGAACATCTTCCAGCCGTTCGGAAGGAACGCATAGGTTGCCTTCGCGCCGATGGTGTAATTCTCCTGGGCCGCAAGATCCTGGTCGCGGCCTTCGAAGCGGTATTCATCGGCGTACGCGAACAGATCGCTGTAGAAGTTCGCGTGATTCTGCTTGTAGTAGCGGAACCGGCCCTCCAGGATCCAGACGTTGCTGATCGGGTGGGTGTAGTCGAGCTCGTAGGTGTTGCCCACGATGGCCCAGGTGTCGCGGAAGTAGCGATAGGAGGCGGTGACCGCCGCGCGGTAGGGCAGGTAGTACTTGCCCTCCACCTGAACCGCCGTGCTGGTACGGGTGTCGGGGTAGACCTGGCTTGCCAGCGAATAGCCCTTGGCATTGCTCGGATCGAGGTAGCGCACCGACCGGTAGGGGTTCGCGAGGTAGCCTTGATCGGTGATGACGTTGAAATTCACCCCCGCAATGAAGTTCTTGGTGAGGATCTGCGAGAGGTCGATGTCGTAGCTGCGGCTTTCCGCATGCCCGAGCCAGTTGATTACCGGCGCGAATGCCGTGCCGTTGTTCTCTCCTACCGTGTCGTTCGTGTTCGAGAACGCGAGCGACAGCGTGGTGAGATCCCCGAACATGTCCTGTTTCAGCGAGAAGCTCGCGGTATCGGACTTGTAGTCGCGCTCGACCGAGTTGATGAACGAGGCCGTGTACGTGGTCTTGTCGTGGACGTATTCGACCGTGCCGCTCTTCTGCTTGCGCTCGTCCTTGATCTGGCTGGCCTGGCTCAGCACGTCGATGGAGGCCCCGCTCACCTTGTCGACGAAGTAATTGGCCTCGACCGCGAAATTCTCGGTGAATTTCTTGCGTACCAGCACCGACTCCCCGGTGATGTCCATGCCGCCGCCCGAATATTTGCTGTAGAAGAGGTCCGCCCGATCATCGGGCAAGACATCCGCGCAGGTGGCCCGGACCAGCAACAGGGCGGTGAAAATCACCGCCATCCGGCCGAGGATACGCTGCGCGGACATCTTCATCGTCAATTGCAGCCGCAACCGCCGCCCGCGCTGCCGCTGGCGCCCCGCGAACCCTCGCGAGACTCGCGGATGTGGTCGAGGTAGGCTGAGGAGATGGCGTCGCGATCCCAGGCCATGATGGGATCGGCGAGGCGGTCCCGCTCATAGGGTTTCACCCAGGGCTGGACGCTGCAGGCGGAGCTCAGCAGTCCGGAGCCTGCGATGAGGGCGGCGCCCGCCCATTGGATGGAACGGCGGAGGGACGGCATGGCTACTCCCGGATCAACTGGCGAATGCGATCCTGGTATTCGTTCTCGTCGCCCGGCTTGTAGCCGCGATGGATGTAGCGGATCTCGCCCTTGCGGTCGATGATCACCGAGCTCGGCATCTCGTCCACGTGGTACGCCTTCGACACCTGATTCGCGGGATCGAGCATCACAGGGAAGCTCACGGGCTTGCGCTCGAGGAGCGCCTTCACGGGCGGCGCCTCCTTGTCGACGTTCACGCCGATCAGCGTGAATCCGGCGGGCTTGTACTTCCTGTACATCTGGTCGAGGAGCGGCATTTCCTGCTGGCAGGGACCGCACCAGGTCGCCCAGAAATTCACCATCACGACCTGGCCCTTGTACTGCGCGAGCGCGCCGTGGCTGCCGTCGAGCTCGGACAGCGTGAAAGCCGGTGCGGGACCGGCGGCATCGCCGGCGAAGGCTGCGGAGGCGGCGACGACGGCCGTCATCGCGCAGCGGGTGAGGAACTTTGCTTTGGAGCTATGCATGAGAATCTCCTGATACTGTCCATTAACCGAGACAACTAGAAAAACGTCGTCAACCCGACGGTCCCTTCAATGTTGTGTACGTTCTTGTCGACTCCGAACAGGCTGGATTCGAACACGTGGTCCCTCACGTCCAGATGCAGCGCGAGCCAATCGGTGATCAAAATCCGCGTGCCCACGCCGAAATTCAGCGCGAACTGATCCTGGTCCGCGAATTTCACGTCACCCATGCCGGCCGTGACGTAGAGCGCCGTATTGAAGGCCCGTCCCCTCCCCAGAAACACCTCTCCGGGCAGGATGTTGTAGCCCACGTCCAAATCGTAGTACGTGAACTGTCTCCCAGAGTTGCTGAGCACCGTGATCTCCGGGAAAACCTCTTCGAGGCTGCTCTGGCCGGCCTTCGCCCGCGCCAGAAAACCCTCGAGGAAGAAATCCTCGGTCACATGGTAGGCCGCCCGGATGCCATAGACCGGATTGGTGCCGAAATCCTCGATGCTGAGCGCCCCGAAGTACGCTCCCATCTCGAAGTCCTTGGCCTTGATCTTGGGGGTCTTCACCTCGCGCCGCGTGACCTGCGGTTCCACGATGGTGGGCTCCGCCCCGGGATCCTCGGCGGACACCTGCACCGGCTTCTTGTCCCCTCGATGGAACCAGCCGCAGCCGGACAGCAGAGCCGCCGCTAAAAGAACACTGCAAAGCCGACTTTCCATTCTTCTAGATCCTCGTATACGTTCAAGTTGTTGAAGACCACGTAGTGACGCCAGTCGGCGCGCCACATGAAGCGGCGGGTGATGAAGCCCCGGGCGCCCAGGGACACGTAGGCCATCTCGTTATTGCTCTCCAAGGGGGCCGGCGGCACCTTGTCCACGATGTGCTGGTAGCCCGTGCCGAGGCCGGCCGTGGGCGAAAACCACTTCCATTCCGGAATGAAGGTATGGCGCAGGCCGATGGTCGCGATGATGCGGTTGTCCAGCGTCCCGAGCGCCTGCTGCAGCACCGCCTCGACGTCGATGCTGTCCGTGAGTCCGAAATCACCATAGGCGGTCACCAAATTCTGCCGGTTGTACACGCCATACCCCGCGCCCACCTCCCAGCGATGGCTGGCGAAATCGGGGTAGGGCGGTATGGGCGCCGGTTCGCCGTCGGCAAGCTTCGTGGTCGCGAGATCCTGCCGCCGCGCCCAGCCCTCCACGCCCTGCGGCGCGCGCACCTTGTACCAGTCGGTCCGGCTGTAGAGCACCGTCACGATCTCGTCCCGGCCGATCACATACACCACGGGATACCCCCGGCCGGGTCCCGAGTGCATCTCCAGGTACGGCGCGGTCACCACCAACTGCAATAGCGGGCGTTTCGCAGCCTCCGCGACACCTACGTGCAACGCCTGCAATAGCAGAATGAGCCCAAGCAGACGTCGCATCAGTTCATACGCTTACGGCTGAGTCAGTTCGCGGCCGGGGCGACGAACGGATCGTTGTAGTACTGGCCGCCGATGTCCAACCATTCCGAGATCAACCGCATCTCCCCGATCGTCAGGTACCCCGTGTGATCAAGCACGGGGTCATGGAAGCTCCCGTCGAATATTCGCAGGAAGGCCGTCGATGCC
>DASYAC010000106.1:0-1889 GCA_036501585.1 Steroidobacteraceae bacterium
GGAGCAGAGCGCATACCCGCGCCACCGCCTCGCGCAGCGAAAACGGTTTCGCAATGTAATCGTCGGCCCCAAGGTTGAGCCCGTTGATCACGTCCTGTTCCGCCGACAGGGAGGAGAGGATGATGAGCCGTACCGTTTGCGGCGGGCGCACCCTGCGCACGCCATTGATGAGATCCAAGGCCGCGAGTCCCGGCATGTTCCAGTCGATGATGACCAGATTCGGCGGCCGCTCGGAGATCGCGAGCAACGCGGCATCACCGTCGGTGATGGCCCGCACCCCGAACCCCGAATCAGACAGCCTCTGACGGAGCGGTTCAACGGAGGCGACATCCCGATCTACGATGAGTATCTGTTTGTTGGTATCGATGGCAAGCATAGACGCCGCGACATTAGAGATACCAAGCTTTACAGTTCGTTGACGCTTTTGTGACCTTTGATTGAGATACGCGCCATCGATCGCACGGTCACATACGGATACGCGCGCAGCGGCTCGGGGCGGGCGCGCGGCGGCGGGCCCTTCGAACTCGGATCGTCGACCGCGTTCCACGCGGCGAGCAGGAGCCCGAGCGCGAGCCAGTTGAGCGAGGCCTCGCGACGCTGGGTCCAGAGCGCGGACGGCATTCCGAATGATGGATTCGATGATGGCATGAGCGGCTCCTCGTCAGTCTCCGATGGGACTCACGATCGCCCTCGACTCTTGCGGTTCTTCGAACGAATTCGGGCCGGGCGCGGGCCGATTCTGACCAATTGTGGCGGGGGGCGTTCTGCGACCCACGGCAGACCTTGGAGCCCGCTGCATCGGCTATGATCGCCGCGGTGAAGAAGAATATCGCCATCGTCGAGGATGAGCCGGCGCTTCGGGAGAATTACGCCGCCGCGCTGTCACGGCACGGCTATCAGGTGAAGACTTACGCGAACCGCAAGGCCGCCATGCAGGCCTTCGGTGTCCGGCTGCCGGATCTCGCCATCATCGACATCTCGCTGGAGGACGAGGCCGAGGGCGGTTTCGATCTGTGCCGCGATCTGCGCAATCTCTCGGCCGAGCTCCCGATCATTTTTCTGACGGCGAGAGACAGCGAGCTGGATGCGGTATCGGGGCTGCGGCTCGGGGCGGACGACTTCCTGACCAAGGACGTGAGCCTGCCCCACCTGGCGGCCCGCGTCGCCGCTCTGTTCCGGCGCATCGACGCCCTGCGCCGGCCGGGAGGCGGCGCCGAGGCGGTGCGGCGCGGAGCCCTCACCATCGACGCCGACAAGATGCAGACGACCTGGAACGGCGCGCCCGTGACCTTGAGCCTCACGGAGTTCTGGATCGTTCACGCGCTCGCCAAGAATCCCGGGCACGTCAAGAATCGGCAACAGCTCATGGATGCCGCCAACGTGGTGCTGGACGACAACACCATCACCTCGCACATCAAGCGGCTGCGCCGCAAATTCATCGAGGTCGATCCGGCCTTCGATGCCATCCAGACGGTCTACGGCATGGGTTACCGCTGGGTCGAGTGAGCATCCGGCTTCAACTGCTGATCGTCGCGCTGACCACCTTGATCCTGCCGTGGGCGGGCTGTCAGTACGCTCGAGAGCTGGAGAGCGCCTTGCGCATGTCGCAGGAGGCCGCGCTCGAGGCGAGCGCGGACACGATCGCCCACGCGCTGGCGGCAGAGCCGAAGCAAGTATTTCGAGACATCGACGACACCCAGCCGTTCGACGAGCACGAGGGGGACCTGTACGTCTATCCGCTGCGCGTGCAGCCGCTGCTTGATGGTTATCGCGAGGATTGGGATGTCGCGGCGGACCCCGTCGCGCTTCCGAGCGCAGGGGGAGCGAAAACGCGGCTGCAGCTGGGTAGCACCGAGCGGTACCTGTTCCTCTACCTGGAGGTTCACGAT
>DASYAC010000107.1:0-2184 GCA_036501585.1 Steroidobacteraceae bacterium
GTCGGAGTTCGGCCGTTGATCGCGTTCACCGTGGGTGCAGCGGTCAACGTTCTACTCGGGTTTTTCCTGTCGACGCACGTGTTCGGCGCTTTCTGGAACGGCCTCGGACAGTGAGCTGTTCGACCTGCGCCCATTTCGATCGCCGCCCCGCCTTCATCGAGGCGGCGTTCCCGGGACTCTCGAGCTTGAGCTCGGGATACGCCGCGGTGAGAGCGGGAGACGGCCTCTGCGCGAGGCACGCGCGCTACGTCGCCGCATCGAGCGTCTGCGGCTCGTATACGGCTTCGACCTCCACCAGGCAGTCGTAGAACAGCGGCGCGTTGCCCATGTCGGTGAGCTCGTCGCCCCGCGTGAGCTCATTGGCGTTCTTGCCGTCGCGTGCGAGCTTCTTCCACCACACGGAGAGCGCCACCACCACCCCGCGCCTCGCCCGGTCGCTGACGCGCGCCCGCAGCCTCAAGCTGCCGCGGTCGTTGAAAACCCGCACGTAGCTTTCATCCGCCACGCCGCGCGCCTCGGCGTCGTCCGGATGGATGTCGAGCCAGGGCTCGCCTTCGGCCGCACGGAGGCTCGTGACGTTGACGAAGCTCGAGTTCAGAAAATGCCGCGCCGGCGGCGAGATCATCGCCAAGGGGTAACGCCGGGCGAGCTCGCTCCGGGTATCTTCGAGGGGCGGAATATAGTCCGGGAGCGGGCCGAATCCCGCGGCGGCAGCGGCGGTCGAATAGAATTCCACCTTGCCGGATGGCGTGCCGAATCCACCCGCGGCGAATCGAGCGGTGCCGACGGGCGGGCCGATGCGCTTCCAGCCGACCTTGCGTACGGCCTCGACATCCCAGTCCTCGGAGAGGGCCGCTTGCGCGAGGGTCTCGTCGGACTCCCGGAAGCACGGCTCGTCGTAGCCCATCGCGCCCGCGAGCAGGCGAAAGATCTCGCTATTGGGCTTGGCCTCCCCCAACGGCTGGATGGCGGGATTGTTGGCTACCATGTAATAGTGCCCGTAGGGCCGCACGACATCCAGGTGCTCGAGCTGAGTCGTGGCGGGCAGCACGATGTCCGCGTAGTCGGCGGTGTCGGTCGGGAATTGTTCCAGCACCACGGTGAAGAGGTCCTCGCGCGCGAAGCCGGCCGCGACCTGCACGGAATCCGGCGCCACCGCCACCGGATTCGAGTTGTAGACCACGATCGCGCGGATCGGCGGTGAGGCATCGGACAGCGCTCGGCCGATGCTCGACATGTTGACGGTGCGGGGCGTGCGGCCGTGAAGCAGATCCGGCCTCGAGAGCGCCGTGGTGTCGATGCGGAAATTGCCGGAAGTCGACAGGAACATGCCGCCCGCGGCGTCGCGAAACGCACCGGTGAGCGCGGGCAGGCAGGCAATGTTGCGCATCGCCATGCCGCCTCCCTTCACCCGCTGAAGTCCGTAATTGGCGCGGATCAGCGCGGGCCGGGTGGCCGCGTAACGTCGCGCCAAGGACTCGATCTCGCGCTCGGAAATGCCGCAAATACCCGCCACGCGCCCCGGGTCCCAGCCGCTCACGCGTTCGCGGAGCGCCTCGAAGCCCAGGGTATGACGCGCCACGTAGTCGCGATCGATGAGCTCCTCACGGATGATCACGTGCATCAGTCCGAGCGCCAGCGCCCCATCGGTACCGGGAAGCAAGGCGATGTGCTCGTGGCATTTCTCGGCGGTCAGCGAGCGATAGGGATCGATTGCCACGAGCGTCGCGCCGCGGCGCTTCGCCTCCTGAGCCCGTGCCCAGAAATGCACACTCGAGGTGATGGCATTGCAGCCCCAGAAGATGACGAGTTTCGCATCCTGCGCAACTTCCACGTCGACGCCGATGCCGGGCCCAAGGGTGATCCTGTGGCCGGCCGCTCCGGCCGAGGCGCAGATCGTGCGATCCAGGAAGCTCGCGCCGAGCCGATGAAAGAAGCGCTGCGACATGGACTCGCCCTGCACCAATCCCATGGTGCCCGCGTAGCTGTAGGGAAGGATCTGTTCCGGATCCTCCGCCGCAATCGTGGACAGTCGCGACGCGGCGGTCGAGATCGCCTCGTCCCAGCTGATCCTCTCGAAGCGCCCCTCGCCCTTACGGCCGATCCGGCGCAACGGATGCAGCAACCGATCGGGATGATAGGTTCGCTCGGTGTAGCGTGCGACCTTGGTGCAGAGAACGCCTG
>DASYAC010000108.1:0-3799 GCA_036501585.1 Steroidobacteraceae bacterium
GTAGGCGACGAAGCCGAGGCCAATCAGCGCGGGATAATGGGCTGCGAAATGGAGATACAATCCCCAACCAATGCCATGGAGTAAAGCCACGACGCCGTAGAGACCGATAAGCCGCGGCCGCTCCTGCGGCGGGAAGTCAAGAATCCGTCGGCCGATAGGACCCGATCGAGCAATGGACAGGTAATCTGGCACCGACGGACGCCTCATGAGAATGCCCAAGGTTCAAGGTTCCTCTTTATACGCGATACGCGCGTATCCGACGATGCCAAGGGGCATATCCTCCTTATCCAGTTGCGCCATCTACGTGGCGGCGAATGGGCAACAGCCGCGGTCGAGCGCTGACCCGTCTTCAGGTCTTGGCGGGGCGCACCGAGCGGGCGTGCTCCTCCACCAGCTGCTTGACGACGCCGGGATCGGCCAGCGTCGAGATGTCTCCCAGCTGATCCGATTCGTTCGCCGCGATCTTGCGCAGAATCCGCCGCATGATCTTTCCGGAGCGCGTCTTCGGCAGTCCGGGTGCCCACTGAATCACGTCCGGCGTCGCAATCGGGCTGATCTCCTTGCGCACCCAGTCTCTGAGCTCGGCCCGCAGCGGATCGGTGGGGTCGGATCCGGCGTTCAGCGTCACGTAGACGTAGATCCCCTGTCCCTTGATGTCGTGCGGGAAACCGACCACCGCCGCCTCGGCGACCTGCGGATGCGCGACCAGCGCGCTTTCGATCTCGGCGGTCCCGAGCCGATGACCAGCGACATTGAGGACATCGTCCACGCGGCCGGTGATCCAGTAATAGCCGTCCGCGTCGCGCTTCGCGCCGTCTCCGGTGAAATACCTTCCGGGGAAGGTTTTGAAATAGGTTTCGATGAAGCGCTGGTGATCGCCGTATACGGTGCGCATCTGGCCGGGCCAACTGTCGAGCAGCACGAGATTTCCCTCGCACACCCCCTCGAGGATTCGCCCGTCGCCGTCGACGATGGCGGGCCTCGCGCCGAAGAAGGGCAGCGTCGCGGATCCCGGCTTCAAGTCGATCGCGCCCGGGAGCGGGGAGATCAAGATGCCGCCGGTTTCGGTTTGCCACCAGGTGTCGACCACGGGGCAGCGGCCGTCGCCCACCACGCGGTGGTACCACTCCCAGGCCTCCGGATTGATCGGCTCGCCGACGGATCCAAGGAGCCGCAAGGATTTTCTCGACCACGCTTTGACAGGTGCCTCGCCTTCGCGCATCAAGGACCGGATGGCCGTGGGCGAGGTGTACAGAATCGTCACCTGATGCTTGTCGACCACTTGCCAGAAGCGGCCGACGTCCGGATAGTTCGGGACGCCCTCGAACATCACCGTGGTGGCCCCATTGGCCAGCGGACCATAGATGACATAGCTGTGACCGGTCACCCAGCCGACGTCCGCGGTGGTCCAGTAGATATCGTCTTCCCGAAGATCGAAAACGGATTGATGCGTGTAGGCGGCATAGACCAGATACCCGCCCGTCGTGTGCAGGACGCCCTTGGGCTTGCCCGTGGAGCCGGAGGTATACAGGATGAACAGCGGGTCTTCCGCGCTCATTTCCTCCGGGGCGCACGTGGCCGGCTGGGTCGAGACGAGATCGTCGTACCAGCGATCGCGGGGCGAGCGCATGGGAACCTTGGCGCCGGTGTGGCGTACGACCAGGACGTCCTTGACGCATTCGGTCCCCTTGATGGCGAGCGCGCCGTCGACGTACTGCTTGAGCGGGATATGCTTGCCGCCGCGAAACCCTTCGTCGGCCGTGATCACCAGCGTCGATTGGCAGTCCGCGATGCGGCCCGCGAGCGACTCGGAGGAGAATCCGGCGAACACCACCGAGTGAGGGGCGCCCAGGCGCGTGCAGGCCAGCATCACGACGGCGGCCTCCGGGATCATGGGCAGGTAGATCGTGACCCGGTCGCCCTTCTTGATGCCGAGCTGCTTGAGGGCATTGGCGCAGCGGCACACTCGCTCGTGCAGCTCGCGGTAGCTGATGCGCTCGGATTTCCCGGGGTCGTCGCCCTCCCAGAGAATGGCTGTCTTCTCGCCCCGGTCCTTCAGGTGACGGTCCAGGCAGTTCGCCGACACGTTCAGCGTACCGTCATGGAACCAGCGAATGTGGAAATCTGCTGCCGCGAAGCTCGAATCCTTCACCTTGGAGAAGGGCTTGATCCAGTCGATGCGGCGGCCGACATCACCCCAGAAATGCTCCGGATCCTGCACCGATTCTGCGTACAAGCGCTCATAATCGGCGTGCTTGAATCGGGCGTCCTTGGCGAAGGTGGGGGGAACCTTGTAGAGATCGTGGTGCATGGTCGTCTCGGATGCGTCACCGACGCTTTATTCGTGGATACTCGCGAATCTGAAGCCAGCGGGGCTAGTTTAGCGCAGACCGCGATCCACCGCGCAACGCGGCGGGTGCATATAATGCGGACCGGTCGACCCTCAACAGCGAGTGAGAAAAATGGCTCCGAATTTCGCCGCATTGCGCCGGGAGTTCCCGGTGCTCGCGCGCAAGACCTACCTGAACAGCGGTTCCTACTGCGCGCTCGCCAACGAGGTGAAGGCGGCCTTCGAGGCGTACCTGGGGGATCGCCTGCGGGTCGGCGCGGATTGGGATCTGTGGGTCGCCAAGAACGAGTCGGTGCGCTCGCTGGTCGCCACCCTTCTCGGCGCCGCCCCCGAAGAAATCGCGATCACAGCCTCAGTGTCGGCGGGGCTCAATTCGCTCGCGAGCGCGCTGGATTTCTCGGGGCCGCGCAACAAGGTAGTCATCAGCGACTTCGAATTCCCGACCGCCGCGCAGATCTGGCATGCCCAGGAGCCGCGCGGGGCGCGCATCGTGCACGTGCCGCGCGACACGGACGGCTATATCCCGGCGAGCGCCTTCGCAGCGGCGATCGACGAGCGCACGCAGCTGGTCGCGATCACGCACGTATGCTTTCGCAACGGCGCGAGGCTCGACATCCCGGGCATCGTCGAACTGGCGCGCGCCAAGGGCGCGAGGGTGCTGCTCGACTGCTACCAGTCGGTCGGCTCCATGAGCGTCGATGTGAAGGCCCTGGGCGTCGACTTCGCTGCCGGGGGCATGCTCAAGTATCTCCTGAGTACCGCGGGAATGGGCTTTCTCTACGTTCGCGAGGCGCTCGTGTCCTCCCTGGTGCCTGCCGACAGCGGATGGTTTGCACAGGAGACCATCGGCTCCATGGACATCACGGCGAACCGGCCCGCACCGAGCGCGCGGCGCTTCGAGGCCGGAACCCCCGCGGTGGTGAACTGCTACGCCGCCGAGGCAGGACTTCGGATGCTCCTTCGGGTCGGCACGCCCGCCGTGGAAGAGCGAATTCGAGCGCTCACGGCCCGCTGCATGCGGCGGCTCCGGGAGATCGATTGGGCGAGTGTCACGCCCGCCGAGGACCATCGCCGCGGCGCCACCGTCGCGGTCCCCTCGCGCGACGCGGGCAGGCTCGTTCAGGAGCTCAAGGATCGGGACATCGTCACGTCCCATCGCGACGACAACGTTCGGGCCGCGTTTCATTTCTACAACGACGAGGCCGACGTGGATGCCTTCTGTGAGGCCCTGAAGGATCTGCGGGCGTCCCTTGGGCCGCCGCGACGGTTGGCATCGACTCAGTAGAGTCCCGCCTGCCGGCCACGTTCCTGTATCAACGCCAGCACCGTATCGATCGTCGGTGTCGGGACGTTGACGAGGCGGCCCATTTCCTGGACGGCGGTGACGAGTGCATCGATCTCCAGCGGTCGGCCTCGCTCGAGATCTTGCAGCATTGAAATTTTGTGGCC
>DASYAC010000109.1:0-5809 GCA_036501585.1 Steroidobacteraceae bacterium
CGGCAATTCGGGATTTACCGTCAACGGCCCGAATTATCGGGTGCGCGGCATCGAGGGCGACGTGGTGTTCCGTGTCACGGAGCAGCTCACCCTGAACTCATCGTTCGCGTGGAATCGAAGTCAGCAGGTCAATGAGCCTTCACTGACAGTCAACGGCACCGACATTTCCCTGTTTCCCACCCGCGGCGTCGGCAGCCCGTTGGCCAATTCCCCGCCGTTCCAGGGCAACGTACGGTTGCGATATGAAGTTCCGATGTTCGACTACCTATGGCACGTGCAGGCGGGCGCGCAGCACACCGACCATTCTTATGCCGACGTGATCACCATCGGCACCATTGCCCCGCCCGACTACGAGCTCGCGCCGTACACCACGTACGACGCGGCGGCCGGCATGGCAAAGGACGCCTGGTCGTTCGAGTTTTTTGGACAGAACCTGACCGATACGCGAGCGCAGATGTTCATCAGCTCGGCCAGCTTCCAGACGCTCACTACGCCCAATCGGCCACGCGTCCTCGGCGTGCGCTTTTCCTATAAATTCGGAGACAAGGCGAAGCAGTAGCCGGGCAGCAGCCGATCCTGTGATGATGCTCGCCGGCTTCGCGCTATGAAAGACTCACTGGGGGATTCGATGACCATTTCCCGCCGCAAGATGTTGTTGGGTACCGCCGCCTCCGCCTCGCTCGCCGTTGGACCGCTCGCGCTGTGGAGCGATCGATCGAGGGCCGCACCTGCGTGGAGCTTGCCTGCCAAGCGGCCGTTCAAGGTGATCGAGAACGAATGGATTCCCATGCCGGACGGCGTGCGGTTGGCGGCGCGATTCTGGATTCCGGAAGGTGCCGATGCCCACCCGGTGCCCGTGGTCTGGGAATACCTCCCGTACCGCTTGTGGGACGATTTGCGCTGGCGGGACGACAAGACGGGCGAGAATCTCGCGCCCTATGGGGTCGCCTTCGTGCGTGTCGACATCCGCGGCACCGGAAACTCCGAAGGCGTCATGGTCGACGAGTACGATGTTCCCGAGCTTACCGATGGCGTGCGGGTGATCGCCTGGCTCGCCAAGCAACCCTGGTCGAACGGATCGGTCGGCATGCGTGGCATTTCCTGGGGAGGAATCAACTCGCTGCAGATTGCCGCCATGAGGCCTCCGGAGCTCAAGGCCATCATGCCGATGGGATGCGTCGTCGATCGGTATACCGACGATGCCCATTACATGGGCGGCGGCTACGGCGACGAGAACATGGGTTGGGGAACGTCCTTCAAAGGCCACATGGCGGCGCCGCCGGATCCGAAGGTTGTCGGTCCCGGATGGGAGGCCTTGTGGCGTCAACGGCTCGAGGCGACGCCGGAGATCATGCGCACCTGGACGACGCATCAGACCTACGATGCCTACTGGAAGCGCGGTTCCATTGCGACCGACTACGGGGCCATCACCTGCCCCGTCTATGTCGTCGACGGCTGGGGGGATCCGTACGAGAACGTCATCGGCGAGCTGCTCCAAAACCTCAAAGTTCCGCGCAAGGGTCTGATCGGCCCCTGGGGCCACATCTTCCCGAATCTCGCGACACCGCTCGGGCTCGACTGGCCGTACGAGGAAGTGCGCTGGTGGCAGCAATGGCTCGGAGGAGTCGACACGGGAATCATGGCCGAGCCGATGCTGAGGGTCTATATGATGTACAAGGCCGATTCGGAGGCCTTCCCCGAGGAGGTGCCCGGCCGCTGGGTGGCGGAGGACACCTGGCCCTCGCCTCGCACTCGATCGTCGAATTTTTACTTCGATGCGGGCGGACGCCTCTCGCCGCATGCGAGGTCCCGCGAGCACGTGAAGTACGTCGGCGACAAGATCGTCGGCTTGACCAAGCCTCAATGGGTCTATGGGCGCCCGACCGAATTCGAGCAGAGTCCGGACGATCGCAACTCGCTCTTGTTCGATTCCACGCCGCTCGAGCATGACCTCGAGATCCTCGGCTATCCGATCGCGAAGATTCGGGTAAGCGCCGACGTTCCGGTCGCCCAGATCGCCGTGCGGTTGACCGAAGTCACGCCGGCGGGGAAATCCTGGCTGGTCAGCTACAACGTGCTCAATCTGACGCGCAGAGATTCGATGGAGCAGCCTACTGCCCTCCGGCCGGGCGAGTTCTACGATGTCGAGGTGCCTCTGTACATGATCGCGCACCGGTTCAAGAAGGGAAATCGCATTCGAGCGGCGATTTCGGAGAACCTGTGGCCCTTGGTCTGGCCCTCGCCGCAGGTCGCAACGCTCGATATCGCCCTCGGTGCCTCGCATCTGGTGCTCCCGGTGCGGCCCGTGCCGGCCAAGGAGGCGCCATTCACCATCCCCCTCATTCACGCACCTCCCGCGAAGCTCAATGCGCACGGATATGCCAACGGTCTGCAGTGGGTGAAGACGCCGCTCTCGGCCCCCAACGGCGCGCAGATGCCGACACGCGATGCGACCGGGCGAATCCGCTATGACCGCAACACACCGCCGACCGATACATACATATCGGCGGTCGGCACTACCGCCACGGTCGCCTCGGACCGTATCATCGAGATCACAGAGGGCGATCCGAACAGCTGCCGCATGAAGTTCGACCACATGAATCGCTGGCGGCGGGGCGATTGGGACTGCACCATCCAATTCGGAGCCGACTTGACATCCACCGCTGAAGAGTTCCATCTGAAGGAGTGGGTCGTGGCCAAGAAAGGCGACGTGGAGATCTTCCGTCGCGAGGCGCCAAGTACGATCAAGCGTGATCTTTTGTAGAACGCCGCGCCCGAGCGGGAGGAAGACATGAAAGCCGTACTTTTATACGCATATGGCGGACCCGAAAACCTCAAATTCGAGGACACCGTCCCCGAGCCCGCTTTGAACGGCGACTGGGTGCTCATCGAGAGCGCGGCTGCGAGCGTCAATCCCATCGATTGGAAGATTCGCTCGGGTGCGAGGCAAAAGGATTTCCCCTTGCAGCTGCCCGCGATCCTCGGCAGGGATGTGAGCGGCGTAGTACGCGCCGTGGGCGCCAACATTCGTAGTTTCAAGCCGGGCGACCGCGTGCTGGCGACGGCGAACGCCACGTACGCCGAGCTCGTGGCGGTGGAAGGAGCCACGCTCACGCATTTGCCGGACGGATTGGACCTGGTGGATGCGGCGGCGATTCCGCTGGTGGTATTGACGGGCGATCAGCTCGTCCGTCTCGTGGCCCGCGTCCAGTCCGGGCAGCGTGTCCTGGTCAGCGGAGCGCTCGGGGGCGTCGGCCGTGCGGCCGTGCACGCCGCAAAGAAACTGGGGGCTCATGTGATTGCCGGCGTCCGCGCACGCCAACTGCCGGAAGCGCGGGCACTCGGCGCTGCAGAGACGCTCGCCATCGACGACGATGCCGCCTGCGCCCGGCTCGAGCCGGTCGACTGCGTCGCGGATACGGTAGGGGACGAGACTGCGGCGAGACTATTCAAGAAGGTCAAGGAGGGCGGGAGTTTCGGCTACGCATCGGTGTTTCCCGACGGCGTATCCAAAACCCATCCGTCCGTGACCGTCACGCGCGTCTTCGCGCGCCCGGATCCGTCGAAAGTACGTGAGTTTGCCGATGACATACGCGACGGCAAATTCGTTCTGCCGATCGGCCGCCGCATGCCGCTACGGGAGGCGAGCCAAGCGCACGTGCTCGCACAAAGCGGCGGCTCGGGCAAGATCATTCTGCGCTGCCGGGACTAGCCGGTCTTTCGAAAGACCGGCTAGTTTCGCGCTGTCATTTCGCCGCGGCCTGCCGCGAAGCTACAATGGCTCTTTTGTCCAAGGAGACGCCATGGCCATCGAACGCTTGCACCCGGGTCCTCGCATGTCCCAGGTCGTGATTCACAACAAAACCGTCTATCTGGCCGGACAGGTCGCCGAAGAGGCGGCGCGCAACGGAGTCGCCGAGCAAACCCGCCAGATCCTGTCCACGATCGATGGCCTGCTGGCGGAGGCCAAGACGGACAAGACCCGGATCTTGTCGGCCACCATCTGGCTCACCAGCATGTCGACCTTCGGCGAGATGAACGAGGTGTGGGATCAGTGGGTTGCCCCCGGTTCGACCCCCGCGAGAGCGACGGTGGAGAGCGCGAAACTGGCCGGGCCGGAGTACAAGATCGAAATCGCCGTGATCGCCGCCCAGCCCTGATCGCCGCCCAGCCCTGATCGCCGCCCAGCCGTGCCGGCGCCCAGCCGCGAGAGATCGGGGCCGCCGCCTCGCGCTAGCGTTCGAATTTGGTCGACAGGATGATGGACGACGTCGTGCGCTCCACGCCGTCCGGGGCGCCGATGCGGTCGATGACCTCGTCCATCTCGGTCACCGAGCCGGTCGCCGCGACCGCGATCAGGTCAGCATCGCCGCTCACCGAGTGCAGCACACGCACCTGCGCAATCGCGCGGAGCGCCCCAATCACCGCTCGGGACTCCTTGGGACCCACCTTGATCATCACGTGGGCGCGGACGGCGCCCATATCCTGCTCCGGGGCCAGCCGCACGCTGTAGCCGACGATCACCCCCTCCTTCTCGAGCCGTTCGATTCGACTCTGCACACTGGTACGGGAGCGCCCGACCAGGCGGGCCAACTGCGCCGTTGGCGACCTGCCGTTCTCCCTGAGTGCCGAAATGAGCCGCTGATCGATGGAATCCATGCTTTTCGCCGTAACAGCCCTACGAATTGCCTAACTATACCGTAATAAGGGGTAATTCGTCCCTACTATTTGCCGGGTCCAAGCGCAAAAATGTCCGGCATCGACGGGAGGGTTTCGCATGCATCAGATTGCCATCGTAGGCGCGGGGAAAATTGGATCCATGATTGCGGAGCTGCTGGTGAGCTCGCGCGACTATGCGGTCACGGTCATCGACCGGTCGCAAACCCAATTGGACCGGCTGGAAACGGGAGCGGCCGTCACGAAACTGGTCGCCGACATCACTCAGGGCGACACGCTCCCGAAGCTCCTCGGCGGGAAGTATGCCGTCCTCTCGGCCGCCCCCTATCACGCCACCCGTCTCATCGCCGAGTCCGCGAAGACGGCCGGCGCGCACTATCTCGATTTGACCGAGGACGTCGCGAGCACGCGAGCCGTCAAGCAGCTCGCCAAGGGCGCACGCACGGCGTTCATTCCTCAGTGCGGTCTGGCGCCGGGGTTCATCACCATCGTCGCGAGCGATCTCGCCTCGCATTTCGACCAGCTGCAGGACGTGCGCATGCGCGTCGGCGCGCTGCCCAAATTTCCGTCCAACGCGCTCAACTACAATCTGACCTGGAGCACGGACGGCGTCATCAACGAGTATTGCGAGCCTTGCGAGGCCATCGTCAACGGCCAGCTTCGCGAGACCCAGGCGCTCGAGGAGCTCGAGGAATTCTCGCTCGACGGCATTCTCTACGAGGCATTCAACACGTCCGGCGGCCTCGGCACGCTCTGCGAGACCCTGGCAGGCAAGGTGCGCAATCTCAACTACCGCACCATCCGCTATCCCGGGCACGCAGCCATCATGAAGGCGCTGTTGAACGATCTGCGTCTGCGGGACCGGCGCGAGCTCTTGAAGGACATCCTCGAGAATGCCGTGCCGGTGACGCTCCAGGACGTGGTCATCGTATTCGTGACCGTGAGCGGCATGCGCGGCGGCCAGCTCGTCCAGGAGACCTACGCGAACAGGATCTATGCGGCGCCGATGGGCGGCCGCGTGCGTAGCGCCATTCAGATCACCACCGCGGGCGGCATCTGCGCGGCGCTCGACATGCTCCGCACCGGGCATCTCCCCCACTCCGGTCTCATCAAGCAGGAAGAGATCGGCCTG
>DASYAC010000110.1:0-27209 GCA_036501585.1 Steroidobacteraceae bacterium
TCGAGGGTTGCGGCGCGACGATCTACAACAGCAACAACCAAAGAGGGATAAAACATGCATCCACTCAACACCGTCAAGGGCGCCATCACGACGGGTGTGGTGCTCGCGATCATCATCGGGGTCTGCCTCGCACTCTGGGCCGGAAACGCCGTTGCGATTCACCCGGTGCGGCTCGATCGATGGCTTCACATCCTCGCGGGGGTCACCTGGATCGGACTCTTGTACTATTTCAACTTCGTGCAGACGCCGGGACTCGCGGCAGCGGCGGCGGACAAGGGCGGCCCTGGGGGTGCGGGCATCACCAAGTACATCGCACCGCGCGCGCTCATGTGGTTTCGATGGGCTGCGGTGGTGACCTGGCTGTCGGGGGCGATTTATCTCATGAGCGGTTACGGCACCGGCAACACCGGCGCAATCGTGAACGCGTTCACGCTGCAGCCCGGCTACCGTTCGATCGGCGTGGGTGCCTGGCTCGGCACCATCATGCTGTTCAACGTCTGGGTGTATATCTGGCCAAATCAGAAGAAGATCTTGGGGATCGTGCCCGCCACGGACGAGCAGAAGGCGGCGGCTCGCAAAGTGGCCGGCATGGCCTCGCGCATCAACGTCATTCTGTCGATACCCATGCTGATGTGCATGGGCGGCCAGGCGCACGGCCTGCCCTTCTGACCATCGGCTATTCGGAGCCTCGCGCGCAGCGGGCGCGGAGCGGGACTTACCCGTTCCGCGCCCCGCCGGCGAGCGCCGGATCTTCCATGAATCGATCGAGCCGCTCGATCACGTCTTGCGGACGAATCAGGTCCATGACCCCCGGCCTCTCGATCTTGGTCCACCACGGCAGAGCCTCGGGCTCGCGCCCTCGGAAGAGGCGCGCCGCCGCGGCGAATCGATCCACGCACCACTGCCGGCTCAGGTACGGCCCGCTGCGAGCCGGGTTGGTGGCCGCATACAATCCGATGACCGGCGTATCGACCATGGCGGCCATGTGCGCAGGTCCCGAATCGGGAGTCAGCAGCACCGTGGCGGCGCGGAGCAGCGCAAGCATCTGGGGCAGCGTGTCGCGGCCGATCTGATTCACCGGCGGGTGCCCGGCGAGCGCCAGAATGCTCTCGCCCATGCGGCGCTCGATGTCGCTGGGGCCGCCGCAGAGAACCACGCGCATGCCCCAACGGGTCGCCGCGTGATCGGCCACTTGCGCATAGTACTCGGCGCGCCAATTGCGTGGTGCATGGCTCGAGCAGGGGCTGATCAAGAGGGTGGGCCGCGCATCGGGTATGATCCGCGCCGCATACTCGAGCGCTTCGGACGGCAGCGGCAGCTTCCACTCGGGCCTGCGCTCCGGGATGCCGATCGCCTCGGTGAATCCCCAAAAGCTGTCGAGCACGTGCTCGCGGCGCCTGGCGGGAATCCTCCGATTGGTGAACAGCCACTGCAGCTCGCGCGCCCTCGCACGGTCGAAACCGACCTTGATCGGCGCCCGCACGAGAGTGCTCAAAAGACTCGCCCGCAGGCTCACCTGCATGTGAAGCAGCACATCGAAGCGCCGCCCGCGCAGCGTCCGGCGCAAGCGCCCGAACTCGGCGAAGAAGCTGCGCTTGTCGACGGTCAGAAATTCGATCTCCGGCAGGAGCGACATGAGCCTCGCCTCGACGCGGCCGATGATCCAGGTGATGCGGCATTCCGGCCACGCGCGCTCGAGCGCGCGCACCATGGGCACGGCGTGACAGGTGTCCCCGATCGCCGAGAGCCGAATGAGGCAAATGGCCCGCGGCGGCGGGCCGTCGATCAGCCCTCGAGCCTCTCCGTCAATGCTGATTTCGCGGGGTGTAACTGAATTTCTGCCCGGCGAGCGCGGCGGCATACATGAGTCCGCCCTTCGCGATCGTGAAGACCAGCATCCCTTTTTGGTAGCCGCCGCTGTTCGTGGTGGCATCCTTCTCGCCGCCGCTCGCCCCCGATGTCGCGCCATTGGTGCCGGCGCTCGCGTTGGCGCTCGCGGTCACCGCAATCGCACTCGCTCCGGCGGAGAATTCGAACGAGCCCGATTCGAATTCGTCGGCCGCGCGTTTGTCCTCGAAGAAAATGATCTGGCTGTAGGCCTTGCCGCCCGCTTGGAAGCCGGCGCTCAGCTGAGTCATGCTGGTGCCGCCCACAACCTGGCCGTTCACGTACACCCGGCCCTTGCCGTGCGCCGCGCCGAGAATGAAGCCTCCCTCGCCTATCGTCGGAAACACGGCGTACCCGTAACTCCTGGAGAAGTACCCGGCGCTGTCGCCGGCATTCTTGAAAAGAGCGATGGTGTCGCTGTAATTATCCGCCTGCGCCGCACCGGTGGCGGCCAGCAGCAACGGCATCAAGATCCAATAGCGTGCGAAGCCCTTCATGGCGGTTCTCCCCTTCGATTCGAAACAACTCGGCTATACTGACCAAAGGATTTTAGCAACGCAATCCATGGGGGTACATCTCGCGTGAAGAGCGCACGCGCGGCGGCGATCGCGCAGCTGCTGGCATGGAGCCTCGGATGCTCTTTCAACGTGCAGGCGCAGTCCCAATCGCCCGCCGCGCCGCTGGAGGTGGCCGTTCTCGGATCGGGCGGCCCCGGGGCGCTCGGCCGCGCATCCTCGAGCTACGCCGTGCTCGTCGACGGTACGCCTCGGGTTCTCGTCGATGCGGGCTCGGGCGCCTTCGTCCGGATCGGCGAGTCGAAGATCGCGCTCGATGCCCTGGACATCGTGCTGCTCACCCATTTGCACGTAGACCACGCCGCCGAGCTCCCGGGCCTCATGAAGGCTCGGGCAGTCTCGAGCTCGGGTCCAATCACCTTCAAGATCTTCGGGCCGGCCGGCTCGCCCGGCACCGGTGACGCGGCGTACTTTCCCTCGACCAGCCGCTTCTTGAATCTCTTGTTCGGTCCCCGCGGAGCGTTCGCCTACTTACCAAACTTCGCGGCGCCCATCACCATCGAGCCCCACGACCTTGCCGCAAAATTCAGCGTCATATCCTTCGGGAGCCTTACCGTCTCGGCCATCGGCGGACACCACGGCGATGCGCCCGCAATGATCTACCGGGTGGATCATGACGGCAGGAGCGTCACCTTCTCCGGCGACATCGATGCGGCCGGAATCCCGGCGCTTCGGCGCATCGCCGCTGAGACCGATCTGTTGATCTTCAACGCCGTGGTGCTCGATCCCCCGGATTCGCCCGCGGTGCTCTACACCCTGCACACACCTCCCCACGCCATCGGCGAGCTGGCTCGGGACGCCCGCGTGGGGCGGCTGCTGTTGAGCCACCTCTCGCCCGCGACCGACATGGGTCGGCAGCGGGTCGTGGCATCGATCCACCAAAGCTACGCGGGACCCGTCGCTCTCGCGGAAGACGGCATGCGCGTTCGCCCCTAGGAGATGTGTCTCATGAGAAACCCCCGATCCGTGAGCCCGACCTTGCTCGCCGTATGCTGGGCCGCTGCCGTGTGCTCGGCCGCCGCCGTATGCCACGCGGCGCCGGGCGGCGATTTCAGCATGAGCCAGGTGCTCGACTATCCCGATGCCGGGGAACTGGCCGCGGCGGAACACGCGGATGTCATCGCGTGGGTTCGCATCCTTGGGGGCGTACGCAATATCTGGATCGCCCGGGGTCCCGAATTCAAGCCCGTCCGGATCACGAACTATCGGGAGGACGACGGCCAGGAGATCACGCAACTGACCTTTTCGCCCGACGGCTCGCGGTTGGTCTTCGTGCGCGGCGGCGACCACGACGCCAACTGGCCCGCCGAAGGCAATCTCGCACCCGATCCGGCGTCGTCGACCGAGCAGCCGCAAGTCGCCATCTGGGCCGCCTCTCTGTCCGGCGGCGAGCCGGTGAAGATCGCGGACGGGGACGCACCGGCGATCTCCGCACGCGGCGAACTCGCCTACACCCAGGAGGATCATGTATGGACCGCCCCGCTCGAGGGCGGGAAACCCGAACGCCTGTTCTTCGACCGCGGCAAGGACAGCGATCTGCAATGGTCGCCGGACGGCAGCCGGCTTGCCTTCGTATCGAAGCGCGGCGACCACTCGTTCATCGGGATCTACCGTTCGAAGAGCGCGCCGATCTCGTATCTCGAGCCGTCGACCAATCTCGACTCCTCTCCCCGTTGGTCGGCCGACGGGACCCGCATCGCGTTCGTGCGCCAGCCGGGCGACGGCGGGCCGCCGGAGCCGATTCTCACGCAGGTGGCGCATCCCTGGTCCATCTGGGTGTCGCCGTCGAACGCAGGCGCGGCGCACCGCGTGTGGCAAAGTCCGGACTCGCTGTCGGGCTCTTACCCCGACGTGGCGGGAGAGGCCAACCTTCACTGGGCCGCCGGAGACCGGCTGGTGTTTCTCGCCTACCTGGACGATTGGCCGCACCTTTATTCGGTGCCGGCGGCGGGCGGCGCGGCGATGCTGCTCACCCCCGGCGCGTACATGGTCGAGCACGTCGCGATGAGCCGCGATCGGCGCTTCGTGATCTACGATGCGAACACCGGAAACGCCGCGGGCGACGACGATCGCCGGCATATCTTCCGGGTGCCCGTCGATCGCCCGGGGTCCATGGCACTGTCCTCCGGCGAAAGCGTCGACTGGACTCCGCTCGGCGCATCGGATTCCAAGGTGGCGTATGTCGCCGCCGGTGCTCGGCAGCCCCCCTCGGTCACGCTCGTCGATGCCGATGGCGGACATCGCGCCGAGCTCGATACCGGCCCCCTGCCGGCCGACTTTCCTCTGGCGCGTCTGTCCGTGCCCAAGCGTGTCGTCTTCCGGTCCGCGGACGGCACCGCCGTGCACGGCCAGTTATTCGACGCCGGCGGGCCACCGGCGGCCCGAAAACCCGCCGTGATATTCGTGCATGGAGGGCCCCCGCGGCAGATGCTGCTCGGCTGGCATTACATGGACTACTACGCCAACGCGTATGCGGTGAATCAATATCTGGCGGCGCACGGCTTCGTGGTTCTGTCGGTCAACTATCGGCTGGGGATCGGCTACGGCCGCGCCTTCCAGCAGCCCGATCACGCGGGATTCGCGGGCGCCGCCGAATATCAGGACGTGCTAGCGGGCGCACGCTACCTGCAGACTCTTCCGAACGTCGATGCCGCGCGCCTCGGAATCTGGGGCGGGTCGTACGGTGGCTATTTGACCGGCCTTGCGCTCGCCCGCAATTCCGACCTGTTCAAGGCGGGCGTCGACCTCCACGGCGTGCACGATTGGTCGCGGCTGCTGGACGCCTGGGTGGGCGGCGGCAAATCCGGCCGCTACGAGAAAGGCGATCACGAGCAGGCCATGAAGGTCGCGTGGGAATCCTCGCCCGATGCCGCCGTCGGCAGCTGGCGATCCCCGGTGCTCCTCATCCAGGGCGACGACGACCGAAACGTGCCCTTCGATCAGACCGTGGATCTGGCGCGCCGCCTGGAGACGCGCCACGTCCCATTCGAGGAGCTGGTGATTCCCAACGAGATCCACGGCTTCCTGCGTCATGCCTCCTGGTCGCGCGTCGACGGGGCGACGGCGGACTTCCTGAGCCGCAGGCTCGGACCGGGCGGACATTTGGGCACCCCGGACCGCGTCAGGCTACGAACAGGAAGCCCGTGAAGGCCACGGTGACCGCGGTGAGAAAAACGGCCAAAACCAGCTGCCCGAGCTTCGTGAGGATTTGAATGGCATTCATGATGGATACTCCGGTAAGGTTGATCGAACGAGGCACAGCTTGCATCGCCGCTGCCCGCGCAACAAACGCAATGCCTGATCATCCATTAAGGAAAACTTAATGCCCGCCGCCTACGACCGGATGCCGCTCGGAGCCCTGCGCGTCTTCGAGGCCGTCGCCACGCATTTGAATTTCTCGGCCGCCGCCGAGGCGCTCAACGTCACTCCCGCGGCGGTCAGTCAGCAGATCAAGAGCCTGGAAAGTTACGCCCAGATTTCCCTCTTTCGGCGCAACGGCCGCCGGGTCGAAATCACCGAGGAAGGCATCGAATTGCTTCCGGCCGTCCGCTCAGGCCTCGACAAGCTCGAGTCGGCCGTACACCTGATGAAGCAGCGCGGCCGATCCGGGCCCCTGCAAATCACCCTGCTCGCCTCGTTCCTGCAGATGTGGCTGGTGCCTAGAATCCGCTCGTTTCGCCGCAAGCACCCCGACATCGAGCTGCGGTTCCATACCTCGTCCGAGCTGGTGGATTTCTCGCGCACGCCCGTCCACGTCGGCATTCGTTTCGGACGCGGCAATTACCCGAATCTGCACAGCGAGAAGTTGCTCGATGACTGGGTCGTTCCGGTCGGCACACCGCAGCTCATCAAGCAGTACGGCATGATCGAGCGCGGCGCGGACTTGAGCCGCTATCCCCTGCTCGAGGGCGACGATCCGCCGTGGCAAATATGGCAGAAGACCGCAGAGGAGATCGCCTGGCAATCGCGTCCGCCGACCATCGATGACACCGTCGGCCTGCTGGCGGCAGCGGAGGAAGGACTCGGCTTCGCGCTCGCCCGCTGGACCATCGTGGCCCGAGCGTTGCAGAAGGGCACGTTGAAAATGGCGAGCCGAGAGGCGCTGCCTTACGGGTCTGCTCATTACTTCGTGTGCCCGCAAAAATACCTGTCATTGCCGAAAGTGGCGCGATTTCACGACTGGCTGTTCGCCGCCGCGCGCGATTTCCCCGCGCCCGCATCGCGGTGAGACCGCGGGCGAGTGCTCACCGCGGCGAGCCGGCTCTCGCGGTGGCGGCCCGGCTCTCACGGCGGAAGGTAAATCGCGATCGCGCTCCCGTAGCGCTGGAGCGTCAGCGCCGAGACGCCGATCCCGAGATCGGCGGTCCCGCGCGGACCCATGTAGTTCGCTCCCACATCGGTGTCGACGGCGGTGCCCGGCCGGTCGGCGATCTCCTGCAACAGGACGCCGTTGGCGCCGAGCGAGGCCGCCTCTTCCTTGAGGCGCCGGATCACGACATCCGCCTTCGATTGCGCGGTGAACGACCACGAGCGGCGGCTCGAGGAGTGGAGCACGGCGATCTCCTCGTAGCGTCGGGACGGCGGCTCCAGGTACAGCTGAACGGCATCGGCCGAGAGCGGCGGGCGAACGCTGCCGAGCAGATCGTGCGACTTGAGCTCGCCTGATGAAATGCAGCCGGCCAGGTTCGACGCGGCCATGCCCGACACCGCCAGGAACGCGGCCGTGCGCCAAAGCGTCCCGATCGGCCGCGATCCCACCGTGCGGCTCATAGGGGGTATCGTGCGGCGCACCGCGCGGCTCACCGGCGCACATCGAAGCGAAAGCTCTTCCGCTCCGTCTCCTCGCCGGCCCGGTCCCAGCTCCATTCGTCGAACTGCGCGTGGCCGTTGCGGTCGATTCGAAACACGGTGGTACAGCGAGTGCCGTAGCCGTCCGAGCGAATGAACGCACTCGACAGCAGACGCTCCCACTCCAGCCGAATGCCCGTGCCGGGCAACTCATGGTCGGGCGCCGGGCGATTGTCGCGCAACAGATGCAAAATGGCATTCTCGTCGCCGAGGTCGGTGAGCGCCGAAGAGAGTGCCGATTTGGCGTTCCTGACTTTCGGCCACGGCGTATCGAGCAAATGGTTGGACAGGCCGAAGACTCCGGGTGCCAGCTCGCGCCCGTGGCCGCCGACGCTTTCATACACGCCGAGCCGCTCTCCGTCGCTGAAAATCATGTTGAAGGGACTGTACTGGGGGCCGGCCGAGCGCAGCCGGTTCAGGGTATCGGCCACCGGGTCCCGGGCCTCGAGCACCTCCGTCACCAGCCGGCCACGGCTCGGAGCGGACTCCCGGGCGGCGGCGCCGCCTCTGAAGTTGGTCAATGCCGCGAAGCGTCCGTCGCGGCCCACGCCGAGCCAGGTACCGCCCGCCTTGAGATCCTTTCCCGCGAGAATGTCCGCGGACCCGGGCCACCAGTCGGCGCTCGCGCTCGGGCGGTCGTGGAACTCGTCGCGGTTGGCGGCGAGCACGCATGGATATTCCGGACGAACGCGCCAGAGAAGCAGGATCAGACACATGAATGCTCGACTCCTCCTGCATGGTATCACTGGCTGATATCATCGCGCGCATGGCGGCCCTGCTCACCAATCTCGATGCGCGCTACTACGTCGATCCCGGCGTTTTCGAAGCCGAGCGGCAGTCGATTTTCCGCCGTCACTGGCAGATGCTGGGGCCCGTCTCCCGCGTCGAGAACCCGGGCGACTATCTTGCGGTCGATGTCGCGGGCTGGAAGCTGTTCGCGATGCGCGGCCGGGACGGCGTCCTGCGGGCGTTCCACAACGTGTGCCGCCACCGCGGCGCCCGGCTCCTGCCCGACGGCCGGGGAAGGACGCAGCTGCTGCGCTGCCCCTACCATCAATGGGTCTACGAGCAAGACGGAGCGTTGCGCCAGGCCCCTTGGTTCGGCGAGTGCCTCAACGTGGCGGATTGGCCCCTCGAGAAAATCCAGGTGGGCGAATGGCGCGGGCTGCTGTTCGTCGCCATCGATCCCGAGGTTGGTTTGATCGAGCAGCTCGGCGATCTGCCCGGCGAGGTGGCGGATCATCCCATCGAGACATTCCTTCCCGTCGAGGAGCGGCGCTTCACCATGCGCAGCAACTGGAAGACCTACACGGATAATTTCGTGGAGGGCTATCACATCCCCGGCATCCACCCGGGCTTCATGAAGGTGATCGATTTTGCGAATTTCGAGACCATCGCGCTTCAAGGCATGGTGCGCATGACCTCTCCGCAGAAGAACGGCTCCATCTATGGAGGCAAGTGGCTGTGGATGTGGCCGAATTGGACGCTGTCCGTGTTCCCGGGCGGCATGAACACGAGCCGCATCAATCCAACCTCGGCCGGCTCGACCGAGCTCATTTACGATTTCTATTTCGCCGATCTATCGATAGAGAACGAGGCTTCCCGGCGCAATACCGTGGAAGTCAATTGCGGCATCGTGCGCGAGGATTTCGGCATCTGCGAGCACACCCAGAACAACTATGCTTCCGGAGCCTACACCCCCGGTCCGCTGAGCCCCCGCCACGAGCGGTCGGTCGCTTATTTCCAGGGCCTGGTCAGAAGCGCCATCACGGGTCATCGTTGAGCTTCGCCCGGCTTCGCGGACGGGGAGCGGTGGCGGACGGCGGAGCGGTGATTGCCATTCGGATCGCCGCGAGCGGCGCATGATCGTCGAAGGGCTGTGTCATGGGATCGTCGGGCACGCCGAGCCGCGTCCATAGGCGATTCAGGTCGGGTGCGCGCGGCGCACGTGCATACTCCTCGTACAGATCCTCGAGCACGTGAGTGCCGGTGGCCGCATCGCCGATTCTCAAGACGTCCGGCAGCTCGCGTTCTGAGGCGTAGCCGCCGGTACTGTTCAAGATCGCGCGCAACGCCGTCTGCAATCCCACGCGGTCATGCGTTCTCTCCCGGATGGTCACGTCGGCCTCGAGACAGAAGAGCGCGCCGCCCCAGTAGGTCCGCCCCCAGGAAGATGTCTGATCCATGCCGCCTTCGCCCTCCCGCGGCAGCCCCATGGGCATCGAGCGGCGGTCCTCCGCCCAGACATCGGCGGCCGGACGGTTGCCGAATTGCGCCCGCGCGACTCCTTCGACATAGACGGCGAGCCCCTCCGCGAGCCAGTTGTGCGCGCGGCCGACCTCGGGGAGCGCCAGATGAACCATCTCGTGGACCAGCACCCAATCTTTCGAGAGCCGCTCGGCGTCGGCGTCTCGTCCCACCCTCACGCGAATGACCAGCCCACTGTCGTTGGTGGTGCGGCCTCCTCCGACCCCGTCGCCCTCGGTAGCTTCGAGCTCGATGAGGACGGCTGCGGCCGGAAAGCGGCCGTAATACTGAGCGACGATGCGGGCCGAGCGCTCGACCCAGGCGTGCAGGAGCTCGCGGCGCGAGGGAGACGGATCACCCATGACGACGCACAGTGTGGACCCCCGGATCTCGAGCGCTTCGGTGGTCGCTCCCGGACAGCCCGCGGCAGTTGCCCGCCCGGCGCTTGCCCCCGCCCACAACATCATGGCTCCGCCAAGGAGGAGCGCGCTACGCACTCAGGGCGCCGACCGGCGCCAGGGGCAGAGTCCCCAGCGCAATCGAGGCAAGAAATGCAAATCGATGGCGAGGCATGATGGAGGTCCGCGTTTCGGTCTGCCGATGCGGCATCTTACCGCGGGGGCGTTCGCGGCACACCGGCACGGCTCATTCATAATCCGCGGCAAGATCGTAGCGCTCCACGCGTCCGACCCGCTTGATGGCATCCTGCACATCCTCGCGCGCAATCACGGCTCGCAGCCGGGCATCGAGGGTCGCGGCCACCGGGCCTTCCGGCTCCGTCGCATAGTCCTGGACGCTCGCCAGCGCCTCCTGGCGTTCGTTGGCATCGGCCAGCCGATCGGTCAACACCCGGGCGGCCCGATCCAGATCGTCCGCTGCAATCAGCGCTTGCTCGTACGTCTCGGAGGAATCCCGCCGATGCATGCGCAGGTAGCCGAGAGAGCGCTTCACCTGGGCGGCATCTCCGAGCTGAACGGCCGCCTCCAATCGCACCTTCTCGATCTGCATCGTACCGAAAGGGCTCGCGGGCGCAGCGATGTCCCCGATCGCAGCAAGCGCTTCCCTGGGGCGTCCGAGCTCGCAATCGAGCTCGCCGAGATCGATGCGTTGGCTGATGTTTTCCGAATGATTCTCGAGAAGAGCGGCGGCGTCCTGCATTTGCGCGACGGCATCGTCCCAGCGTCCGACCCTGTAGAGCGCGATGGAGCGGTACTCGAGGAACCACGGCTCCTGGTCCGCCAGATCGTCGTACAAGCGCTCGGGGAAATTCGTCGACCGGATCGCCGCCAGCACCGAATCGGCGGCCGCCAACATGCCGGCGTAATGCTGCTGATGCATGAGGGCGCCCAGCACTTCCACCTGCAGCACCAGCCATCGGGGGGAGCTGTCCGAGGCAGCTTCCAGATCATGGAACTCCCTTTCCGCCGCCGCATCGACATCGAACTCCGCCTCGTTGGCGGAAACCACCGAATCGAATCGGCGGTCGGCGCGCATCGCGATCAGAATGTACGGATCCGTGACATGGGTGGCCACCTCGAGGGCCTGGGTGCGCTGATCCTCATCGAGAAGGAGCAAGGTGAGGTCGCGCCAAGCCGCGCTCGGCTCGATGCCGCCCTTGAGCTTCCAGTGGGCCGCGTAAAGCGCGCTCAGGAACGCGCGCTCGTCGCGCGGCGCCATTCGTCGGGCATCATCCACGGCGCGCGCGATGAAATCGACGTTGAAGCCCGCGACCCGGTCCGGCCAGCGCTCGGCCAGCACCGTCAACTCCTTGACGACCGACTTTTTGTGGCCCAGCCGGGCCGCGGACTGCGTCGCCGTCACCACAGCCTTGAAGTCCGGAGCCGCGAGCGGACGCGACGGCGCGCACGCGGCCAATACAAGCGCCGCCACCAGCGCCCAACCGGCTTTGCACCACCTCATTCGCACCCACCGCCTTCCGAAGTCTTCATCGCCTGCTCCGTAAGAATACCTGGTTTGGCGGCACTATTCCTGCCCGAGTGCCTGGAAGATCCGCCTCGCCTGATCGACCCGGGACAGATACTCCCGCGCATCGTGATCTCCGCACCGTTGGCCGTCGGCGAGCCGCATGCCGTGCCGGACGAAGAGATCGCCCGCCCCCGCCCCGCAGAGGTGGATCAGCGCCGCCAGTTGCTGCTCACGCTCGAGCGTCGCGAATCGGGCGGCGTGATGCGCGAGGATTGCGGTCACGCTTCGATCCAGATAGGCGGCCGTGAGCTCGACTGCGTGCGATGGGATCACTCTCGTGTACAGTGCGTTGAGCCAGCAGGAGCGCCAGTCGTTCCAGGGCCCGTCCTCGACGACGGTGTGGTGCCGGATGCAGTACCGCCTCGCGGCGGCGAAGGTGCCGTCCGTCATTTGATACATGCCCACCGAACTGGACGCCGGGCGGTACACGTCGAATGGCCGAGCCGTCAACGACCAGCGCCAGTAGGTTCTCGCCACGGGGTTGCCCGAGCCTTCGACCTGCGCAAGCGCGGCCAGGAGCTCCGGGGTCACGATGCCGGTCGAGTATCGGCGGAACAACGGCCCGTAGTCGCGCCAGGTCTCGGCAGGTGTCTTGTTGAGCGTGCCGCTCACGGGAAAGAACAGCTCGGAGGGCTTTCGGATCACCTGGTAGAGCCCGTTCGAGGCGAACCAGAGGAGCACCATGAGCGCGATGATCACGCCGCCCTGCACGAACCCCGGGGCGTGGAGGAACGCCCGCCGCCAGCCCTTGGGAATTCGCAGCCGCCGCAAAAAATCGACCAGCCGGGATACACGCCCGAATTTTCCGCGCCGCTTGGATCGCCGGGCGCTGCGTCGAGACTTACGAATACGCGGCAGTCGCGTCAATTCGCCCGGTGCCCCCAGATTCGCTGGACCAGATGATCGAGGGAGACGCTCCCCGCCCCGGCGACGGCGAGCCAGAGGAACAAAGCCAGATACTCGAACTCATCGAATCCCAGCAGCGTCTCGAGCGAATCCACGTCGGCCCATTTGGCACTCTTGATCGCGACGATCATGGTGATGCCGAGCGCGCCTGCGGAGATCCGTGTGAGCAATCCGAGCAGCAGGAACAGCCCTCCGAAAAATTCGACACCCGAGACGAACGGGGTCAGCAGGTGGGGATACGGGATGCCCCAGCCGATGAAATTCTCCGTCACCTGCGGCAGGTTATGGAGTTTTCCCCAGCCGCTCAGCAGGAACACCCATCCCACGGTGATCCGGGCGAACAAAGGCGCGAGCCACGTCATATGGCGCGCGACGCCCTCGGGCCAGTCGATCAGCCAGCGAACCAGAGATTTCATGGAACTTCCTTTTTTTAATGGACAGCGCGGATAAGACCGGAGCAACCCGGAGCCGATTGCACCCTTTCGACGGATATTTGCGCGCCCTGCCGGCCTGCTTCCCGCGGAGCTGCCCGATATTGATCCAATACCCCTCATTTGCGCTACCATGTGCGCGGAGATGAGGTCTGGCTCATGCGCTGCGACACTTCGCGAAGGAGAGGCAGATGCAACTCGCGGTCCGCAAGTATCTCAAAGCTCTCGAGGCCGGCGACGCCGACAAGGCCGCCGCGCTGTTCACCCCCAAGGGCTGGGTTCAATCACCCTTCCTGGGCCGGATCCCGGTCCGCGAATACGTGACCAAGGTCGCCGAGGCGTCCGGCCACAGCGAGCTCACGGTTCACGACGTGCTGGTCAGCGCCGAAGGCCACATGCGCGCCGTGGCGTACTATTTGTACGACTGGCGGCTGAAGGACGATTCGCGGGTGTCTTTCGAATGCGCGGACGTGTTCAACTTCGACCTGGACACGGGGCGGATCTCCTCTGTCGTCCTGGTGTATGACACGCACCTCGTCCGGGACACCGTGCAGAACAAGTACCCTTAGAGCTCCCTTAAGAGCGCCTCGCGGCCAGGGGACGATTCGGCCGGATCACTCCACGCCGCGCAGGCTGGTCAGATCGAGCGCCCCGTTCCATTCGAGGTACGTGGCCAACGGCAGCAATAGCAGCGTCAGCACCGCGCAGACGCGCACCAGCCGCCGGCCGAAGGCGGTCTTGCAGTTTCGCGCGCATTGATAGGTGGCGACCGTCACGTACACGCTGAACGCCAGGCCGCCGATCGTGTAGAGATGCATGGCGCGCTCGTCGGCTGCGTCGAAAAACATGCCCAGACAGCCGTATAAGAAGGAGCCCAGCACTCCGTAGACCCACACAATCTTGCCGATCGAGGTTCGTCCCTCGAGCGGCTCGGCCAGGAATCGCCAGCGGCTCACCGGGTGTCCGGTTGCGTGAGATCTACTTTCGGCATGGGGCCTCTCGCATTGTATGAACGCCGACCGGAGGACATTAGCATGCCGGCGAGCGGCCCCTCAATTCGGCGCGGCGCGGGGTCGGCGTTGGTGCTCGAACAGCGGCGCTTACTTGGGGCGATAGGCCGCGAGCTTGCTGTGCGTTCGCATCGCATCCTCTTGAGACAGGGGCTCCGAATTCGTCTTCTCGCGAATCAGCCTCTCGAACTCGTTCCCGGGCAGCGGACGGCTGAAGTGATATCCCTGATACTCGTCGCAGCCGATGGCTTTCAGGAATTCCAATTGCGCCGCCGTCTCGACGCCCTCGGCGACGACTTTGAGCCGCAGGCTGTGCGCCAACGAGACGATCGCGCGAACGATGGACGCATCCTCCGGGCGGCTCGCGATCTCGCGGATGAATACACGGTCGATCTTGAGCTTGTCGATCGGAAACCGGCGCAGATAGCTCATGCTCGAGTAGCCGGTGCCGAAGTCGTCGACCGAGACCATGACGCCCATGGAGCTCAACTGTTCCAGGATCGCGATCGATTCCTCCGGATCGCTCATCACGGCGCTCTCCGTGAGCTCGACCTCGAAGTACTGCGGATCGAGGATGGCTCCGTCAAGTGCGCCGCGGATGGTATCGGCCAAGCCGCTGCCGCGAAACTGCGAGGGCGAGAGGTTCACCGACACGCGCAGCGGCGAGAGGCCCTGATCCTGCCACGCCCGTGCCTGCCTGCAGGCCTCGCGCACCACCCACTCGCCGATCGCGCCGATCAGGCCGCATTCTTCGGCGAGCGGAATGAAGGTATCCGGCGGGATCAGTCCGCGCTGCGGGTGAATCCAGCGGATGAGCGCTTCGGCGCTGCGCACCGCGCCCGTCTGAGTGTGGACCTTCGGCTGGTAATACAACTGAAATTGACCCTGCTCGAGCGCGGTGTGCAGCTCGCTCTCGAGCTGGACGCGTTCTTCGACGCTGGTGCTCATTCCGCCCTCGAAGCGCTGAATGCCTCCGCGTCCCCTTTGTTTCGCGCAACGCATGGCGGCTTCCGCATGCGCGGCGAGCGTCTCCGCCGTGGCGCCGTCCGCGGGGTACAGGGCGATGCCTATGCTCGCCGAGGTGCGCACGTCGATTCCGCCGATTCGAATCGGCTCCTGGAGCGCCTCGACGGCGCGGCCCGCGAGCCGTCTCGCATCGTCGATCTGATCGATCGAGTTGATCAACAGCGCGAATTCGTCGCCGCCGAAGCGCGCCGCGGTATCCACGGGACCCAGCAGCCGCGCGAGACGGCGCGAGATTTCCTGCAGGAGCTCGTCGCCCGCCGTGTGCCCGAGCGATTCATTGACGAGCTTGAATCGATCGAGACTGCACACCAGCAGCGCGAACGGACGGGAACCGCGATCGGCGTGCGCCGCCGCCTGGGCCAGCCGATCGTCCAAGAGCACCCGGTTCGGGAGACCCGTCAGCACATCGTGAGTCGCCAGGTGGCGAAGCTGCCGATTCGCGGCCTCCAAACCGCGGGTCCGCAGCTTGATCACCTGTTCGAGGTTGTCCAGCTGCCGCCGCACGAGGTGCTCGTTCTGCCATTTGCGGCTGAGAGCCGTGGCGCATTGCAGGATCTCGATGGGCTCGGCCGGCTTTCTCAGCACGAGAAGCTTGTCCGAGTAATTCAACCGCTGCACGACGTCGGACCAATCGTAATCGGCATGCGCGGAGCAGATGACCACCTGGAGGTCCGGGTCTGCGTTCCACAGCTCGCCGATGGTCTTCAATCCGTCCCATCCGGGCGGCATGCGCATGTCGACGAAGGCCATGGCATACGGCTGCCCGCGCGCAAGCGCGGCGCGTGCCATTTCCACCCCTTCCTGCCCCTGATACGCGGAGTGGATCTCGAAACTCGGGCGCGCAGGGGCGCTCGGGCCGGCGCCGAAGATGTCCGCTTCCAGGACCGCCAGGGCCGCGCGGCCGGAATCCTCGGCGTTTCCCAGCACCTTGCGGAAGTCTCCGTGAATCGCCGCGTTATCGTCGATCAGCAGGATGCGGTGAACGGGAGGAATGGGCATTGACGCGGGTGCCTGGGTACCTGTTGATTCACCCGAGCATACCGGCGCCCCCGGGGTAAAACTGAAGCCCGGTTCACAGTTACTCCGCTTTCGCCCGCGTCAGGCCGATCCCTCAAAGGGACGGGCGCTGCAAGGACGGGCGATCAATGAACCCGCGCTCAAGGGACGCGCGCCAATTCGCCCTCCAGGTCCGCGGCCGCCTTGTCGATGGCTCCCGCCGCGCTTTCGATGGCGTGCGCAACTTCGGGCACCTGGGACTCCGCATCGCGCCAGCGCCGCTCGTCCATGTACTCGCGCACGGCAGCAATCGGCTTCGCGCCGTATCCCGTGTAGGCGCCGGGCGCATAGATCTGGTTCTTGAACCACGGACGGTCGGGAAGGCCGCGCTGATCGAGAAACGCGCGCGACACCCGCAACAGATCCCCGTTGATGAGCGCGAGGGAAGCTTGCGGCAGCACCGGGGCCCCCTTGGCGGTGAAGGCCGCAAGCGCCGCCGAATAACGGTCAGCGCTTTTTTTCAGGAGCGCGACCGCGTTCTTCATCGGCGAGAAATTGATGAACGGCGGCACCGTCTCGGCGGGCGGAGGCAGCATGGGCCGGCGCGGATCGAGCGTCGCCTTGAATACACCCTCCTGCAACTCGAGGTTCCGCTCCGTAAACTCCTCCTGCTTGTCCGCGAGCAATTTCTCGAGCTCAGCCTCGTACTTCGCGATCGCATCGGCTTGAGGAGAATAGTCGACCGGAATGAGCTCGGCGTCCGCCAAACGCATGATGGCAGTGCCGGCGGTCTGCGACAGAGCCCGCTCATAGACGAAATCCTTGTCCCCGAAATGGGTGTACCAGTAGAAGTCGTCGTAGATCGAGTGGTACTGCGTACCGTCGTCCTCGTCTCCGAACTCGATATCCAAAGTGGAGATTCCGGCGAAATCCTGGAACGCGGTGAAATCGGATCCGTCCCCGAGAGCCTCCACCTCGAGGTCGCCTCGCTTGCGCACCTCTTGGCGCGCCTCGGCGTTCTCCGCATGTGCGATGCTGTAAAGATGTGAGCGCTGATACACGCTCATGTGGGTCTCCGGATCCTCCACGGCGCGCGCCACGGAACTGATGAGGCGCTCGAGATCCTGAGTGCCGCCGGGCAGCATGAAGCCGCGATTGTTCATGTCCGAGTTTATGTAGGCGACGGCGTGACGCCGCAAGTCGTCCAGATGCGTCTCGACCCACTCCACGGAGCCGAGCAGCCCCGGCTCCTCGCCGTCCCATGCGCAGAAAATAATGGTTCGCGCCGGAATCCATCCGTGCGCATGCAGCTCTCCCATCGCTCGCGCCTCCTCCAACATCGCGGCCTGTCCGGAGATGGGGTCCTCGGCGCCGTTGACCCAGGCGTCGTGATGATTGCCTCGTATCACCCATTGGTCCGCGGCGGTCGAGCCATGGAGCGTTGCGATTACGTCGTAAATCGGCTTGATATCCCAGTTGGAGCTCACCGCAAGATGCACGAGCGCGGCTCCCGGACCGACGTGGTAGGTGATTGCGAGCGCGCCGCGCCACGCGGCCGGCGCCACCGGCCCCTGCAGGGCGGAGAGCAAGGGCAACGCGTCGGCATACGATATGGGAAGCACCGGGATCCGGGTGATGGTTCTCGCATCCTTCAGCGCGAGGCGCTTGGCGTCCGCCGTCGCGCCGACACCGGGCGTCAACGGATCCCCGGGATACTCGGTGTCCATCACGCTGCCGCGCTGAACCCCATCCTTCGGCCGCCAGCCCCCCGCGGGGAATTGGTCTCCCTGGTAGTAACCGTCGCCCTTCGGATCGGAGTAGATGATGCAGCCCACAGCACCGTGCTCCGCGGCGACTTTGGGCTTGACCCCGCGCCAGCCCTCGCCATAGCGGGCGATTACGATCGCGCCTTTGACGGATATACCGAGCCGGTCGAGTTCCTCGTAGTCCTCTCGATCGCCGTAGTTCACGTAGATAAGAGGGGCCGTCACGTCGCCGTCCGCCGAGTACGCGTTATAGGTCGGCAGCTGCTCCGAAGTCTGGGCGGACGTGGGATCGCCCGCCACCGGGGGCTCTTGGAGCCGCGCGCGAAACTGCGTCGGCTTCAGCAACTCGACCAGGCGCGTCTTCGGCGTCGGAAACAGCACCTGGAAGGTTTCGATTTTCGCATCGAAACCCCACTCCTTGAACCTCGCGAGGATCCATTCCGCGTTCTCTTTATCGTAGGGAGACCCTACGTGGTGGGGCCGGGCGGAGAGATGCTGCATGGTCTCGCGGATGTTGTCCGGCGACACGGCAGCGCGGAATTGCCGCTCGAGTTGCTGTTCGCCGGCCGCCGATGGCTTGTCGTACCCGAGCGGCAAACCCGGCGACGCGGTCGGCTGCGGCTGGGAGAGCGCGGGAATATTTGCGATGACCGCCGCGGCAAGGACGAGCGAGAAGCCGCTGAGGTGGCGAATCGATGCGATCATTGGACGCTCCGCTGAGTGGGGCGCCTTTGTCACGAATAGCGGGCAGCGCGTCCATTGAGGACCCGCACCCAACCGCACCCGCCGGCGGGTGCGTCGGGGGGCTCCGGCGGCGGGTGCGCGGGACGACCCTTACTACGGCCGGCTATCCTTGGCCTCTCGGTGAGCATCCGCTCGGTGAGCGTCCTCCCGGTGAGCGTCCTCTCGAACGTCGTCCTTGAACCTCTCCTTGGTATCGCCGAATCCGGCCTGCGCCTTCCCAAGGGTCTTCTTGACCTTTCCCTTCAGTTCCTGCGTCGGGCTGCCGGTGACCCTGCCCGCCACTTCCTGAACCTTGCCCGTGGCTTCCTTCACGCGACCGTCTATCTGGTCTTTGTTGATTCCCATGTCTGGCTCCTGCGTAATCATCGGCATGCGGCCGACTCGCGCATTTCGAGACACCGTGGGGCATCGACATGCGCGAGCACTATCGCATCCGTCGCTCGCCGCTCTTGTAGGTGGGGGCGCCATCCCGGTGTCAGACCGGCGAGCTCCCGCCCGCAGGTGATGCGGCGCCGGCAATGAGGCGGCGATGAGGTGGCAAGCTCAAGGCCCAGGGCCCAAATTGCGGGCAATGATGGCCTCGGCGGCAGCGTTCGCCCGATCGAGATCCTGGTCGTACACCTGAGTATCCCCGACCGGCCGATCTGCCGATTTGCCCGCCAGCACCGGGCCGCTCCGGTCGGAAGTGTCCACCGTGACCGTCGCCGAGAGACCCACCCGCAGCGGCGCTTTGGCGAGGTCCTGGGCGTCCACTTCGATCCTCACCGGCACGCGCTGTACGACCTTGATCCAGTTGCCCGATGCGTTTTGCGCCGGTAGCAACGCAAACGCTGCGCCCGTTCCCGCCGACATGCCGGTGACGCGGCCATGGAATAAATGCGCGCCTCCGTAGAGGTCGCTGCGCACCTCGGCGGGCTGGCCGATGCGCAAATCCCGCAGCTGAACTTCCTTGAAGTTCGCATCCACCCACAGCTGATTGAGCGGAATCACGGTCATCAGCGCCTGGCCGGCCTGGATGTGCTGTCCCAATTGGACGCTGCGATCGGCGACGTAGCCCGTGACGGGCGCGAGCACCGCGTTGCGCTTGGCTGTTATCCAGGCATCGCGAAATGCGGTCTTCGCCTGCAGCACCGCGGGGTTATCCTTCACGTCCACACCGTCCACCAAGGCGCGCGCGGCGCCCGCTTCGTGCACCGACTCATCGAGCGCGGCTTTCGCGAGCTCGACCGCCTCGCGGGCGTGCCGCACCTCCTCCGGTGCGATCGCATCGGCGGCCAACAGCGGCTCCCGCTTCTCCAAGTCCGACGCCGCGCGAGCGAGCTCGATCCGGCGGGTCGCGATCAACGCCTCGTACTGGTGCGCGGTCGCGCGCTGCTGCCTGACTTGACGGACCGTCTGCGCGAGCGCGCTTTCCGCGCGCGCGAGATTGATCTCGGCATCGACCGGATCGAGCTTCACCAGTACCTCTCCGGCGTGCACGAGCTGCGTATCGTCGGTGAGCACCGCGATCACCGTCCCCGGAACCTGCGCGGACAGCACCACCTTGTTGCCGTTCACATAGGCATCATCGGTGCGCTCGCGCTTGGACAGGACCAGCACCCAATAAAGCGCCCACAGCACCCCGATGACCATGAATACCGCCGCCATCAGAAGGAGGATCCGACGCCGGCGGCCGTTCTCGGGAGCCGGCGCGATGGGGTCTACGGTCGCATTCATGGTGTTGCCTTCATGTCATATCCCCCGCCCAGCGCCCGCTTGAGGCCGATGTCCGCCGACACGGCCGCCGCATCGAGCTGGAGCAAGGCATCGCGCTCTTGGATCGAGGTCTCGGCGGCGCGCAGCTCGACCCTGGGATCGACGACACCCTGCCTGACCCGGGCCGCCGCGCTCGCCTCGAGCGCCGACGCCGCATCGAGGCTCTTCCGGCGTTCTGTCCGTTCCGCCGCGATTTGAGCGAGGCTCGACGCCTGCGTCGCCACGTCGCGCGCCGCGCCGACCACCGTATCCCGGTAGCTCGCCACCGCAGAATCGACCGCCGCCTGGGCCGCCCCATAGCGCGCCTCGAGACGGCCGGCATCGAAGATCGGCAGGTGAATCGCGGCGGTGGCGGCGGGTACCCGGCTGCCGTAATGGAGGAGCGTCCCGACATCCATGCTCTGAAGGCCGATCAGCGCGTTGATGCTGATATCCGGAAAGAATTCGGCCCGCGCCGACTCACGGCTGTGCTCGGCGGCCTCAACGCGCCAGCGGCTGGCGACGATGTCCGGGCGCCGCGAGAGCAGATCGATGCGCACGTCGTCGGGAACCCGTGCGTCCACCGGCGGCAGCGGCCGTACGTGCAGTTCGGGGAGCTCCGCGGGGGCCCGGCCCGCGAGCGCCGCCAGCGCGATCACCC
This sequence comes from Steroidobacteraceae bacterium, assembly GCA_036501585.1. Classification (GTDB taxonomy): domain Bacteria; phylum Pseudomonadota; class Gammaproteobacteria; order Steroidobacterales; family Steroidobacteraceae; genus Bog-1198. Next base: position 20,818 of record DASYAC010000110.1, read on the forward strand.
GCAATTTCGCCGAGCCCTCGAGCGCGGCGATCTGCTCGCGCACCTCGGCGATGCTTGAGTTCGCGCGTTCCAGGTCGTCCTTGGGGTCGAGCTCGGCGCGGATGCGCGCTTGGCTGATCGAGCGTTCACGCTCGAGCGTGCTCTCCCGTTCGCGGGCAACCTCGATTCGGGCCTCGTCGGCCTGCCATCCGAAGTAGCTGTCGGCGATCGAGCTCGTCAGCATCAGAGCGGCCGCGCTGCGTTCCGCCTGGCTCGCGTGGGCCTGGTCCATCGCGGCCTCGACGGCGTGGCGCTGTTTGCCCCACCAGTCGAAGGTGTAGCTCGCCTGCAGACCAAGGTCCGCCTGGTTGTACCAGCTGAATCCCAGGAGCGACGGCGAAAACACCCCATTGTCGCTGAACCGCTGGCGCGAGAAATCGCCGTTCGCCTCCACCTGCGCTCCGGTCGCCGCGCTCGCGATCCGCACCGACTGCCGCGCCGTTTCGTATCGCGCGTGGGCGGAGGCCAGCGTGGGAGAGGATTCGAGCGCTAGCTCGACCAGCCGATCGAGCGTTGGATCCCGGTATTGCTTCCACCAGTCCTCCGCGGGCCACGCCGCTCCGCCGCTCGGCGGCTCGGACAGCGGGGCTGCATCGGTCAGGGCCGGGGGCTTGGGCTTGGCCGGCAATCCGGCGCAGCCGACGCACAAGGCGGCTGCAAGAATTCCGATGACGCGCCGGCTCACGGGATGGGGTCCGCGGGACGGCCACCGAGCCTCGCGCCGACGCGCTTCAAATGCTGGATCAACGCGAGTTGATCGGCCTCACAGATGTCCTCGAACAGGACCTTCAGCGAATCGAACATCAGGGGCAGTAGCCGCCGTACCAGTGCTTCACCCTCGTCGGTCATGCGAAGCACCATGCGCCTTCGATCCGTGGCGCTCAGCACTCGGGTGATGAGGTTATGGCTTACCAGCACATCGCCGATCCGCGACATGTTGGCGGGACTCTGCCCCGTGCGCTCGCACAGCTCGCTCGGGTACGCCACGCCCTCGGGCTGGGCGAACAGCGCGGTCAGCACCCGAAACTCAGCCTCTCCCAGTCCGTAGGGACGGATTTGATGCTCCATGAGGCTGGAGAGCTGGTGGCCGAGCTCCATGATCAACCGGCTCAGCATGATGGTCGCTGCGGGCGCGCCCGGCATTCGCGCGCTCAGGCTCCGGAGACTTTGCTCCAGCAATTCGAGGCGCGTAGGTAGGTCGCTAGTCACTCGAGTACTAATCATTAACGGGATAATATTTTATGGAGAGAATGTCAGTACCGCAAATAATCCTTGCCTTGGAAAACGACACATGTCATTTTTCTAGGGATGCAGGACAGGGGCCCCGGCGATACCGTTGAGCGCGAGCGCGTACCGACCAGCCGTGTGGGGCGGCCGCGGCGCGGCACCGAGACGGAGCGAGTTGACATAATGATCGCCGCCGCGACTCGGGTTTTCTTGAGGGAGGGATATGGGGCCGCCAGCATCGACAAGGTTGCGCATGAAGCAGGCGTCTCCACCCGCACCATTTACGAGCGTTTCAAGAATAAAGCGGACCTGCTGGCCTCGGTCATCACCCGGCTGGTCGACCGCGACATGGTGACGTTGTTCGGGGCGGAGCTCGAACGGCTGTCGACGAGGCAGGCATTGCTCACCATCGGCGAGACCGTGACGGGCCGCGCCTGCGCGCCCGAGGCAGCCGCGCTCTTCCGGATCGTTGCCACCGAAGCACAGCGCTTCCCGGCTCTGGCCGCGAAGATGCGCGCGGGCACCAAGGAACGCGTGAACAATGCCGTCGCCCAATATTTTCGCGGGCAGGTGCTTCGCGGCAGGCTCGTGCTCGCCGATCCAGACCGAGCGGCGGCCTTGTTCATGCAAATGGTGTGCGCGGAGTTGCACGAGTGCCTGCTGTTCGGCTCTGCCGAGGAGATGTCGAAACTGAACTTCGCCGCGCATTTGCAACATGTGGTGGATATCTTCCTGAACGGCACCGCTCCGCGCGGCGACCTCGACTTCGTGGACGCGGGCTAGCCTCATGGCCGACACTTCGAACTATTCCATCGCTTCGAACCATCCGATCGCTCTGCTGACGCTCTGCGTGCTCGCGCTCGGCATTCCGGCCGGCTGCGCGGTCGGACCGAATTTCAAGGCGCCCGCGGCGCCGGCCAACGCCGGCTTCACCCCGGCGGGAACCACCCCTGCGAGCGCCACGGCCTCCGCGCCGTTACCGGGCGGGGAAGCCCAGCGCTTCGTCGACGGCCTCGACATTCCGGGACAGTGGTGGACGCTGTTCCAATCGCCCGAGTTGAATGCGCTCATCGAGCGCGCACTGAAGCAAAACCCGACGCTCGAGTCCGCGCAGGCGGCGCTGCGCGAAGCCAATGAGAACGTGGCCGCCGAACGCGGCGCGCTTCTGCCGAGTCTCTCGGGAACCTACGAGGCTCAGCGCAACCGCGGGAGCCTCGCCGAGTTCGGTCTTCCCGGGTCCGGCGGGTACTACTACACGCTGAACAGCGCCAACGTGAGCGTCTCGTACACTTTGGACGCCTTCGGCGGCATCCGCCGGCAAATCGAGGCGCTGCAGGCCCAAGCCGAATACGCGCGCTTTTCTCTGGAGGCGAGCTATCTCACGCTGACCAGCAACGTGGTCGCGGCGGCGATCACCGAAGCCTCGCTTCGCGCCCAGATTGCGGCGCAAGAGGACATCGCCCGCGCGCAGCAATCCGAGCTCGACATCACTCGACGCCGGGTCACCGCCGGAGGCGCCTCGCGCACCGACGTCCTGCAACAGCAAGCCACCTTGCAGGCGACTCTGGCCACGCTTCCCGCCCTGCGCACCCAGTTCGCTCAAGAACGGGATCTGCTGGCGACCTACGTAGGCGCGTTGCCCGCCGAATACAGCGGCTCTCAGTTCCGTCTCGACACGCTCGAGCTGCCGGTCGAGTTGCCCGTGAGCGTGCCGTCGAAGTTCGTCGAGCAGCGGCCGGACGTACGGCAGTATTCCGCTCTCCTGCATCAAGCCACCGCACAGGTCGGCGTGGCGACGGCGAACATGCTGCCACAGCTCACCATCACCGGGAGCTACGGGGGCGATGCCACGCGGTTTGCGGACATGTTCTCGCCCGCCTCGGCCGTCTGGGCCCTCGCAGGCTCGGTGACCCAGCCGATCTTCAAGGGCGGTCAGCTGTTGCACCAGCGCCGGGCGGCGGTCGCGGCCGCGCAGGAAGCCGCCGCCAATTACAAGGCGACCGTGCTCACGGCGTTCCAAAATGTGGCGGATGCCCTGCTCGCGCTCGAGGGAGATGCCGACGCGCTCGCGGCACAGACCACCGCCGAACGCTCCGCCGCCGGGAGCCTGGATCTCGTTCAGGCCCAGTACAAGGCCGGAGGCGCGAGTTATCTGCAGGTGCTCACCGCCGAACAGACCTATCAAAACGCAGCCGTCGCGCTGGTCAAGGCACGCGCGCAACGATTCACCGACACCGCGGCGCTGTTTCAGGCGCTCGGCGGCGGCTGGTGGAACCGCAACGACGTAGCCGATAACGCGCCGTCCACGACTCGAGGATCTCCGTGAGCACAGTACTGACCCCGTCACCCCGGGACGGCGAGACCGTCCAGCTCAAGTCGATGGTGAAGCCGCTCGTGATCGTGGTGGCGCTCGTGGCCCTCGTGATCGGCGGCGTGTTCGCCTGGCAAGCCTTCGTCGGCTCGTTCACCAAGAAATTCATGGCGCAGGCCGCGACCGCGCCGCAAACGGTGTCGACAGTGGTGGCGAAGAAAGCCACCTGGCAGGCGCAGATTCGGGCCATCGGGAGCTTGCGCGCGGTCCGGGGCGCGGATCTCTCCGCGCAGGCCTCCGGCGTGGTCGAAGAGATCGCGTTCGATTCCGGCAACGACGTGCCGGCGGGCAAGGTGCTGCTCAAGCTCAAGCCGAACGACGACTATGCCAAGCTCGAGCAGCTCAAGGCGGCGGCGGAGCTCGCCGACCAGACCTTGAAGCGCGACCGCGAGCAATTCGCGGCGCAGGCGATCAGCCAGGCGACGATCGATACCGATGTCTCCATCCTCAAATCGGCGAAAGCGCAAGTGATCGCGCAACAGGCCTTGATCGAGGAGAAAATCGTCAGGGCACCCTTCGCCGGGCGGCTCGGCATCCGTCAAGTCGACCTCGGTCAGTACCTGGCGGCGGGGACGACCGTGGTCACGCTGCAGGCGCTCGATCCCATGCTGATCGATTTCTACGTGCCCCAGCAGGCGCTCGAGCACTTGAGGATCGGCCAAGCCGCCACGGCGACGGTCGATACCTTTCCGGGCGAGAGCTTCAAGGGGACCATCGAGGCGATCAATTCCAAGGTCGATAACGCCAGCCGCAACGTTCAGGTGCGCGCCTCGTTCAAGAATACCGATCGGCGGCTGGTGCCGGGCATGTTCGCCACCGTCGCGATCGACTCCGGCGACTCGTCCACGGAGATCACCGTCCCGCAGACCTGCATCACGTACAACCCGTACGGCGACACGGTCTATCTCCTGGTGCAGGGCAAGGGGAGCGACGGCAAGCCGAAGGACACCGTCGAGCAGCGCTTCGTCAAGCTCGGTGCGTCTCGCGGCGATCAGGTAGCGCTCCTCTCCGGCGTCAAGGAAGGGGATGTCGTCGTGTCGGCCGGCCAGATCAAGCTGCGCAACGGCTCGCCGGTCGTCGTCAACAATGCCGTGCAGCCGACGGACGACATCCATCCGACGCCGCCCAACGAATAAGCCGCCCTCGCCGCCATGAAGTTCACGGACATTTTCATCCGCCGCCCGGTGCTCGCCTCGGTGGTGAGCCTGGTCATCCTCGTCGTCGGGCTGCGCTCGTTCAGTGCGCTCCAGGTGCTCGCCTACCCCAAGACCGAGAACGGCGTGGTCACCGTGACCACCAGCTTCCCGGGCGCCGATCCCGATGCGATCGCCGGGTTCATCACCACACCGATGGAGACCGCCATCGCCCAGGCCAACGGCATCGACTACATGCAGTCGACCAGCCAGAGCAGCACCAGCACCATCACGGTGTATCTGCGCCAGAACTACGACACGTCCAAGGCCGCCGCCGAAATCAACATCAAGGTCCAATCGGTGCTGAACCAGCTGCCGACGGGAACGTTGCAGCCGGTCATCACGGTCAAGGCAGGACAGACCATCGATGCGATGTTCCTGGGCTTCACCAGCGATGTCCTCGCGTCCAATCAGATCACCGATTATCTGACGCGCGTCGTCCAGCCGAAGCTCCAGGCGCTGGAGGGCGTGCAGACGGCCGAGATCCTCGGCGGCCAGACGTTCTCGCTGCGGGCGTGGCTCGATCCCGTGAAGCTGCAAGCCTACGGCATGACCGCGAGCGACGTATCGAACGCGCTGGCGAGCAACGACTACGTGTCGGCGGTCGGAAACACCAAGGGCCAGATGATTCAGATCACGCTCACCTCGACCACGAATCTGCATTCGCTGGAGGAATTCCGCAATCTCGTGGTGAAGTCGGTGGATGGAGCCAACGTATACCTGAAGGACGTGGCCAACGTGAGCCTGGGTGCCGACAGCTACGAAGCGAAAGTCGCGGTCAACGGCATCACGGCGGTGTTCATGGGCATCCAGATCACACCGTCGGCAAATCTCCTGAGCGTCATCAAGGGGGTCCGCGACGCGTTCCCCGAGATCTCCGCGCAGCTGCCGCAGGGCCTCAAGGCCCAGATCATGTACGACTCCACGGACTTCGTGAACGCCTCGATCCACGAGGTCGCGGTGACCCTGATCGAGGCGCTCGTCATCGTCATGCTGGTGATCTTCGCGTTCCTGGGATCGCCGCGCTCGGTGCTGATCCCGGTGATCGCGATACCGCTCTCCCTGGTGGGCACGCTCGGCATCATGCTGGCGCTCGGATTCTCGATCAATTTGCTGACACTGCTCGCGCTCGTGCTCGCCATCGGCCTCGTGGTGGACGACGCCATCATCGTGGTCGAGAACGTCAACCGGCATCTCGAGGAGGGAATGGCACCGCTCGCCGCCGCCATGCAGGCGGCGGGCGAGCTCGGCACCGCGATCGTCGCGATGACGGTGGTGCTGCTCGCGGTCTACATTCCGATCGGCTTCCAGCGGGGTCTTACCGGCGCCCTGTTCACCGAGTTCGTGTTCACGCTGGCGGGCGCAGTGACCGTCTCCGCGGTGATCGCATTGACGCTCTCGCCGATGATGTGTTCGAAGCTCTTGAAACCGCACCAAGCCGGGGACCGCAACTGGGAAACGCGGGTCGTGGCATTCATCGATGCCCGGTTCGAACGGCTGCGCAGCTGGTATCAGCGCAAACTCGAGCGGAGCCTGCATTACACGCCGGTCACCGCCATCTT
>DASYAC010000111.1:0-4091 GCA_036501585.1 Steroidobacteraceae bacterium
GCCAGCCCGCAACGCCCCAAGGCGCTCCGGGTCTGTCGCCAACTCCCGCGCCAGCCGCACGTACTCATCCCGGCTCCCCGCCACCAGCTCATCCAGCCTGAGCGCATGCAGGATCGACGCACTCCACCGCCCCGCCATCGCGCGCCCCGCCAGCGTCACCACCGGAACCCCCATCCACAGAGCCTCGAACGTCGTCGTCGACCCCGTGAACGGAAACGGATCCAGCGCCACATCCACGTCATGGTAAAGCGCCAGATGCTCCCCGCGCGCCGCCTCTGCCGCCACGAACTCCACCCGGCTCCCGTCGCTCCCCAGCCCGCGCAGCACCCGCTCGCGCAGGCCCTGGTTCCCGAACCAGTTCTTGAACTTGAGCTTGAGGCGAGCCCCCGGCACGGCGCGCAACACCTCGCCCCACACCGCCAGGACCTCGTCGTTCACCTTCGCCGGGTTGTTGTACGACCCGAACGTCACATACCCGCGCGCAGCCGCCGGAAGCGGTCCCACCTCCGGGCCCCCCAACGGGGCATGGATATAGAAGCTCGGCAGCCCCACAACCCGCTCGCTGAACCGCTCCTCCTTCTCTAGAACCTTGGGCCCCCGCGGCACCAGCACGCGGTCCGCGATCAGGTACTCCATCGCCGACAACCCGCTCGTCCCCGGATCGTGAAAGCTCACCCGCACAGGAGCCGGACGATACGCCGCCAACAAAGGCCGCCCTTTGTCGAGCCGGCTCGAGAGACACACCAGGATATCGACGCGGTCGGCGCGGATCTGCGCGGCGACATCCTCATCCGCGAGCCCGATCGTCTCGCGCCACGCATCAACCACGCCGCGAAGATGGGCGGTCATTGAATCCGGTTGCGGCGTTTCCGCGTAGCAGAACACTTCGTATCGTCGCCGATCATGGTTCGCCAGCACCGGCTCGAGATTGCGCGCGATCGGATGATCGACGAAATCGGACGAAACGTAGCCCACGCGCAGCGGCCGCTCCGGGTCGCGGTCGCGGTCGGGAACCGCAAATCGCGCCTGGACGGGCGCTGCGAACCGGGCCTCGAAGCGCCGCAGCAGATCATGATGATCGGCCTCATCGCGCGACGGATCGTACAGCACCGCGGCAATCCGGTTGCGCCATGCCGCCAGATGGCCCGGGCTGGCCTCGATGGCACGGTCGTAGACGGAAATCGCCTCGGCGATCCGCCCTTGATCGAACAGAAGCAGGCCGAGATTGGTCTGCGCATCCACGAGCCCCGGCTTGAGGCCCAACGCAGCCCGAAAACTCGCTTCTGCCGCATCGAACTGCCCCAGGCTGCGCAGCGCCGATCCCAGATTGCCGTGCGCCTCGGCCAGATCACGCTTGAATGACAGCGCGAGACGGAACGCGCTCGCCGCCAGATCGAATTGCCGCCGGCGCGCCAAGGCTACACCGAGATGCAGAAGCGCCTCGGGAAATTCCGGCCGTAGTTCGAGTGCGCGCTGATACCCCTGCACCGCGTCGTCGAGACGCCCCAACGCCAGGTGAACGTTGCCCAGGCCGTAATGCGCTTCGGCGCGCTTCGGGTCCAGGGACACGCCGCGCTCAAACGCGCGCTGCGCGTCCTGCAAATGACCGAGGGTCTGCAGCGCCGCACCCAACGTCACGTGCGCCGGCGCGAATTCGGGGTCGGCCGCCACGGCCAGTCGGTAGTGACGGATGCCTGCCGCAACCTCGCCTTTCGTGGCGCACGCATTGCCCCGCTCAAATTCGCGGATCGCCGTCGGTGTGTTGCGCGTTCCCATAGCGGTCAGATTTTACCACCCGCTGGGGCGCACCATCGGCGCCAGACGGCGCGGTATACCCGTTCGATCTGGCGCGCGCGCAACGGTCCGTTGACGAGCGGCGAACGGCGGATCCGTTCGCGGAGGGTCGAGCGAAGTGCCGCCAGCCGCACCGGATCGCGCGCCAGTGCTGTGGCGGCGGCGACGTAGCCAGTAGTCGTATCGGCGACCAGCTCGTCGAGCCCCAGGACGCGCAACATGGAGGACGACCAGCGCGAAGCCACCGTGTCTCCGGCCAGCGTCACCACCGGCACGCCCATCCACAGCGCCTCGAATGTCGTGGTTGAGCCGGAGAACGGAAACGTATCCAGTGCTATGTCGACGCGGCCATAGCGGGCGAGGTGCCCAGCCGTGGGATCGGGTGCTCCATCGAACTGGATGCGCGATTGCGGGATACCGAGACCACACAACGTGACGCTAATGCGCTCCTGAAGACTCCGTACGAGGTACCAGTTGCGGAATTTCAAGAGCAGCCGTGACCCGGGCACGGCTTCCAGGACCTTCGCCCACAGCGCCAGCACCTGGTCATTGACCTTGGCCGGATTGTTGAAGCTGCCGAAGGTGACCAGGCTCGCCTCTGCACTCGGCGGCGCCGTCACCGGCACATCCGCCAATGGCGCATGCACGTAGATGCTGGGCAGGCGGATCGCACGTTCTGTGAAGCGCTCGCGTGGCCACCTCGGAAGCACGGTGCGGTCGGCGATGAAATAGTCGACCATCTCGAGGCCGGTCGTCAGGAGATCGTGGAAGCTGACTTGGATCGGTGCCGGACGATACGCACATACGAGCGGCCGGTTTCGGTCAAAATGTGCCGCCAACACTACGAGTATGTCGATCCGATCCGCCCGGATCTTCGCCGCGACCTCCTCGTCCGAAAGACCAGAGATCGGGCTCCACGTATCGACCATCGTCTGGAACCTGGCGGTCATCCAGTCGGGTGCCGCGATATCGGCGTAGGCGATGACCTCGAAACCGGCGCGATCCCGAGACGCCAGCAACGGCTCGACGTTGCGGCCTACCGGGTGATCCCGAAAATCCGACGACAGATAGCCAATGCGCAGCCGGCGTCTCGGATCGGCGACGTTCTCATGCCGGACCGTCGCATAGAGGGGCCGCGCAAACTTGTCTTCGGCCTTTCGCTGGTCGCGGTAACGCGCGTCGAGATCGGTATCGGGGTCGTAGAGCGAGTTGAGAGAAAGATAACGTGCCGTGGTCGCCGGATTTGGTCCGGCAGCGATACCCCTGCGATAAAGCTCGACCGCCTCCGCGCCGCGCCCGAGGACCTGCAGCACAAAGGCCAGATTGTTGCGGCAGCCCTCGTGATCGGGCGCGATCGCCAGCGTACGGCGATAGGCGGCCACGGCCCTGTCGAGATCGCCCTCGTCGAACAGCGTCACGCCGAGGTTGTAATGCGCTTCGGCGTAATCCGACCGGATCTTCAGCGCCGCCTCGTAGGCCGCTTTCGCCGCATCGTAGCGAGCCTGCCGGTGCAGAGCGGAGCCGAGATTGAGATACGCCTCGGCGTAATCCGGACGAAGTGCCAGGGCCGTGCGATAGGCGGCGATGGCCGCTTCGGGACGTCCCAACTCGTACTGCACGAGTCCGAGATTGAGCTGCACTTCCGGCAAGCTGCGATCGCGATGTGCGGCCGCCTCGAACGCCGCGAGCGCGTCATCCAACCGGCGCTGACGGCGCAATACCAGACCGAGATTCATGTGGACCACGGCGAGGCCCGGATCGAGACGCACCGCATCGCGATAAGCGGTCTCGGCGTCCGCGTCCTTCCCCAGCGCTTGCAGCACGTCGCCGAGCAGCCCCGCAAGCAAAGCGTTGCGCGGCGCCGCCGCACGCGCGCGGCGGTAGGAGATCTCAGCCGCCTCGAGGCGTCCGGCGCGGTGATGCGCAATGGCTTCTTCGAGCGCGCCGCTCATCCGCTTCTGCACCATCGGCGCCACAGCGCCCGGTAAATCCGCTCCACCTGCCGCGCCCGCGCCTTCCCATTGCACATCGGCGAGCCAGACACCCGCGCCCGCAAGCCAGCCCGCAACGCCCCAAGGCGCTCCGGGTCTGTCGCCAACTCCCGCGCCAGCCGCACGTACTCATCCCGGCTCCCCGCCACCAGCTCATCCAGCCTCAGCGCATGCAGGATCGACGCACTCCACCGCCCCGCCATCGCACGCCCCGCCAGCGTCACCACCGGAACCCCCATCCACAGAGCCTCGAACGTCGTCGTCGACCCCGTAAACGGAAACGGATCCAGCGCCACATCCACCTCG
>DASYAC010000112.1:0-2384 GCA_036501585.1 Steroidobacteraceae bacterium
ACGACCCACGTGCGGGGGTGAACCCGACGGGAGTATACAAACGGTGATATTACACGAGTTTCAATCCGTCCCCCGTGGGTCATGGTCAAGTAGCTCAGCCATTTGGTTTTCGACCGGGCCCTCAGTGCTCACGACACGGAAAAAGTGTCCCGCCGGCACCTCGAATGCCCTGGTGTCCCGCGCGGGCATCGTGAGCTCGGCAACTTTGAACAACTCAGCGCGCGCCCCGTTGTAAAACGCGGCGTTGAACGAAGGCAATTGCTCGATCGAATACGTCAGCACCGGCGGTGCCCTGCGCCGCGCCGCCGCGTCCGGGGGTGGCGTCGCATGTGCGGGCTTGGGTGCTGTCGTATCCTTTCAGATCCGTGGCGGCATGAACCGGGGACAGAGTTCCTGTTCGAGATCCGCGGCGATGAAGGAGACCTGCAGCTCACCGCGACCTCACGCGCCTCTGTGCCATCCGCGCTGCCCAGTCGGTGTTGCGGCCGAGCGGCCATTCGGCATAGACGTGCTTGCCCGCCGCAGACGGCGCTGATCTCGAACTCTGGAACGGCCTGTAGGGCTGGGATGTGAGCGATTGGCCGCAGCGACGACATCGTCACGCGGCGTATGCGCGCCAATCTTGGCGCAGAGCCCGGCAAAGCGATTGCCGAGCACTTCGCTCGCCAGGACGAAGACGGAGCGGGCGTCGAGCCGGTCGACCTCCTGCCAGCGCCTCGGCAAAGGGTTTGCCGAACACGACGCTTTCCATCTGCGGAAAGCGGTAGACGCCGCTCAGCATCGCCGTACTCCTTCTTCGCAGAGCCGCATCGCCCCCACCCTAACCCTCCCCCGCGCGAGCGGGGAGGGAAAAGTGTGGGGGCGGGGAGAGGGGCGAGCCTCAGGCTGGGTGGAAGACGAGGGTGCGGACCTCGATGCTTTCACGCGGACGCGCGTCGGGGGGCGTCGTCGGGTCGGTGAACGAGGTATGCGGCATAAAGCGGGCCGGGATGTCGGTCCGGGTGTCGGCGATCTTCAACAGCAGCGCCTCGTCGCGGCGCATTTCGGGCACGTAATACCATTGGTGCGCCGCGTTGTACCGCACCGAATAGGTCTCGCCGACCCGTTCCCTGTAGACCAGGTCCGAGGCTACGAGGTCCTCGGCGGCGACGGTGCGGGAGTCGCATACTGCGAGCGGCGCGTCCTGCAATGGACTGAAAAGCGGGCGCCAAAAGTTGATCACCTGGACGCGGCCCTTCAGCAATTCATCGGCCTCGTCGGGCAGCAGGTCGCGAACCCTCTGCGGACCCGATTTCGCGGTGTGGTCGACATGCACGCGACTCGCCGGCTGGCGCGGCCCACCGGGCGCGCGGTCCTGCAGGCCTGTCACGCGGCGGCGCTGCAGATGGTCGAAGATGAAGACGCGGCTGGCGCCAGTCACCTGTTTGATGACGCGTTCGGCCTCCGGGTAATAGACCCGGCGGACCTCGTCATCATCCCAGAAATCCTGCACCGCGCTGCGCTGCTCGACGAGCGCAAATCCTTGCGTGTCGAGCGACACGTCGGACGATATCGGCCGCATGTCGTGAATGCGCATCTTGTGCGGATCGGACGTCATGTTCGAGCGCTCGCCTACTTCATAGGCGTAATAGCGTGGCCGCTCGGTCATCGGGCCGAGATAGTTCAGTTGGGCCTCGACATAGGGCAGGCTGTCCGTTTTGCTCATATTCGGTCCTCCTTGGGAGCAGTGGGGTCAAAGGCTCAGAAGATCGGAAATCTGTAAAACTCCAGCGGGACTTCGCCCTTCGAGCGTGGCGCCGGTTGCACAAGCGCCAGTATAACGCGGCGCCACCATGCGCCGATAGTGCTGCCCGCGATCGCCAACAAAATCATTACGCCCTCCAGAACGGCTTGTTGCTGAGGAATTCGGCATCCGAGCGGGTGAGCCCGATGTCCTTAAGCGTTCTGTCGTCGAGCGCGGCGAGCTCCGCACGCTCGCGGGAGCGCCGGCGCCATTCGCGCAGGTTCGCGACGACGTGGTCCCAAGCATCACCCACTGCGAGAACCCCGTGACGCTGCCCGGACCGGCCCCGGGTGGCATGCAAATGAATCGCGACCATATGAACTCTCCTAAACTCGGCGAATGATGTGATCATGCGCACATCGAACTCCCTTCCGTTAAAAATGGCCGCCATGGCATGCGTCGACAAACGAGAGTTTCTCAGCGACGGCTTAGATTTTCTCATCCGTGATGAATAATCATTTGCCCCCATTGAGCGCGCTGCGGGCGTTTGAAGCGGCGGCCCGGCATATGAGCTTCAGCAAGGCCGCCGACGAGCTGCATGTAACGCCGGCCGCGATCAGCCATCAGATCCACGCCCTGGAGGAGGATCTCGGGGTCAGGC
>DASYAC010000113.1:0-3368 GCA_036501585.1 Steroidobacteraceae bacterium
ACTCCGCTTCCATGCGACAGATGGTCAGCTTTACTTTGCGGCAAGCGGGATACAGCGTCGTCGAGGCTCCTGACGGCCTCGAGGCGCTCGCTTACGCGCGCGGGCATTCGGTGGATCTGGTGTTGACCGATGTCCACATGCCCCATATGGACGGCATCACCCTGGTGCGTGAGTTGCGGCAGATCGAGTCCTACAAACACGTCCCCATGCTCGTACTGACGACGGAGGCAGGCCAGGACAAGAAGATAGAAGGAAAGCAGGCAGGCGCCACCGGCTGGCTGGTCAAGCCGTTCAATCCCGAAAAGCTCCTGACGACGATCGCGAAGGTCCTGTAGCCCGATGACCGTCGACCTCGAAATGGAGCAGATCCTCAGCATTTTCTTCCAGGAGAGCGCGGAGGGTCTCGACGTCATGGAGTCCGGCCTGCTCGCACTCGATGCGTCCTCGGATCGGGAAACGATCAACACCATTTTTCGCGCCGCGCACTCCATCAAGGGCGGTGCCGCCACGTTCGGGTTCACTGAAATCTCCGGGTTCACCCACGCGGTGGAAACGCTGCTCGATCAAATGCGCGACGGCAGCCGGCCCGCCACGACCGAGGCCGTGCAATTGCTCTTGCAAGCGGTCGACGTGACGCGGGAAATGGTCAGCCTCGCCGGATCCAAGCAACCGATCGTCGCACCCCAGGCGGAACCGTTGACCCGGCAGCTGTCGGAGCTTCTCGGCCGGCCCGCCGTGAAGGGAGAGCTGCAGCCGGGCGTCGCGCCGCAGCCGGGCATCGCGCCCGCTCCGACGGCTGGCCCCGATGCGCCCATTCGCGCCGCGGACGCCGGGGTGAGCGGCTGGCGAATCGACTTCAGGCCCCATCCGAGTCTTTTCGCGACCTGCAATGATCCGCTGAGGCTGTTCAGGGAGCTCTCGGCCTTCGGGGATCTCGTGGTACACGCGGCGACGGAAGGACTGCCCGCGCTCGCGGACATGGACCCCACGCAATGCTACCTCCACTGGACATTGATCCTTCACGCGCCGGTTGCCCAAGCGCAGCTTGCCGAGGTGTTCGATTGGGTGGACGCCAATTCGACCATCCTCTACGAGCCGCTCCGCAGCGCGGTGCCCGCGCCGGTTCCCGAACCGCCAGCCGAGATCGCGCCGCCCGCTCCTCGCGCGGAGACTTCTTCCGCGATGCCGCGACCGTCGAGAGCCGCCGCGGACGCCGGCTCGATCCGCGTCGCGACCGAAAAAGTCGATGCCCTCATCAATCTGGTCGGCGAGCTGGTCATCACACAGTCCATGCTCAGCCGCTTTTCCGATCACTATGATCCCTCGAGCGTCGAGGCGCTGCGGCGCGGCCTCGCGCAACTCTCCCGCAATACCCGCGAGTTGCAGGAGAGCGTGCTGAAGATCCGGATGCTCCCGATCAGCTTCTCCTTCAATCGCTTCCCGCGCCTGGTGCACGAACTTTCCCGAACGCTCGGCAAGAAAGTGGAGCTTCGATTGAGCGGCGAGAACACCGAAATCGACAAGACGGTGCTGGAGAAGATCGGCGATCCGCTCGTGCATCTGGTGCGCAACGCCCTCGATCATGGATTGGAAACCCCGGAAGCGCGGGCGGCAACCGGCAAAGGCGACACCGGCCTTCTCGAGCTCAACGCGTTCCACGAAGGGGGCAGCGTCATCATCGAGGTCAGGGACGACGGTGCCGGCCTCAACAAGGAGCGGATCCTGGCCAAGGCGCAGGAGCGCGGGCTCGCCGATCCGGCCGCCGCCCTTACCGACGAGCAGATATACGATCTGATCTTCCTGCCCGGGTTTTCGACTGCCGAAACGGTGAGCGACGTGTCCGGGCGCGGCGTCGGGATGGACGTCGTTCGCCGCAACATCAACGATCTGGGCGGCCACGTTCACATCAGCAGCCGCGCCGGCCAGGGCAGCACCGTGCGTATCCGGCTGCCGTTGACGCTCGCCATTCTCGAAGGACAGATGCTGCGCGTGGGCAAGGAAATCTACGTGATCTCGCTGATTTCCATCATCGAGACGGTGCAGCCGCGAGGCAAGCACACGCACACCATCCCCGGAGGCACCGAGGTATTCAAGCATCGCGACACCTATCTTCCCATCGTGCGGCTGCACGATCTGTTCGACATCGAGCCGGACGCGCGCGAGGTCGATAGCGGCCTCCTGGTCGTGGTCGAATCGGACGGCAAGCGGGTCGCGATCCTCGTGGACGAGCTGCTGGCGCAGCAACAAGTGGTCATCAAGAGCCTCGATACCAACTTCAGGCAAATTCCCGGCCTGGCGGGCGCGACCATCCACGGCGATGGAACCGTCGCACTGATCCTGGATGTGCCGGGCCTGATCGCCTTGTTCATGGGCAAGCACGCGCCCCAATTGGCCGCCTGATGAGCGCTTCAATGAGCACCCAGAGCATTCCGGCTGCGCCCGCCCCCGCGAACCCCGCCGACCTTCTGCGGCGCTACGTGAGTTTCATGGTGGGTCTCGAAGAGTACGGGGCCGACATCCGGTGTGTACAGGAGATCAAGGTCTGGGACAGCGTGACCCGCCTGCCCCACACCCCAAAGTACGTCCTGGGCGTTTTGAATCTCCGCGGCGCCATCGTGCCGGTGCTCGATCTGCGTGTGCGCTTCGGGCTCGATCGGGCGCCGTTCGAGCCGACGACCGTGATCATCGTGGTTCGGGTGTCCGGCGAGAGGGGCGAAAGGACCGTCGGGGTGGTGGTGGACGCCGTCAACGAGGTTCACGACATCGCTCAGGAGCAGATCCAGCCCCCGCCGCCGCTCTTGGCCGGCCCGACGGAACAGGCCTTCATCCAAGGCATTGCCACACTCGAGGATCGGATGATCACATTGCTCAACCTCGACATGCTGGTCAATGCGGCGGCCGGGTGAGAGCGCCGTGATCAAGCTCGGTGCGAGCCTGCGTATCCAGGACGTTGCGGCCAGCCACCGTCTGCTGGAGCGGACCCTGGAAGCGGGGACGCCCGTCCGGATCGATCTCGGTGAGCTGGCCGATGTAGATACGGCCGGCGTGCAACTCCTGGTCGCCTACGGCCGCGAGGCCGCCCGGCGGGGCATCGAGGTCCGCTGGTCCGGCGAAACACCGGTGCTGCTCAACGCGTTGAGGCTGCTGGGAATGCACGGCTCGCTGTCCAGTTCCGACCCATGAATCGCCGGGCCTCCCAGGTGATCGACGGGCAGGATTCGCGGGCGCGGGAGTTCGAATTCGGCCACGCCGATTTCCTGACGCTGCGCGCCCTGGTGAAGAAGCTCGCCGGAATAAACTTGGCCGACTCCAAGGAAGACATGGTGTACAGCCGGGTCTCACGGCGGCTGCGGGCGCTGGGGCTGCGC
>DASYAC010000114.1:0-1606 GCA_036501585.1 Steroidobacteraceae bacterium
GATCTATCGCGAGTTCATCGCCGATGTGCGCCGCGTGCGCCTCGGGGAGGCACCACGTCGAAACTACGCCACCGTGCACGATGGGCTGCGCGGTTTGCGCTTCGTCGCCAAGGCTGTGGAGAGTTCTCGGCGCGGGGGAACCTGGCTGACCTTGTAGAAGATGCGCCGGGGGGTTCATCCGGTGCACATAGAGGTACGATCGCGCCTGGCGTATCGTATCCTCATGGAATCACCCGACGGCCCTCTCAGCGGCGTGCGAGTCATCGAGTTCACCGGAATCGGCCCCGGGCCGCATTGCGCCATGCTTCTCGCCGATCTCGGCGCCGAGGTTCTCAGGATCGATCGGCCGGGAGGCAATGGTTGGCCCAATCCGGTGGTCGACCGCGGACGGAGCGTCCTTACCCTGGACATCCGCAACGATGCCGGCCGCGAGCAGTGCTTGAAACTCGCCGCTCGCGCCGACGTGCTGATCGAAGGATTCAGGCCGGGCGTGATGGAGCGGCTCGGGCTCGGACCCGAGCCGCTCCATGCCTTGAATCCCCGGCTCGTGTACGCCCGCATGACCGGGTGGGGACAAACCGGGCCCAAGGCGAAGGTCGCCGGCCACGACATCAATTACATCGCGCTCTCCGGAGCGCTGGCGGCGATCGGCGAGCCGGGCAGGCGATCGGTGCCTCCGCTCAATCTGGTCGGCGACTTCGGCGGCGGCTCTTTGTTCCTGGCGTTCGGCATCCTGGCGGCCCTCCTGGAACGCGCGCGCTCCGGGAAAGGGCAGGTGATCGAGGCCGCCATCGTCGATGGAGTCGCCTCGCTCATGACCATGTTTTCGGGCCTCATCCCGAGCGGCCGGCTGTCCGTCGATCGAACCGACAACATCCTCGGGGGAGCCGCACCTTTCTATAGAACCTATCGATGCGCCGACGGACGGGAGGTGGCCATCGGTCCCTTGGAGCCGGCCTTCTACCGCGAGCTGCTGCGGGTCATCGGCGCGCCGTCGCGCTTTGCCGATACTCAGTACGATCGCGCCTCCTGGGAGGAACAATCGCGGGTGCTCGGCGAGATTTTTCTGTCCAAGACCCGCGATGAATGGTGCGCACTACTCGACGCAACCGACGGCTGCTTCGCACCGGTGCTCGACCTGGATGAGGTTCCCCTCGATCCACACATGCGAGCGCGCGAAGTCTACCAGCGCATCGACGATCACTGGCATGCGGCCCCGGCTCCGCGCTTTTCGCGGACACCCGGGCGCATTCGCGACGGGGAGGACGTGGGGACCTTGACCGACCGCTGGCTCGCCTAACCGCTGCATACTGTATAATTCAATCATCATTGAGTTTGGCTGGCTTGTAACGTCATGTCCCGTCTCGATCGAAACTTCGTACGTTCCTTCTCGCGCCAGCGGGCGCACGCAAGGCCTGGCAGACGTGGAAAAATCAACGTCTGCTCAGGAGCCCAAACCCACCTGAATTGTTTACAGGTCAACTCATCATGTCTCGCGACTCCCTCAATCTCTCCGGCCCGTTGCAGGCCTACGTTCGTCGTTTCGGAATGCGTGAGGACGCCGATCTCGCAGCGCTGCGGGAAGAAACGGCAAACCACCCTGCGG
>DASYAC010000115.1:0-12234 GCA_036501585.1 Steroidobacteraceae bacterium
GAGCGGCTCTTGTCGCCGCGATACAGGCGGCCCCAGATGCGCGCCTGTTCCTCGGAGGATATGCCCATGCCGTTGTCCTCGAAGATCACGATCACCCGTTCGGCATCGGTCCGGCAGGAGATCCGGACATTGCCGCCCTCCGCCGTGTATTTCAACGCGTTGTCGAGCAGATTGGCGAATACCTGACGCATGCGCACGCGGTCCACCGAGGCCGTGCACGGGGACTCGAGTGTCGCTGCGACGCCGACCAGCTTTTCCTCCGCGACGAGCTGGTAGATGTCGATCACATCGTCGAGCAATTCGGATATGGACGTCGCCTCGAGATTCAGGTGCATGACGCCCGACTCGGCTTCCGTGATGTCCATGAGCGCGGTCAGCATGGTGAGCACCTGATCGGCCTCTTCGACGCAATCGGCGAGAGCTTCCTCGGCCGCGGGGTCCGAGGTCGTCTGGACCGCCGTCTCCGCGATGCTTCGAAGGCGTGCGAGCGGCGTCCGGAGATCGTGCGCGACATTGTCCAGCGCCTCGCGCATGCCTTGAATCAGGGCTTGGTTCCTGTCGAGCACGCGGTTGAATTGCCTCGCCAATTCCTCGAGGCCGCCTTGTTCGGAGGTGGCCTCGACGCGTGCCGACAGGTCGCCCGTGTCGATGATGGAGCGGGCGGTGGCGACGACCTGGCGCACGGGTTTGGTGGCGCGATGCGCGAACAAGGCGCCGCCGATCACGCCGAGCAACAAGGCGGGCGTCATGACCGCCAGGAAGTTCACGCGGAAGGGCTGCAGGATGGTGTCGCGGTTGTTGGTCCTGCGGCCGACCTCCAGAGTCGAGCCGTCGGCCAGCCGCGTCGACGCGACGGTGACATCGCTTTCCTGGTCCTTGGGAATGCTGAGCCACACGAGGTGAGCCGGGTCGCCGCCGGGCCGCAGCGCGCCCGGGTCGAACTGTACCCAGTCCTGCGGCACATCGAGCAGCATGGCGCTGCCCGACGGGTTCGCAACCCGGACGAAAAACGCGTTGGCCTTGTCGGTCTCGCGGCTGCGCTGAACGAATTCCTGAAGCGCTGCGACGCCGCCGCTGTCGTAAATCGCGGCGCAGGCCCTCACCCGGGTCTCGATCACCTCGTGATCCTTCCGCTCGAGTGCGGCGTCGAGCAGGAAATACGAGAGGACGAACAGGACTCCCGCGCTGACGGTGAACAGCAGCGCATACCAGAGGCTCAAGCGCAGCGTCACGCTGCGCCAGGCGCCGTTGCCGCGCCAGGCAGCGTTAGGGAGGCTTGATGACATATCCGACGCCGCGGATGGTATGGACGATCTTCGACGGAAAGCCCTTTTCGAGCTTCGAGCGCAACCGATGCGCCAGCACGTCCACGACGTTGGTTTGCGGATCGAAGCTGTAATCCCAGATGTGCTCCAGAATCATGGTCTTGGTGATCGGCCGCCCGGGATGGCGCAGGAGCAGTTCCAGCAGCGCGAATTCCCGGCTCTGCAGATCGATCTTCTGCCCGGCCCTGAACACCTCGCGGGTGAGAAGGTTCATCGACAGGTCGCCGACGGCAAGCGTCGTGGGCTCCGCGACGTGCGTCGCGCGCCGGATGAGGGCTTGCAGCCGCGCGAGGAGCTCCGAGAAGGCGAACGGCTTCGTCAGGTAGTCATCCGCTCCCGCCTGCAGGCCGGTCACGCGATTATCCACGCTCGCCTTGGCGCTCAGCAGCAGCACCGGCACCAGCTTCTTCTCCCGGCGGATCGTGCGCAGCACCGACAGTCCGTCGAGCTTCGGCAGCATGATGTCGAGAACGACGGAATCGTAGTTGACCGACCGGCATAGCGACAGCGCTTCCTCGCCGTCGGAGGCGGTGTCGACCGAGAAGCCGTTTTGCTTCAGTCCCTTGGCGAGAAACGAGGCGATCTTATCGTCATCCTCGACGACCAGGATTCTCAAGGGGTCAGTCCTCCGCGAGGAGACTGTAAATCCGTGCTTCGCGCAGGTCGAGCTCCCGCTCGATGTTCCGCCGGGCTTCGGCCTTCAGTTTGCCGTCCTGGTAGATGTCGTTCACGGTCTCGCGCTCCGCGGTGAGCAGCAAGAGCTCGATGTCGTCGACGAGCTGGCTTCGGGCACGGTGAGCCGCGTCGCCATCGCTCCGATCGACCACCTGGCGCAGTCGGCCCTTCAGGTGCGAACGAAGGCTTTTGAGGACGTCCTCCGGAATGTGCCGTTCGGCCGCGATCTCGTCCAGGCGTGCGAGGGTGGCCTCGATTGCGGTCTGCCTCGCCTCGAATTCCTCGTCCCGGTCCCGGTGCCGCTCCCGGCGCCCTTGATTGGCGAGGCCCAGGGCGCGAATGACGGCGGGCAGGGCGAGCCCTTGGCCGATCAAGGTCACCAAGATGACCGTGAAGGTCAGAAACAAGACGAGATCGCGATGGGGAAACGGATCCCCGTTCTCGATGGTCAGCGGAATGGCGAGGGCCGCCGCGAGCGACACGAGTCCCCGAACCCCGGTAAAGGCGAGGGCGAAAGGCCATTGCCACGGAGGCGCGGGATCCTTGCGTCGGACGAAGGCGATCCAGCGCGGAATGTAGGTGGCGGGATACATCCAGATGAAGCGGGTGGCAATGACGACGAGGCTGGTCACCGCGGCGGAGACCAGGAGCTCTCTCCAGGAATAGCCGGCGATGCGCGCGATCAGCGTGCGCGCCTGAAGACCGGTCAACAGGAAGATCATTCCCTCGATGACGTAAATCAGAAAGTCCCAGAAGAAAATACCCTGCAGGCGGGTCGCGGCGCTGATCAGCCGCAATCCGTTCCAGCTGATGTAGAGGCCGGTACAGACGGTCGCGAGCACCCCCGAGCCGCCCAGGTACTGCGGCGGCCAGTAGGCGACGAACGGCGTCAGCACGGACAGTATGATTTCGATGCGGGGATCGCGGACCCAGCGGCGCAGGCGCAGCATCACCCAGCCGACGCCCACGCCCCAGAGAACCTCGCCGACCACGATGCACGCGAACATGCCGACGGCATGCGAGAAGGAGAACGAGCCGAGGCTCACGGCGGCCACGGCGAAGCGATACAGAACCAGGGCGGTCGCATCGTTGGCGAGTCCTTCGCCCTCGAGAATGACGATCAGCCTCCGCGGGATCTCCAGCCGTCGCGCGATGGCGAGGGGCGCAACCGCGTCGGGCGGCGACACGATGGCGCCGAGCAGGAAGCCGACCTGCCAGGAGAGCCCGAGCATCCAGTGGGTGGCGGCGGCCACCGCCGTCGTCGTGAACAACACGCAGCCCACCGCGAGCAGGGTTATCGGGCGCAAATTGAAACGGAAGTCGCACCAGCTCATGGCGACTGCCGAGGAATAGATGATCGGTGGCAGGACCAGCAGCAGGACGAGATCGGGGGAGAGATCGATCGCCGGCAAGCCCGGGAGGACGGCCAGGACCACGCCGGTGATTACCAGGAGAATCGCCGGCGGGACCTTCAGGCGATTGGCCGCGAACGCCGCCGCGGCAATCACGAACAGCATCAAGATGAGTACTTCGAGATCTTGCAGCATCAGTGCGCCGGCAAATCCATGCTACCCCAGCAATACCCGAGTGTATATCGGCGCGAGTCTGCGGCGGGTCCTGCCCGATTCCTCGAGACCGAGAGCGTAATAGCCGACCTGGTGGAAGTAAGTGATCCGCGCGCGGATCTCGGCCTCCAGCGGATCGTAGCCCAGATCCGAGCAGATCTTCGCCAGGAGATCGAGGCGCCGGCGGTCCACCCGACGGACGACGTTGGCGACGCGAGCCGAGGTCCTCGCCCATTCGCGCACCGCGGCGTCGTAGGCCGGATCGTACTCGCTCTCGTCCAGCCAGATATCCACGAGCGCCCGGAACTTCTCCTCGCCCGAGCGCCGCTCATCCGCCGCGGTCGCGACAAAAGGCGCAGTGTTGCGCACGCTCCAGTCCTCGAGCAGCCCGTCCAGAAGCGCCTTGCGGTTGCGGAAGTGCCAGTAAAAACTCCCGCGCGTTATCTTGAGCGCCCGGGCCAGCCCGTCCACTCGGACCCGTTCCACGCCCCTGGCGATCAGCATCCGCCGCGCCGCCTCTATCCAGTCCTGCCGGCCGAGCGCACGCGGGTCCCGCTGGCGGCGGGGCCGGCGGCCGGCGGGCGCCGCTCTAGGGGAGACGCGGGTGGGCGTTCGCATGGTCGTTCGGAGCGGTGCATTTCATGGTGACGGACCACGTTGCAGCGGCGCTCGCCAAACGTCAAGCGGCGCTCGGCAAACGGGGCCGGGCAAACGAGGCTCGGCGAACGTCGATTCATTCGCGCGATCATCCTTGACCATACAGAACTGTATGGTCGATACTGGACGGGCGTTTCTCCCCGAGGCGGCGTCATCATTTCTGCCATGCGGCACTATTCCTTCCTGAACCTCGTTCGCCAGGCCCGCCGCGGAAACGCCGGCTGGGAGCCCGCGTGGCGCGATGCGGACCCAAGGTCCAGCTACGATGTGGTCGTCATCGGCGGCGGCGGTCACGGCCTCGCGACCGCCTACTATCTCGCGAGAAAGCACGGCGTGCGGCGGGTCGCCGTCCTGGAGCGGGGATGGATCGGCGGCGGCAATTCCGGGCGCAACACCCAGGTGGTGCGCTCGAACTATTTTCACTCGACGAGCTCGTCGTTCTACGACCATTCCTTGAAATTGTACGAGGGCTTGGCCGCCGAGCTCAATTTCAACATCATGCTGAGCCAGCGCGGGCTGGTCCAGCTCGCGCACAGCGATCACGAGCTGGAGATCGCGCGAAGATGGTGCAATGCCATCCGGATGAACGGCATCGATACCGACATGGTGACGCCGGCGGAGATCAAGGCCTTGGCGCCTCCCGTCAACCTGAACGGCCGCTTCCCGGTGGTCGGCGGATTCATTCAGCGCCGCGCCGGGATAGCCCGGCACGACGCGGTCGTGTGGGGCTTCGCCCGCGCCGCGAGCGCGCTCGGCGTCGACATCGTTCAGAACTGCGAGGTGACAGGGTTCGACATCGCCGGCGGGCGGTTGCGCGGCATCTCGACCTCGCGGGGAGCGATTGCGGCGGATCGGGCCGTCATGAACGTCGCCGGCTATGCCTCTCATCTGGCGGGTGCCGCGGGGCTCGCCTTGCCGATCACGACCATGGCGCTGCAGGCCATGGTGACCGAGCCGATCAAGCCGATTCTCGACGTGCTTCTGATCTCGGCGACGGTTCACGCCTACGTCAGCCAGTCGGATCGCGGCGAGATCGTCATCGGCGCGGGCGCGGATGCCTACAACACCTACGCGCAGCGCGGCGGTATTCCGCAGCAGCGCGCGGCCATCGCCGCCGCGCTCGAGATGTTCCCGTCGTTCAGCCGGTTGAAGCTGCTGCGTCATTGGGCGGGACGGGTCGACATCACTCCCGACACGAGTCCCATCATGGGACCGACGCCCGTGGAGGGTTTGTACATCAACTGCGGCTGGGGAACCGGCGGGTTCAAGGCGATTCCCGCCGGCGGCGACACGATGGCGCATACCATCGCCACCGGCCGGCCGCATCCGCTGATCGAGAAATTCGGGCTCGATCGATTCAAGACCGGCGCGCTCGTGGACGAGGGGGCGGCGGCCGGCGTGGCGCACTAGCCATGGCCCATTAGCCAGCAAGAGTCAGCCAGGAAAAGATCGTGCTCAGAATACCCTGTCCTCATTGCGGCGTGCGCGACGAACCGGAGTTCGTGTTCGGCGGCCCGTCGCACATCGCGCGTCCCGAATCCTCCGTGAGTGACGAGGTGTGGACGGACTATCTGTTCATGCGCGAGAACCGCGTCGGCCTGCACTACGAGAGGTGGCTTCATGCCTACGGTTGCGGACGCTGGTTCAATGCGGTCCGGAACACGCTGACCCACGAGATTCTCGAGACCTATCTGATGGGCGATCCCAGGCCTCCATTGACGGATAGATCTTGAAAGCGCCCGATGGACCTCATCGCCTCCCGCGCGGCGGTCTGGTGGATCGCACACGAGCGATCCCCTTCCAGTTCAACGGCAAGCGGTTCGAGGGCTTCGCGGGCGACAGCGTGGCCTCCGCGCTGCTCGCCAACGGCGTTCGGGTGGTGGGCCGAAGTTTCAAATTTCACCGTCCGCGGGGCCTTCTCAGTGCGGGAGTGGAGGAGCCGAACGGACTGCTCACCGTGGGCGACGGTGCGGCAAGAACGGCATCGGTGAGAGCTCCGGTTCAGATGCTGGTGCCGGAGCTCGACGTACATTCCCAGGCCGGCTGGCCGAGCGTCGACTTCGATGTCGGGCGTGCCCTGGATTTCACGGCATCGCTCTGGCAAGCCGGCTTCTACAACAAGACGTTCATTTGGCCGAGCTGGCACGCCTATGAGCCGGCCGTCCGGCGGATGGCCGGCCTGGGTCGTGCGCCCGACGGCCCGGATCCCGATCGATACGAAGTGCGCAATATGCACTGCGATGTGCTGGTGATCGGCGGGGGCGCCGCCGGTTTGCGCGAGGCCATCGATGCCGCGCGAACCGGGGCGCGGGTGGTGCTGGCCGAGAGGGAGTTTCAATTCGGGGGCGAGACGCTTTGGAACGGTTCGGGCGTCGACGGCGAGCCCGGGAACGACTGGATCTCTAGAGCCCTGACGGGACTTGCGGCAATGACGGAGGTGCGTCTCCTCCCCGGATCCACAGCCGTCGGTATCTACGATGACCGGGTGACGGTTCTCGTGGAGAGAGTCGCCGAGGCTTCGGGCGTGAGCGGTGCGCCCCACCGCCGTCGGGCGCCGCGGGAGCGTTACTGGATCGTGAGGGCCGAACGCATCGTGCTCGCCACCGGCGCGATCGAGCAGCCCTTGATCTTCGAGAACAATGACCGCCCCGGCATCATGCTCGCGGGTGCTGCCCGCCAGTATCTGCGCCGTTTCGGCGTGGCGGTCGGATCCCGGGTGTTGATCGCGACCAACAACGACTCTGCTTATGCTCTGGCGAAAGACCTCAAGGAAGCCGGGGTCCTGGTGCTCGGCATCGCGGACTCGCGCCATCCTGTGCCCATCGAACCCTCCACCGCCGCCGCATCGCTCGGAATCGAGGTGTTCCCGGGCACGATTCCGACCGGTACGGCCGGATTCTCGCGGCTCAAGACGGTGTGGTTGGGGCGCTTGAATGCGGATGCGTCGGGCATCGTATCGTCGGGCGGGGGCACGGGCGCCGGCGCGCGGGTGGTGGCGTGCGACGCGCTGGCGGTGTCGGGTGGGTTCACGCCGGCGCTGCAGCTGTATGCGCACGCGGGCGGCGCGCTGGCCTACGACCCTTCATCCGGCGCGTTGCTGCCGGTACATCCGGTTCCGGGCGTCACGGCGGCGGGCGGAGCGGCGCAAAGCATCCCGGCGGGTCCGCGCATGAGTCCCTCCGGGCGGCCCGGCCGGCAATGGGTGGATCTGCTGCACGATGTGACCGTCGCCGATCTGGAGCTCGCGCTCCGGGAGAATTTCACCTCGATGGAGCATCTGAAGCGCTACACCACGGTGGGCATGGCGGCGGACCAGGGAAAGACCTCCACCGTCGCGACTCTCGACGTCGTGGCGAGGTTGCGCGGCATCTCTCCCAGCCAATTGAAGCATACGACCATGCGTCCGCCGTTCGTACCGGTGACGCTCGGGGCGATCGCGGGCCGTGATCTTGGCGAGCGGTTTGCGCCGCGGCGCGAGCTGCCGATGAACGCGTGGCATGCGGCCCACGGTGCGCTCTTCCACGACTACGGCGAATGGCGCCGCCCCACCGCGTACCTCAAACCGGGTGAGACGCGGGAGGGCGCGGTTCGCCGCGAGGCCATGGCGGTGCGGGCAGAGGCGGGGCTCTTCGACGGCTCGCCGCTCGGCAAGCTCGAAATTCACGGTCCCGACGCCGTTGAATTCCTCGACCGCTTCTATATCAACGACCTGAGCACACTGAAACCGATGCGCGCGCGTTACGGCTTGATGCTGCGCGAGTCCGGCGTGATTTTCGACGACGGCACCGTGACCCTGCTCGCCCCGGATCATCTGATCGTGACGACGACCTCGGGCGGGGCAAAGAACGTGTTCCGGTGGCTCGAGGAATGGCGGCAATGCGAATGGCCGGATCTGCGGGTCGCGATCATTCCGGTCACCGAGCAATGGGCCACCATCGCGCTCGCGGGTCCGAAAGCCCGGACCGTGCTCTCGCGGCTCGACACCGACATCGACTTGTCGGCGGCGGCCTTCCCGCACCTCGGATCGAGAATGGGTCACCTCCTGGGTTTTCCGGCGCGCATCTTTCGGGTGAGCTTCACGGGGGAGTTGACTTACGAGATCAATGTGCCCGCCCGGGCCGGCCAGGCCGTGTGGGAGGCGTTGTTGAGCGCGGGTGCCGGCGACGGGGTGCAGCCGCTCGGGCTCGACGCCCTGCTGTTGCTGCGGCTGGAGAAGGGATTCCTGCACATCGGCACCGATACGGACGGAACCACCATTCCGGACGATGTGGGCTGGGGGAAAGCGGCTGCGAACAAGCGCCGCGATTTCATCGGCAAACGCTCGCTCCTGTTGCCGGAGAACACGAGGACGGATCGGCATCAATTGGTCGGTCTCGCAAATACCGACGGCGCGGCTTTCGTGATCGGAAGTCATCTGCGAGTTCCCGGCTCGGCCCATGGATCGGATGGCTGGATCACCTCCGCGTGCACCACGGTGCTGACCAACCAACCCGTCGGGCTTGCGATGGTGCGCGGGGGCCGGGCGAGAGTCGGGCAGGAGGTGGAGGTCTACGATCTGGGCGCCCGGGTCGCAAGGGCCCGCATCGTCAATCCCCCGTTCGTCGATCCCGCCGGAGAGCGCATGAATGGTTGACCTCGAGCTGAGCGTCATTCCGGCGGGACGGGCGATCGTCAATCTCAAGACGTGGATGCGCGCTCCGGTGTCGCTGCCGAGCCTGGTCTCGAGCGTGGCCGCGCGGCTGCTCACGCTCGGTCCCGATGAGTGGCTGATGATTTCCGATTCCCTCGACGGGCCGGGGTTGCACGGTGCCGTCGCCGCCCTTGCGCGTTCGCACGGGATGGTCGCCGTCGATCTGTCGCAGGGCATCGCGGGGCTCGAGCTCAAGGGCATGGCGGCCCGCGACCTCCTCGCGTCGGGATGCGGGCTGGATCTGCACCCCCGATCATTTCCCGTGGGCTGCTGCACGAGGACGCGCCTGGCGCAATTGGCCGTCGTGATCGAGTGTACCCATTCGGAGCCGCAGTACGAGCTGTACGTCGGGGGGAGCTACTTGCCGTATCTCAAGGCGTGGCTCGAGGATGCGGCCAATTGCGAGTTAAAATAGTGTTTAAATTCCGTATATTACGATTTATTCTTAAATAATAAACGAGGATCGATCCAAGGGCAGCAGACCCCGACGCCCTCAGTATTGGTCGAGCGACAGGATCCACT
This sequence comes from Steroidobacteraceae bacterium, assembly GCA_036501585.1. Classification (GTDB taxonomy): domain Bacteria; phylum Pseudomonadota; class Gammaproteobacteria; order Steroidobacterales; family Steroidobacteraceae; genus Bog-1198. Next base: position 9,435 of record DASYAC010000115.1, read on the forward strand.
CGACCAGCGGCTTCAAATCCGCGGCGGGAACCTTGGTGGGGGGCATGGGCACCGCGCCGCCCCACACGCCGGTACTTCCGTTCAAGATGCTCTCGCCCAAGACGCTGCGGGCGTGTGGATCGCTCGCGTATTTCTTCGCGACATCGTGCAGCGAGGGCCCGGCCAGGGTTCTGTCCACCGCATGACAAGTCTGGCAATGATACTTGGCGAGCAGCCGCATGCCTTCCTGGAAGCCGACCGGCTCGTCCGCGAACGCGGCGCCGGCCGCCGACATCAGGAAAAAAACGACCGCAGGAGAAAAAAACACCGGAGGCAGCAGCTTCATGGCGCTCGAATTATAGGCCGGGCGAGGGCCGGGTAAGCAAGCGCGTACGCCGCATGGCATGATCGCGGGTCCAAAAGTCGGGGGCGGTGAAGGAATGTGTGCAAGCAGAGTGGCGGACGGGGGCCGGCGAGGCTGGATCGTGCCGATCGGAGGCGCGGAGGACAAGGAGAATTCCCCGCAAATCTTGCGGCGCTTCGTCGAGCTTGCGGGCGGCGCCGCGGCGGACATCGCGGTCATCCCGACCGCCAGCCTGGTGCGCGAGACCGGGCCGCGATACGAGCGCCTTTTCGGCGAGATGGGCGCCCGCACTGTGGTCTCGCTGGATTTCGATACGCGGCGCGACGCCGAGGAACCGGGCCGGCTCGAGCGGCTCCAGGGAGCGACCGGAGTCTTCTTCACCGGGGGCAACCAGCTCCGGCTGTCGACCTTGATCGGGGGCACGCCGGTCGCGAAGGCTGTCCGGCAGTTGAACGCGGCCGGCGTTCCGGTGGCGGGAACCAGCGCCGGAGCCGCCTTCCTGTGTGAGCATATGATCGCGTTCGGCGACGAGGGAAGCACCCCCGTGGCCGGCTCGGTGCGGCTCGCGCCCGGTCTCGGGGTGACCAATCGATTCATCATCGACCAGCACTTCCGGCAGCGTGACCGTCTGGGCCGGCTGCTGACCGCGCTCGCATACAACCCGTTCGCGGTCGGCATCGGCCTCGACGAGGACACGGCGGCCTTCATCGAGCCCGACAACACCGTGCACGTCGAGGGGTCGGGCGCCATCACCGTGGTGGACGCGGCCGAGGTACAGTTTTCCTCCATGGACGACATCCAGGAGGGGCGGCCGGTGTGCCTTTTGGGCGTGAAAGTGCATATCCTCACGAAGGGCGCCACTTTCAATTTGCGGTCCCGACAGGCGGACGCCGGTACACTGGTTCAACCAAAACGATAGGGAAACGATATCGATGCGCATCCTCGAACGGAACGTCTATGTGGGTCCATCGATGTACGCGCACTTCCCGGTCATCAAGCTGTTGCTCGATTTAGGTCCGCTCGAGGACTGGCCGAGCGGCCGGTTGGGCACTCGATTCGTCGATGAGTTGGTGGAGGCATTGCCGACGCTCGCGGAGCATGGATGCTCCTATCGGGAACCGGGCGGACTCATTCGGCGCCTGCGCGAGGGAGAGGGTACCTGGCTCGGTCATGTGCTCGAGCACGTGGCGATCGAGCTGCAAAACATCGCCGGGGAGGACGTGTCCTTCGGCAAGACGCGCAGCACCGAAGTGCGCGGCGTCTACACGGTCGTGTACGAGTATGCGCAACGCGACGAGGGAATCGCCGCGGGTGAGCTGGGCATTCAGCTGCTGTGCGCGCTTTTGCCGGAGGCGCAGAGACCCCGCGGCGCACTGCCCGCGGACTGGAACTGGCACGAGAAGCGCGACGAGTACATCCGCTATGCGCAGCGCCGCGCACTCGGCCCCTCGACCGCCTCGCTCGTGAAGGCGGCGGAAGAGCGCAACATTCCCTGGCTGCGCCTGAACGACCAGAGCCTCATTCAGCTCGGTCACGGAAAATACCAGCAGCGTATCCAGGCGACCGTCACGAGCCGCACCAGCCATATCGCGGTCGAGCTCGCCCAGGACAAGGAGGAGACGAACAAGATTCTGGCCAATTGCGGTTTGCCCGTGCCGCGGCAGGAGCTGGTGCGCTCGGCCGACCGGGCGGTGCGTGCCGCCGAGCATCTCGGCTATCCGGTGGTCACCAAGCCTTACGACGGCAATCACGGGCGCGGGATCTCAGTCGGGCTGAAGAACGCGGAGGAGGTGCGCGCCGGCTTCGCCGCGGCGGCCGAGCATTCCAATTCGGTGATCGTGGAGACTTTTCTCCAGGGCGAGGACCACCGGCTTCTGGTCGTCGCCGGCGAGCTCATCGCCGCGACCCGCCGCACGCCGGGCCGCGTCGTCGGCGACGGCGTTCACACCGTCCGCGAGCTCGTCGACATCGTCAATCAAGACCCGCGGCGCGGCGTCGGCCACGAGAAAGTGATGACCCGCCTGGAGCTCGATGCGCAGGCGGAGACGATGCTGGCGCAGCAGGAATTGACGGCGGACTCCCGGATTCCCATGGATCGAGTAGTCGCGTTGCGAAGCACGGCCAATCTCTCGACGGGCGGAACGGCCACCGATGTGACCGACATCATTCATCCCGACAATCGCGACATGGCGGTGCGCGCAGTCACCGCCATCGGACTCGACGTGGGCGGCGTCGATTTTCTGTGTCCCGACATTGCGGAGAGCTACAAGACCGTCGGCGGGGGCATTTGCGAAGTGAATGCGGCGCCCGGCTTTCGCATGCACGTGGCTCCGAGCGAGGGAACGCCGCGCGATACGGCCGGCCCGGTGATCGACATGCTGTTTCCGCCGGGCGCGCCCTCGAGAGTTCCGATCGCTTGCATCACCGGCACCAACGGCAAGACCACCACCGCGCGCA
>DASYAC010000116.1:0-6431 GCA_036501585.1 Steroidobacteraceae bacterium
CGGGAGTTCGAATTCGGCCACGCCGATTTCCTGACGCTGCGCGCCCTGGTGAAGAAGCTCGCCGGAATAAACTTGGCCGACTCCAAGGAAGACATGGTGTACAGCCGGGTCTCACGGCGGCTGCGGGCGCTGGGGCTGCGCAAGTTCGGCGACTATTGCGAGCTGCTCGAGTCCGGAGATCCATCGGAGCTGGCGGAATTTTGCAACGCGATGACCACGAACCTCACCGCGTTCTTCCGGGAGAGCCACCACTTCGACCATCTGCATCGATTGCTGGCCTCGCGGGCGGAGGGCTGGCAGGGCTCGCGTCGCATCAGAATCTGGTCGGCGGGCTGCTCCTCGGGGGAGGAAGCCTATTCCATCGCCATGACGATTTGCGAAGCGATCCCGGACCGCGCTCGCTGGGACGTCAAAATCCTCGCCACCGACATCGATTCGCAGATGCTGGCGGTCGCCCGGAAGGGCAGCTACGCGCTCGACCGGGTCAAGGGTCTCGCGCCGCCGAGGCTCGCCCGGTTCTTCCGTGAGCGACCGGAAGGCGACCAGAGGCTTTTCACGGTCTCGCCGGAAATCGCCGCGCTCGTGACCTTCAAGCAGCTGAATCTGATGCACGACTGGCCGATGCACGGCCCGTTCGATGCGATCGTGTGCCGCAACGTGGTCATATATTTCGACAAGGAGACGCAAAGGCACCTGTTCGCGCGCATGGCACAGCTTCAGCGGCGCGACGACCTGTTGCTCCTGGGTCATTCCGAGACGCTGTTCAAGGTATCCACCGACTACGCGTTGATCGGCAAGACGATCTACCGGCGTACCTGAAGCATGAACGCATTTCTGCACGGCGAGGAGCGCCGCGCCAAGCCCCCCGTTCTCAAGGGATTCGAGCACGTCCGGCGCTTCTGGAGTCCGAGAAACGGCGCCTGGACGGCCAAAATACTGCCCGGCGAGTTCTTCGTCACGAACAACGACGAGGTGGTCACGACCATTCTCGGCTCGTGTATCTCCGTCTGCATGCGCGACCCGCAGTTGCGTGTCGGCGGAATGAACCATTTCATGCTGCCCGAGGACCGCTCGACGGGCGTGAGCTCATGGCTGCAGGGACCCGGGGGCCTCGCGACCCGGTACGGCTCCCATGCCATGGAGAGCCTGATCAATGAGTTGATGAAGCTGGGTGCGGCGCGCGAGCGGCTCGAGGTCAAGTTGTTCGGCGGAGCGCGGATCTTGAGCTCCATGACCGACGTGGGAGCGAACAACATCACGTTCGCCCGGGAGTTCCTCGGGCTGGAGCGCTTTGCGATCGTCGCCGAGGACGTCGGGGGCAGCCGGCCGCGGCACGTCGACTACTTCCCCGCGAGCGGGCGCGTCATGCTCAAGCATCTGCAGGCGCTCAGCGCCCCGGCCATCGCCTCCCAGGAAAGCAGATACAGCGAACGTCTCGGTCAGGAGCGCAGCGGCGACGACGTCGAATTGTTCGGCTAGCGCCCAAAAAGGCAACCGGAGCGGGCAATGAAAATCATGATCATCGACGACTCGACCGCCATGCGCATGATAGTGCGAAAGACCCTGCGCGTCGCCGGATTCGAAGGGCACGAATTTTCGGAATTCGACGATGCGAAAAAAGCGCTCGCGGCGATCAAGGCATCGCACCCGGACTTGATTCTCTCCGATTGGAACATGCCGAACATGACGGGCATCGAGCTGATCGAAGCGCTCGCAAAGGAGGGAATCAAAATCAAGTTCGGGTTCGTCACCACCGAGGCGACGCCCGATATGCGTCAGCGCGCGGCGGCCGCGGGAGCGAGCTTCCTCATCGCGAAGCCGTTCACGGCCGACTCCTTCAAGGAGACTCTGGGAGGGCACATCAAATGAGCGCCGCCTGCTCCCTGCCGGACGCGGCGCGTGCCAAGGATCTGCTCGGCATGATTTTCGACGGCTTGTCGGTCAAGCCCGGCGCAAAGCTCGATGTATCGGGCCGCGCGCCGAGCTATTTTGGGGTGTACGTCACGGACGACGGCGCCCCCGCGGCACTTTGCGGCTGCGACACCGAGTTCGCCGCCCACACCGGCTCGGCGCTCTCCATGCTGCCCCCGGCCACGGCCAGGGAATCCGTGAAGGCCCGGAACCTGACCGAGGTGATGCTCGCCAATCTTCACGAGATCATGAATATCTGCACCCGGCTCATCCTGCGGGAGGGTTCGCCGCATCTGAGATTGCGCGAGGTGAGCGCCGTGGGCGCCCTTCCGGCGGATGCCGCGGCTCTCCTGACCCCGGCCGCGCGAAGAGTCGACTGGCAGGTCGATATTCCCAGATACGGCTCCGGGGTCCTTTGCGTCATTTGCGCGGCCTGATCCGGGGGTGAGCAAGTGAGACGCAGTTCCCTTCAGTTGAAGTCCCGACGGCCGCTAAGCGGTTCGGGCGCGCCCGTACCACCACTCATTCCATCCTTCGTTTCCAAAGGAACAGCACCTCATGGCGACCAGCAAACCTAAACCGCGCGGCCGATCCGGCGGCGCACGCATCCTGTCGCGGCTCGACATGGCGGGACAGCTGGCCGCGATCAACCGCTCGCAGGCGGTGATCGAGCTCAAGCTCGACGGCACGATCCTGCACGCCAACGCCAACTTTCTGAAGATCCTCGGCTACTCGCTGGAAGAGCTTGCCGGCCAGCACCATCGCATGCTGGTCCAGCCCGAGTACCGCGACGGCGCCGATTATGTCGAATTCTGGAAGAAGCTCGCGCGCGGTGAATTCGACGCGGGGCGAAAGAAGTTCCTGAACAAGGCCGGCCGCGTGGTATGGATGCGGGTGAGCTACAACCCCATCATGGATGCGAAGGGCAGGCCCATGAAGGTGGTTGCGTATGCCGCGGACATCACCGAGACCATCCGCGTGTCGAAGGATTATGAAGGCCAGCAGACGGCGGTCAGCAAGGCGCAGGCCGTGGTCGAGTTCAACCTCGACGGCACGATCATCTCGGCCAACGACAATTTCCTCACGATGATGGGCTACACCCTCGAGGAGATCCTCGGAAAACATCACGGCATATTCGTCGATGCGTCGTTTCGCTCGAGCCACGAGTACCGCGCCTTCTGGGAAAAGCTGGCGCGCGGCGACTACGACGCCGGCGCCTACCGCCGCATTGCCGGGAACGGCCGCGAGGTGTGGATCCAGGCGAGCTATAACCCGATCCTCGACATGGACGACAAACCGTGCAAGGTCGTCGAGTATGCAACCGACATCACCGTGCAGCGGCGCCAGGACGAAATGAACGCGGCGTTCAAAGGCGCGCTCGACAATCTGAGCTCCAACGTCATGGTCGCGGATACGAATTTCGACATCATTTACGCCAATACGGCGCTTCGCCAGATGATGGATGCCGCGCAGGCGGACTTGCGCAGGGATCTTCCGAATTTCGACCCGGGCCGCATGATCGGCGCGAGCATCGACATGTTCCACAAGAATCCGGCCTACCAACGCTCGACGCTCGGTGCGGCGACCAGGACGCTCAGCACGGAGAGTCTCATCGGCGGCCACACCATGCGCATCGTGGCGAACCCCATGCTCGACGGCGGCGGCAAGCGGCTCGGAACGGTGCTCGAGTGGACCGACCGCACGGTCGAGCTCGAGGTCGAAGCGCAGATCAAGGGGCTGGTCGAGGCGGCGGCGGCGGGCGACCTCACGCAGCGCATGAATCTCGCCGGCAAATCCGGGGTGTTCGCCGAAATCGGCCGCGGCATCAACCAGCTCACCGACAACCTGAGCGAGGTGGTGAGCCGCGTGAAAGCGGCGGCGAACGAGGTGTCACGCGGCGCGGACGAGATCTCGCAGGGCAATACGGATCTCAGCCAACGGACCGAGGAACAAGCGTCGAGCCTCGAGGAGACCGCCTCCTCCATGGAGGAGATGACCTCCACGGTGAGGCAGAACGCCGACAATGCGAGCAAGGCAAGCCAGCTCGCGACGGCTGCGCGGGAGCAGGCCGACAAGGGCGGGAGCGTCGTGAATCAGGCAATCCGCGCCATGACCGAGATCAACGACGCGTCGAAAAAGATCGTCGACATCATAGGCGTCATCGATGAAATCGCGTTTCAAACCAACCTTCTTGCGCTCAATGCCGCGGTCGAGGCGGCGCGTGCCGGGGAGCAGGGGCGCGGGTTCGCGGTCGTGGCGAGCGAGGTGCGCAACCTCGCGGGCCGCAGCGCGACGGCCGCGAAGGAGATCAAGGGACTGATCCAGGACAGCGTCAAGAGGGTCGAGCAGGGATCATTGCTCGTGACCCAGTCCGGCCAGACCCTCGAGCACATCGTCACGTCCGTCAAGAAAGTGAGCGACATCATCGGCGAGATTGCCGGCGCGAGCCAGGAGCAATCGGTCGGCATCGAGCAGGTCAACAAGGCGGTGATGCAGCTCGATGCGATGACCCAGCAGAACGCCGCGCTGGTGGAGGAGGCATCGGCCGCGAGCCAGTCCATGGCGGGGCAGGCGAAGGCGCTCCATCAGATGATGTCGCCCTATCAGGTCACCGCAGAAGCGGCGACCAATGCCGCAGCCGCGATCGCCGCGGCGGCCGAGACGCTCCGGCTCTCTTCGGCCGGGCCGCTCAGCGCCCCGGCGAACGCCGATCGCCGCGCGACCGGCCGACCCTGGTCGGCGAGCGAGACCAAAGCGCCGCCGCCCGCCCGCCAGCGGCCGTTGAAGACGGCGGCCGCCAATGGCAACGACAGCGAATGGAAGGAGTTTTGACGGATCCGGGGCGCTCGGCCGTCACCACACCCCGGTATTCGGCATGCTCGTCCAGGGCTCTGCCGGAGCGAGCGCTCCTCCCGCTTGCAACAGTTCGATGGAAACGTTGTCCGGCGAGCGCACGAAAGCCATGCGTCCGTCCCGGGGCGGGCGGTTGATCGTGACGCCGTGCTTCATCAGCCGCTCGCACGCGGCGTAGATGTTCTCGACGGCATAGGCGAGGTGGCCGAAGTTGCGGCCGGCCCCATAGGTTTCCGGATCCCAGTTATGCGTGAGCTCCACCTGGGCATGCTCGTCGCCGGGTGCTGCCAGAAACACCAGTGTGTATCGGCCTTGAGGGTAATCCTTGCGCGACAGCTCGATCAGTCCGAGCGCATCCCGATAAAAGCGCAAGGATTGCTCGATGTCGGTCACGCGGACCATAGTGTGCAGATACTTCATGGCCGTTGAATCTGGAGGAAGCGATGCATAAAAGCAAATTGGGCGGCTTCATCATCGATTGCCGCACCGGTGATCTCGGCGCGGCCGCGGCTTTCTGGGGAGGGGCGCTCGGGATGCCGGTCCGCGAGCTACCGGGGGAAGAGGGGGAATTTTACCGGCGGCTCGAGGACCGCCAGCACGATCTGCATATCGAGGTCCAGAAGGTAGAGCACCCGAGCCGGGTACATCTGGACATCGAGACCGACGATATCGAGGCGGAGGTGCGGCGGCTGGAGGCGCTGGGCGCCAAGCGAATTCAGGCGGTTCAAACCTGGTGGGTCATGGAGGCGCCTACGGGCCAGCGATTCTGCGTGGTCAGGGCCGGCTCCGCCGACTTCGAGCAGCGGGCCGTGGCGTGGCCCTGAGCGCGCGCCGTCGCTGGCCGGCCCCGAGCGCAGGCCGTCCGCCCGAAACGGCGTCTGTTGTGTTGTTGTCACAACCTTGAGATCTATTTGACATAGCGCAACAATTGCGATTTCTGGTGTCTGAACCCTTGGATTTTCCAGAGAATAGTGGTAACCTCCACGTCAACGCAGTCGCGGCATTGTTGCACTCGTCACTTAATTGCAACAAATGACCTAATGCCAAGAAGGTCGAGCGCCACGCACTCCTGTGCAGCGCATCTTCCGCCTACGGACGTGTCGGGTTATTACTCAACACCTGTTCCACTACATCCCCGGTTCTCCCGGGGATGCTTTTATGGGGGCTCGCCAGAAGGGCGGATCGCGTGAAGGGGGTAGACGCGCGCAGGGGGCGGATCGCGCGAGTGCCCGCTATGCGCTCTGCGACGCCGATTCCGCCGTCGGGCCCTGGCCGAACCAGGCCAGCGAGGCATGCAGGGCGGCCACCTCGCCGATCACCAGGAGCGCCGGGGATTCGATCCGCCGGGCGGTGACCTCAGTGCCGATCGTACCGAGAGTGGCGGCGACGACTTGCTGTTCCGCCGTGGTGCCCTGCGCGATGAGCGCCGCGGGACGCCCGGCCGGTGCTCCATTTTCCATCAGCCGGGCGACGATGTGCTCCAAGCGCGCGAGACCCATGTAGAAAACGACGGTGGCTCCGGGCCGAGCCAGCGATGCCCAATCGGGCTCCGCGCCCGCAGGCCCGGCGCCCGCAGCCTCCGTGCCCGTTTCTTCGCCGTGTCCGGTGACGAAAGTCACGCGGTGCGCATGGTCGCGATGGGTGAGGGGAATGCCGGCATACGCGGC
>DASYAC010000117.1:0-9485 GCA_036501585.1 Steroidobacteraceae bacterium
GAAGACCTCGATGGCGCCGCCCGCGCCGCCGCTTTCCAATTCCAGCTCGCCGGACAGGAAGATCGCCAGGTTATTGATGACCTCGGGATGCCAGTCGATGAATCCGTCCTCCCAGCACATGAAGCGGAAACCGGTGGTCGCGCGGGGCGCGCTCCACTCATTCGGAGGGGCCGGAAACAGCTCCGGAAATTCGGAGAACTACGTACGGTCATCCGCGCCCTGATACAGGCGCTTGATATTGGGCTTGTCTCCGCGCCGCGGCGTCAGGGTGCCGGGATCCTGAAGCTTGGCATCGGGCCCGGGCCAATCCGCGGCGACACCGAGCTGGATGAGGCGGCAATCGCCGCGCGCCGTCGCCGCGACGCGCGAGGCGCTGTCCGCATCCACGAGGAAGAAGTCGCCCGAGACCAGCTGCGTCGCCTCGCCGGCGCCGTCGGGAAACAGCAACTCGCCGGATACGACGAACGTCAGCAGCGCCCCGGTCGCGCCGGGCGCACCGGTCGCACCGGGCGCACCGGTCGCACCGGGCGCACCGGCAAGGCCCGAGAATCGGCCATCCCGGACGACGACCGTGCGCACGAAAGCCGCCGGGCTGAGATTTTGCTCCGCTTTGGGGATCTCGCCGCTCGCCTGGCGGCGAAACCACTCGGCCGGGGCATCGCCTTTTCGGTAGACGGCGGGGAAGGCCAACGGCCGGGCGAGTGTCGCGCCCGATTGCGCAGAAATTCGCAGGGCTTTCATGATCGCTGGAACTTGAGGTCGAGGGACTGCTTGGAGGCCGGCAACGCGCCCGGAAACGAGAAAAATCGCGAGTCGGGCCTCACCCATTCCAGGTTCGCGGCGCGGCGCGCTATGAGCCACCGGTCTGCCGATTTCACGAAGTCATCCACGTAAACGCCGGAGTGATCGACGCCGAGCTCGGTGATGACGAGGATGTAGTGAACGGATCGTGCAGTTGCACCGTCGACGACATTGATGATGGAGTTTCCCAAGAGGTGTCGCTGGAAGTTCTTGGGATCCAAGGCGCCGCGCCGCTCGGCACCGGCAGTCATCGCGGCAATGATCTTCTCGCGCCCCTCGAGAGGGGGCTGGCCTCCGAAGGCCATGATGCCATCGGGCATGAACACTTCGGCGAGCTCCGGATAAGCGCTGCGATCGATCGCGGAGTTGTAACGGCTGATGGTGTAACGTATGGCCTCTCGCGCCAACATCTCGTCGAGCTTCATCTTTGCCTCCTATGTTCGTCCGATTGCGGGCTAATCCGCGACGTGGAGCAACATCTTGCCGATGTTCTCCCCGCGGAAGAGCCCGGCCAGGGACCGTGGTGCATTCTCGAATCCGTTGATCACGGTTTCCAGTGCCTTGATCTTGCCGTTGCGCAGCCAGTGACCCAATTGGGCGAGAGCGCCCGGAAAGAACTCCACGAACTGCAGCGGCGTGAACCCTTCCCAGCGGAGACCGTTGCCATGGATCGGGCGAATGTCGAGGTTCCAACCGCCGCCTTGCTGGTCATAAGTCGAGATCTGCCCGCATTCGATCACGCGGCCGGGGCGCTGCATCTGCTTCATCACCCTCTGGGTGAGCTCGCCGCCGACATTGTCGAAGTAGAGGTCGGGTCCGAACGGCATCAGCTCGCGCAGCCGGCCCTCCAGGGAAGGGGACCGGTAATTCAAGGTGGCGTCGAAGCCCAGCCGGTCCTTCAACACGGCGCATTTTTGGTCGGATCCCGCAATTCCGATGACCCGCGCGCCGCGAATCTTGGCGATCTGGCCGACGATCGAGCCGATGCTGCCGGCAGCCCCCGAGATCAGCATGGTCTCGCCGCGTCGCGGCCGTGCGACCTCGAGAGCCCCGAAGTAAGCGGTAAGCCCGGTGATCCCGAGAACGTCGAGCGCACGGCGATAAGGCTTCAGCTGCGGATCCAGAACCTCCAGGCTGCCCAAGGATGCGAGCCGCCCCTCCCCGCCCCAGGTGCTCCATTCGGCCCAGTCGATGGAGCCGTGCACGACCTGTCCGGGCTGTAGAGCCGGATTCTTGCTCTCGAGGATGCGGGCGACGCCAAATCCCACGAGCGGCGCTCGCAGCTCGAATTGCGGCAGGAAGAAATTGTCCACACCGGTCATCATTCCTCGCATATAGGGATCGGGAGAGAGCGCCAAGGTCTGAAGCAGCACCTCTCCCGCGGCCAGCGGGGCCAGGGTCTTGCTCTGCAGCGAGAAATGGGACTCGCTGAGCGCGACGCCGTTGGCATAATCGTCAAGAACCAAGAAGCGTGTGGTGCGATTGCTCATAAGAGTGCCAAGATGGTGGGTGGTAGAAGCGACATTGCAGGATCCCGCGCGGAGACAAAACGCTGAAGCAGGATAAAGCCGGCGGCCGCCGTAAATACTCTCAAAAGGGAGGGGCACGGCACCCGGTATGCTGCGGGTAACCTGCATGAAGACCGGCTGCAGGTGCGGGCCCGTCCGACGATCGGCTGGGGCGATTGCCGTTCCACAAGGTGCACGCCGACCGCGGCCGTGCGCAAGGGGGTTGGATTGTGTCGAGCAGGGTCTCACGTGAAGATGCCAGGCTTGAGAAGTACGCCGGTCGTAATCCGCTTTTCAACGATCGCAAACTGAAGCTGGGCTCGTTCGGCTCGAATGTCGAGGGAGGCTGCGCCGTCACCAGCGGCGATGGCATCCTGCGCGGCGATTGGCCGTCAGTCATCGAGGTCTCGCAGCTGGCGGACCAGATGGGGCTCGACGCCATCGTCCCGCTCGGCCGCTATCGCGGCTTCGGCGGCAAGACCGATTACGGCAGCACCAGCTTCGAGGTCTATACCTGGGCGGCGGCGGTCGCGGCGCAGACGAGCTATCCAGCAGTCTTCGCCACGTCCCATGTGCCGACGATGAGCCCGGTGATGGCCGCGAAGCAGTCAGCCACCGTCGACCACATTTCGGGAGGCCGGTTCGTGCTCAACCTCGTGACCGGCTGGTACAAGACCGAGATGGAGATGTTCGGTGCGACCATGCTGGATCATGACACCCGTTATGAGGTCGCGGAGGAATGGCTCGAGATCATCAAGCTGCTTTGGGAGCGCGACGAGCCGATCAATTTCGAGGGAAAATTCTGCCGGGCAAAGGACGCGCTGTTGAAGCCGCGGCCCATCCAGCAGCCGCGCCCGCCCGTGATGTGCGCCGGCCAGTCTCCGAAGGGCATGCATTTCGCCGCCAAGTACTGCGACATCGGCTTCATCGCTTTCGAGAAGACGGGCAATCTCGAGCTGATGCGGGCGCAGGTCGAGAACTTCAAGAGCATTGCCTGGAAGGAGTACGGTCGAACGCTGAAGCTCTGGTCGCTCGCCTATGTCATACAAGGCGACACCGAGAAGGAAGCGCGGCGGCTCCATGACTATTATGTCAGGCAGACCGGGGACTTCGTCGCCGCGAAGAACGTCCTGGTCACGAATATTGCGCACGCGCAGACCTGGAGCGAGGACGCGATTCGCGAGCGCCTCGAAGATGTGATCGCGGGCTTTGGGTCGTATCCGCTCATCGGCACGCCCGAACAGATCGCCGCCGGGCTCGAGATGTTGTCGGATACGGGTCTCGAGGGCGTGGTCCTGTCCTGGCCCGGATATCGGAGCGGCATGGTGCAGTTCGGGGAGAAGGTGTTGCCGCTCTTGAAGCAAGCCGGTCTTCGATAGAAGCGGCGGCCATGCGACCATGAACACCCGACCCGGCAACCTCGCACTTCCAAAGGCGCTCAGCTTGCAGGGCAAGCGAGCCCTCGTCGCGGGCGCTGCCGGCGGTATCGGGCGGGCTGCTGCCGTTTGCCTGGCGGAGCTCGGCGCCGATCTCGTCCTCGCCGACCGCGCGACCTTGGACGACACTCGTGCGGAGGTCGAGGCGGTCGGGCGCACCGCGGTCATGCTGCAGGGCGATCTCACCGACGAAGGCTTCCTGCAACGGATCGTCGCGAGCGGGCCGTATTTCTCCGTTGCCTATGTCGCCGGCGTCTTCAGAGGTCCGGAAGGCGCGTCGCCGCAGGAAGCGTTCGATTTCGTCATGCACGTCAATGTACGCGCCGCGCTGATTCTGGGAGGCGCCCTGATCGATCAGATGAGCGGCGGCTACATGGTGTTGGTCGGATCGACGGCGGGTCGCTCGGGTGCGGGCCGGCTCGGCACGGAGACCGAATACGCCACCTATGCCGCCTCGAAGGGGGCGGTGCACACGCTGGTCCGAGTGCTGGCACGCCGCGGGGCCGCGAAGGGCATCCTCGTCAACGGTGTGGCTCCCGGTCTGGTCCGCACGCCGATGCTCCACAGCGTGCGGCCGGACGCGGATGCCCCCGGCAGAACCGGTATACGTCCCGCTGATCCGCAAGAGCTCGGCTGGCCGATTGCGTTGTTGTGCTCGCCCATGGCTTCCTATATTTCCGGTGCGATCGTCGACGTGAACGGAGGGTCGTTCATCGGATGAAGAACACAGAAGATTTCAGGCAGCGAGCCGTGTTTCGATCCCGAGGTCGGCTGTACGAGGACTTCGAGGTCGGACAGGAGCTCGTGCACCATTGGGGGCGCACCATCACCGAGAGCGATACGGTGTTGTTCTCGACGATGCTGCTGCACTTCAATCCTCTGTATTTCAACCGCGATTACGCCAAGGCTCACGGCCACCCGGACATCGTGGTGAATCCGCATCTCCTGTTCAACGTGGTCCTGGGACTGTCGGTGGAGGATTGCAGCGAGATCGGCGGCCCCTTTCTGGGGGTTTACGATCTTGCGTATGATCGGCCGATCTATCCCGGAACGACGGTGGTCGCGAGGAGCACGACGGTCGAGAGGCGGTTGTCCGGCAGCGATCCCCGGAACGGAATCGTGACCTGGCGGACCGAGGGTTTCGACGGCGAAGGCAAGCGCATCGTCGGCTTTCGCCGCGCCAATCTGATTCGCCGCCGCGATCCGGGAGAAGGCGCGTGATCCCCCAATTCCCGCAGCTGACCAGCCAGGACAACTATTTCGAGGATTTCACGGTCGGCGCCGTCTACAAGCACAGCCGCGGCAAGACCGTCACGCTCCTCGAGAACGTCCTCATCACCAACCTCGTGATGAACACCGCGCAGGGACACTTCAACGAGGACATGATGAAGTCGATGCCCTGGGGCACCACGTTGTCCTACGGCGGCGTCAACTTCTCCCTGGTGCTGGGTCTCGCCTCGCAGGATTGCGTCGAGAATGCCCTGGAGGAGCTGGGGCTCGACAACATTCGTCTGTCGAAGCCGGTGATTCACGGCGATACCCTCTACGCGTACACCGAGGTGCTGTCCAAGTCCGACGCTGCGCGCGAGGACGCCGGGCTCGTTGGATTCCGGCATTACGGCGTCAATCAGCGCGACGAGCTCGTCGTGCAAGTGGATCGGCGCGCTCTGATCAAGCGGCGGAGTCATTGGAACAAATGAGCTCACCCGGCGCCCTCAGCGACATCCGCATCGTCGACCTGACGCAGATGCTGTCGGGTCCTTACGCGACCATGATGCTGGCCGATCATGGTGCCGATGTCGTCAAGATCGAGGCGCCGGAAGGCGATATGGTGCGGCCGGTAGGGCCCTATCGCGCGGGCGATGAGAGGAAGATCCTGGGCGGCTACTTTCAAAGCATCAACCGCAACAAGCGCAGCGTCTGCCTGGATCTGAAGAAGCCGGAAGGGCACGCAGCGCTTTTGAAGATGGTCGCGAACGCCGATGCGATCGTGGAGAACTATCGCGTCGGAGTCATGGAGCGTTTCGGTCTCGGCTACGAAGTCCTCCACGAGGCGAATCCCCGCCTCGTCTATGCGTGCCTGCGGGGCTTTGGCGACAAGCGCACCGGCGCCTCGCCGTACGGGACGTGGCCGGCCTACGACGTGGTGGCTCAGGCCATGGGCGGCATCATGGCGATCACGGGCCCGGATGGGGCAACCCCCATGAAGATCGGGCCGGGCGTCGGCGATATCGTGCCCGGAATGATGCTGGCCTTCGGCATATTGGCGGCGGTGCATCACGCGCGCCGAACCGGCGAGGGCCAGTTCGTGGACATTGCCATGGTGGATGCCGTGCTCGCGCTCTGCGAGCGCACGGTCTATCAGCACTCGGTCCAGGGCCTCACGCCCGGGCCGGAAGGCAATCATCACCCGTTCCTGGTGCCATTCGGCATCTACCCGGCACGGGACGGCCACGTGACGCTCGGGGCACATCAGCAATCCTTCTTCGAGGTTCTCTGCAAAGCCCTGGGCGGCGGCGGCATCCTGAGCGATCCGCGCTACGCGAACCCCGAGCGCCGCCTCGAGAACCGCGTGGCCTTGATCGAGGCGCTGAGCGCATACACGGCGCGCTACACGAAGGCGGAGCTGACCGGCCGGCTGGGCGGCAGCATTCCGTACGGACCCGTGATGAACATCGCCGACATCGCCCGCGATCCACACTATGCCGTGCGCGAGATGATCGTATCGATCGAGCAGCCCGGCGATGAGCCGATACGGGTCGCGGGCGTGCCGATCAAGATGACGGAGACTCCCGGCGGAGTACATCGCCGCGCACCGTTGTTGGGTGAGGACACGCGCATACGCCTCCGCGAGGCGGGGCTCAGCGAGAACGAAATCGACGAGCTTCTCGAGAAGCGTGCGGCATTCGCCGCCAAATGAAGAGGAAAATTCAACCGTGAGTCAGAAGCCAAAACGCGCCCGGCGCTCGCAGCTCTCCGTCCCGGGCAGCAACGACAAGATGCTGCAGAAGGCGGCTGCCTCCGCAGCCGATCATGTTTTCTGCGATCTGGAGGATGCCGTCGCCCCCAGCGCGAAGGTCGAGGCGCGCAGCAAGACCTGCTGGGCTCTCAACAATCTCGACTGGGGCAGGAAGACCCGCTGCGTGCGGATAAACGACGTCACGACCGAATGGTGTCATGGCGACCTCATCGAGGTCGTCGAGAAGGCGGGCGCCAATCTGGACACGATCATGTTGACCAAACCTTACAGCGCCGCCGACGTGATCTTCGTCGATCGGATGCTGACGCAGCTCGAGAAAAAGCTCCGGCTGCAACGCCGGATCGGTATCGAAGTGCTGATCGAGGAGGTGCAGGCGCTGCAGAACGTCGAGGCCATCTCGACATGCTCCGACCGCGTGGAGTGCCTGGTCTTCGGCATGGGCGACTATTCGGCCTCGCAGGGCATCGACATCTTCGGCGCGCAGTATCCGGGCGACATTTTCCACTACGCCCGCTTCCGTCTCACCATGGCGGCCCGCGCCGCCGGCATTGACGCGGTGGACGGTCCTTTCGGGGATTTCAGGGATGATGCCGGCTACCGCGCGGAAGCCGAGAGGGCCCGCTCGCTCGGCATGGTCGGCAAGTGGGCCATTCACCCCGCACAAATCGCGCCGGCGCTGGAGGTTTTCTCGCCGACCGCGGATGCCGTGGCGAACGCCCGCCGCGTCGAGAAGGCCATGCGCGAGGCCATGGCGCGCGGCCAGGGCGCCGTGGAGATCGACGGCATGATGATGGACGTTGCGGTGCTGCGGCTGCTGCGCAATGTCCTGGACAAGGCCGACCTTTATGGCCTGTGAGCTGCGCCGCGCGCCGCGGCGGCCATGCCGGGCGAATCGGAGGCTTCCATGAATGATGCCAGTACGGCAGTCGGCGGCGGCTACCTGACTCCCGAGCGGATCATGATGCGCGACATGGCGCGCCAGTTCGCGCGCGAGGAGGTGACACCGATCGCGAACAAGCTCGACCCGGAACACGGAGACATTCCCCGCGAGCTCATCGCCAGGATGGGCGAGCTCGGATTCTTCGGCATTCTCATTCCCGAGGAATATGGCGGGCTCGGACTGGGAGCTTTCGAGTACTGTCTCGTGGCCGAGGAGCTCTCGCGAGGCTGGATGAGCGTCGCGAGCCTGCTGGCGCGCGCCAACGAATTCTACAAGGCGATTCCCGGTACGCCGGCGGAACGCAAGCTGAAGATTGCGGCCATGGTGCGCGGAGATTATCTGGGCGCCGGCGCCTTGTCGGAACCGCAGACCGGCTCCGATCTCTCGAGCGTCTCGACCCGCGCCCGGCGCGAGGGAGACGAGTGGGTCATCACCGGCAACAAGTACTGGTGTACTTTCGCGGATGGCGCCGATTGCATCCTCGTGCTCTGCCGCATCGACGACCCCGCCGCCGATGGCAAGGCCGGCAAGAAGGCCGGCACCGCGCTGATTCCGGTCGAAAAGCCCAAGGGCGAGCTGCCGAACAACGTCACCGGAGCGCCCATCCCCAAGATCGGCTACTTCGGCTGGAAAACCTGGGAGCTGCGCTTCGAAGGCACCCGCACCCCGGTGCAAAAGGACGGCAGCTGGAGCGAAGGGCGTGGCTTCCAGGATGCGGCGAAAATGCTCGGCATCGCGCGTGCCCATACGGCCGCCCGCTCGATCGGGCTGGCGCAGGCCGCGCTCGAGCACGCGATCGGCTATGCGAAGGAGCGCGTGCAATTCGGCCGCCCGATCGCCGACTTCCAGGCGATTCGTTTCAAGATCGCAACCATGGCGACGGAGATCGAGGCGGCGCGCCAGCTCATGTATCACACCTGCGCCCAGATCGACGCCGGCCAGCCGGGGACGGTCGAGACCTCGATGGTGAAATATTTCGCCTCCGAGATGTCGGAACGCGTCACCAGCGAGGCGATGCAGATCTTGGGCGGCGCCGGCTACACGACGCTGCATCCCGTTGAGCGCTACTGGCGGGATGCAAGGCTTACGAAGATATTCGAGGGCACCTCGGAAATACAGCAGCGCATCATTTCAGACGTCATGTTGGGCAAGCCAACGCGGCCTTGAGAGCCCGGGAGCAACGATGGACTTCAATCTTTCGGCGAGTCAGCTGGCATTGCAGACCCGCGCCCGTGAAGTCGGGACGCGATGGCGGGGCCAGTATGCGAAGTGGGACGCGGAGGACCAGGCGCCCTATGGTGAAATCGTCGCATCGCTGCGCGATGCCGGCCTCCTGGGGCTCACCATCCCCAAGGAGTACGGCGGCAAGGGCGGAGATGCGCTGGATTACGCCATCGTGGTCGAAGAGCTGGTACGGACGTCACGGTGCTGGATACTGGGCGAGGGCCCGTTCGCCACGACAGGGCCCGGGCCTTCCATGATCCTGCTGGCGCACGACGAGCGCACGCGCAGGAAGTACCTGCCGCCCATCGTGAATGGCGAGATTGGCTGTGCGATCGCGCTGACCGAGCCCCATCACGGCTCCGATCTCACCGAGCTGGAGACGGCCGCCGTGCCCGACGGTGACGGCTTCATCATCAACGGCCACAAGCGTTTCATCACAGGCTCGCCGCACAACGAGCTGTACGCGGTGTTTGCCCGATTCGACGGCGTCAAGGGCGCCCGCGGCGTCGGTTGCGTGCTGGTCGAAAAGGGAACGCCGGGTTGCGAGCTGTTGCGCGGCGCCGAGTGGTTCGGCGTCCGCGGCCTGCCGCACGGGG
>DASYAC010000118.1:0-2983 GCA_036501585.1 Steroidobacteraceae bacterium
GCCCAGCCGAGCTCCGCGCGGATGCGCTCCGCCCGTGCGACGAGGTACGCCGGGTCGCCCGCGCGGCGCGGCTCTTCGCGGATATCGAGCGCCTTCCCGCCCACGGTCTGCACCATGCCCAGTACCTCGCGCACCGAGTACCCATGACCGTACCCCACGTTCAGGGTGGTTGGGCGCCCGCCGGCCCGCAGGTAGTCGAGCGCTCGCAGGTGCGCCGAGGCCAGGTCCTCGACGTGGATATAGTCCCGGACGCCCGTACCATCCGGTGTCGGGTAATCCGTGCCGAAGATGGAAATATGCGGCCGCTTGCCCACCATCGCCTCGCACGCCACCTTGGTGAGGAGCGTCGCGCCCGGCGTCGTCTGACCGATCCGGCCGGAGGGGTCCGAGCCCGCCACGTTGAAATAGCGTAACGCCACGTAGCGCAGCGGATTCACCGCCGCCACGTCCCGAAGCATCCATTCGGTCATCAATTTCGACGTGCCGTAGGCATTGATGGGTCGAGTGGGCGACTCTTCGCTCGCGTAGCCCTCCTCGGGCATGCCGTACACGGCCGCCGTGGAGGAGAAAACGAAGTGCCGGACCCCCTTGTCCAGGCATGCCTGGAGCAGGGTCCGGGTCGAGCAGGTGTTGTTGCCGTAGTACTTGAGCGGCAGCGCCACGGATTCGGGCACGATGGTGTGCGCGGCAAAGTGCATGACGGTATCGACCTCGTGCTCCGCCAGGAGCTTCGACACCAGCGCCTGGTCGCCCACCTCGCCGACTACCAGCTGGCCGCTGGTGACCGCCTGCCGAAAGCCCTTGCCGAGATTGTCGAGAACGACGACCCGCTCGCCGGCCTCCCCCAGCTGCCGGACGACGTGACTGCCGATGTAGCCGGCTCCGCCGGTGACCAGGACGCCGGGCTTAGCCAAGGGAAGGGTTCCGAATCAATTGAACGGGTGCGCTCTCAAGGATGGGCGGTATCCGTCGGTCCGGTACTGGTAGGCGTGGTATTTCGAGCGACACGGCGGACCTTCAAGTTGGTGACCTTGCGATCGTCCGACGTTAGCACGGCTTGACGGGCCCAGACCAGGTCGTGCGACTCGGGCGCCGGCTTGTACTCGACCACCACGTCGCTCAGGAGCTGAAGCGCCCGCTGGCAATCGAAGCGCGCCATCGCGCCCTGAATCTCATCCAGCATCCACTGGATTCGCTCCCAGGGGAGCGAGTGCTCGATGGCGCGCAGGATCATCGGATGCTGGGTGCCGGTCACGTTATTGCCGATCAGCAGCTCCTCGTACAGCTTCTCGGCCGGCCGCAACCCCGTATAGGCGATCTCGATGTCGCCCTCCGGATGCTGCTCGTCGCGCACCGTCATACCCATCAGATGGATCATGCGCTTCGCGAGATCGCAGATACGGACGGGCTTGCCCATGTCCAGCACGAACACCTCGCCGCCGTCCGCCATGGAGCCGGCCTGGATGACCAGCTGCGCCGCCTCCGGAATGGTCATGAAGTAACGGATCACCTCCGGGTGTGTCACCGTCACCGGGCCGCCGGCCTTGATCTGTTCGTTGAACAGCGGCACCACGGAGCCCGACGAGGCGAGCACGTTGCCGAACCGCACCATGCAGAACCGCGTCTTGGTTCCCCGGCGGTGGACCCCCTGAAGGACCATCTCCGCAAAGCGCTTGGTCGCCCCCATGACGTTGGTCGGGTTCACGGCCTTGTCGGTCGATACCAGCACGAAGGTCTCGACCTCGGTCTCATGCGCGGCTTCCGCCGTGTTCCAGGTGGCGATCACGTTGTTGAAGATGCCCTCGACCACGTTCTGCTCGACGATCGGCACATGCTTGTAGGCAGCGGCGTGATACAGGGTCTCCACGCGGTACGCGAGGAGGATATCGCGCATGCGCAGCTTGTGATGTCCGTTGCCGATCAGGCCGACGAGATCCACCTGCAGCGAATTCTGTTCGGCAACCGTGCGCAGCTCCCGCTCGATGTTATAGAGCGCGAGCTCCGACATCTCGAACAGCACCAGCCGTTTCGGCCCGAGGCCGATGATCTGGCGGCACAATTCCGAGCCGATCGAGCCGCCGGCACCCGTCACCATGACCACCTTCTCGCGGATGCAGGCCTCGAACAGGCCGGCCTTCGGCGGCACCGAATCACGGCCCAAAAGGTCGCACACGTCGACCTCGCGGATGTCCTCGACGTTCGCCCTGCCGGTTACCAGCTGCTCGAATTCCGGGACGGTTTGAACATGGACGCTCAAGGGCTCGAGGGCGCTCAGGATCTCGCGCCTGCGGCGCCGGGTGAGGGACGGCAGCGCGAGCAGCACCCGGTCGATGCTCCGGCCCCTGATGAGGTCCGGCAGCTCGTCGGGCGAGTACACCTTGATGCCGTTGACCATCCGGCCGTGCAGGCTTCGGTTGTCGTCGACGAAGACGACCGGGTCGAACGCACGGGTGGTGGACAGGACTGACGACAATCGCGCTCCGGCGTCGCCCGCCCCGTAAATAGCCACTCGCGCCTCGGTCGGTTGAATGTAGCGGGTGAGAAGGTAGTAGCGCACGACAAATCGGGAGCCCGCGACGTAAAGGAGCGCCAGGCACGAGTAGATGGTTACCACGCTGAGCGAGAGCCCCGGAAGATTGAGCATGGCGCCCAGCGCCGCAAGGAGCACGCCGCTCAACGCGACGGCCAGTGCGACGGCGAAAACCGCCTTGTGGCCCAGGAAACGGATGACGGCGCGGTACAGTCCGAATCGCACGAAGATGGGGAGGCTGATCGCAACGACGGCCAGGTAGGCAGGCCAGTCCGTCGGATCGAAAACCGGCCGGCCTGCTTTGAGACTCAGGGCCGACCAGAGCGCGAGCGGAATGGTGACCGTATCCGCGCAGACGGAAATGAGGCGTTTGGTGGAGCGCGGCAATTCCACAGCCCGCCGCAGAGTGTCGTCAGCGCGTACCACGTTCTTCGATCCCAACGCGAGCCTCCA
>DASYAC010000119.1:0-13091 GCA_036501585.1 Steroidobacteraceae bacterium
GCCGCGAAACGTGTAGACCGGAAAGCCGAGGTCGCCGGGCTCGAAGTAACGCCGTTCCAGATGTGTCGTGATGCCGTCCTGCGCATTCACGGACCCGGGAATGTGCATCTTCCGGTAGCGCCCGATCGGCTCCCCGTCCGCGCCGACCAGAACCATGCTGTTGAACCGGCGCAGGCGGCCGCGATCCTCGCCGAGCTCCGCGTATCCAAGCGCGAATCCGATGCGCAAGCGGCGCGCGGCATCGAACAGCGGTTGACTCTGCGGCCCCGGCATCCGGGGCTCGTAGAAGGCGTCGATCTCGGCGTGATCGTCGAGGGCCCAGCGGGGAAAGAAGGTGCTCAAGGCCAGCTCCGGAAAGCACGCGAGCTCCGCTCCCGCGGCGGCCGCTCGCTCGAGCAGGTGTACGAGACGCCCGATGGTCTCGGCGCGGCTGGCGCTGCGCGGGATCGGGCCGGTCTGGCACGAGGCCAGGGTGAAATATCGGTTCATGTCGTCGTTTCCTCGAAGACGGGCCGCATGGCCAGCAGTTGCTCGCGCGGCAGATGACAAGCGACGCGATGGCCGGCCGAGAATTCTTGCACGGGCGGTGCCCGGGTGTCGCAGGTTCCGGCGATCCGGTACGAACATCGTGTCGAGAAGCGGCAGCCGAGCGGCGGGCTCGACGCCGAGGGTATCTCACCCTTGAGCAGTACCGCGCGCTTGGAGATCCGGGGGTCGGCGATCGGCACGGCGGCGAGCAGCGCTTCGGTATAGGGATGGTAGGGTGGGGCAAATACCTCGAGCGTTCGGCCCTGCTCCATGATCTGCCCGAGATACATGACGATGATGCGGTCCGCGAGGTGGCGCACGACCGATAGATCATGGCTGATGAACAGCAGCGTCGTGCCGTGGCGCCGCTGGATGTCCATCAATAGATCGATGACCGCCGCCTGCACCGACACATCGAGTGCCGACACCGGCTCGTCGGCCACCACCAGGGCGGGATTGCCGGCGAACGCGCGCGCCACGCCGATGCGCTGTTTCTGCCCCCCGGACAGTTGGCGCGGACGGCGCCCCGCGATCTCGTGCGGCAGCCTGACCAGATCCAGAAGCTCGCGCACCCGCGCGCCCACCCTCGGCTCCTCCCGTTCGACGCCGAACTTACGGATGACGCGGGCGATCTGCCAGCCGACCGTATGGCTCGGATTCAGGGTATCGAAGGGGTTCTGAAAGATCATCTGCAACCCCCGCAGCGTCTTGGTGCTCCGGCGCGTCACCGGTAAACGGCTCAGTTCCAGACTTCGAAACCGGACCGATCCCGACGTTGCCGGCGTGAGCCCCATGAGGATGCGTGCGAGGGTCGACTTGCCGCAGCCCGATTCCCCTACGATGGCCACGGTCTCGCCGCGCCGCGCATCGAACGTCAGCGCGTCGTTGGCCTGCACCTTATGGTAGCGCTTGACGAGATGCTCGACGGCGAGCACGACCTCACCGGCAGGCGGCGAGGCGGGGGCGGGAGTGCTCATCGGCGGGGCATTCCAGGGGATTTCCGCGATTCGAAGGCAGCGCGAGGCGTGGAGCCGGAGCGCGAGGTCGTGGGCCGCGAGGTCGTGGGCCGCGAGGTCGTGGTCCCCTCTGAGGCCTTCGCCCTCCGTGCCGCCGAGGTCGCGCAACGGCACCGTCTCCTGATCGCAGCGGCCGGGCACGAAATACGCGCAGCGCGGCCCGAAACCGCAGCCCGGCGGGCGATCGCGCGGCGTCGGCGGCTGCCCGGGAATCGGCTCGAGCCGGCGGCTGGTCTTGTCGGCGGTGGGTACCGGCATGGAGGCGATGAGCCCAAGCGTGTACGGATGGCGCATGGCGCCAAACACCCGGCTCACGACGCCTACCTCGACGGCTTCGCCCGCATACATCACCGTGATCCGGTCGCATATGGCGCGCACCAACCCCAGATTGTGCGAGATGTAGAGCATGGATGTGCCGAGCTCCGCGGAGATCTCGCGGATCAGATCCACGATCCCGGCCTCGACCGTGACATCGAGCGC
This sequence comes from Steroidobacteraceae bacterium, assembly GCA_036501585.1. Lineage (GTDB taxonomy): Bacteria > Pseudomonadota > Gammaproteobacteria > Steroidobacterales > Steroidobacteraceae > Bog-1198. The sequence goes on from DASYAC010000119.1 coordinate 2,025, forward strand.
AGTGGTCGGCTCGTCCAGCAGCAGAAGGCGCGGGTGGGACAAGAGCGCCATGGCGATCACGATTCGTTGCTGCTGGCCGCCCGAGATCTGATGCGGATAGGCGCGCATGATGCGCTCCCCATCGGTCATGTGCACGCGCTCGAGCATCGTACGGGCTCGGGTTTGCGCTTCGGGGCGCGTGCACCCGTCGTGGAACATCGGTACCTCCACGAGTTGCTCGCCGACGGTCATCGAGGGATTGAGCGAGGCCATTGGTTCCTGGTACACCATGGCGATGGCGGCACCGCGGGTTCTGCGCAACTCCTCGGCGCTCATCGCCAGAATATCGCGCCCCTGGAAGAGGATCTGCCCGCCGGCGATGCGGCCGGACCTGCCGAGATGGCGCATGATCGCCAGGGCGATGGTGGACTTGCCGCAGCCGGACTCTCCGACGAGTCCGTGCGCCTCGCCGCGCTCCAGCGTGAGATTGAAGTCGACCACCGCGGGCACCGAGCCGGCCCGGCTGTCGTAGCAAACGGAGAGATGGCGGCATTCCAGGATCGGCGCGGCGTCGATGTTTGGGGGAAAGCTCATCAGTCGCGCAGGCTCATCTCGCGCAGCCCGTCCGCGATGAGGTTGAACCCCAGGATCAGACTCGACAGGGCCAGCGCCGGAGCAATCACCATGTAGGAGTACTTCCACAGTACCGCAGTGCTCGCAGCTTCCTTGATCATCAGACCCCAGTCGGGGTCCGGCGGCTGCAGGCCGAGCCCCAGGAACGTGAGCGTGGTGATGGCGGCGGTGGTGTAGCCGAGCCGCAGGCAGGAATCGACGATGATGGGCCCGCGAACGTTGGGCAGCAGCTCCACCAGCATGATCCAGAGCGGATGTTCGCCGCGGGTTTGTGCGGCCTGGATATAGTCCCGGGATCTGGCCTCCAAGGTCAGGCCGCGCACGATGCGCATGATGACGGGGGCGGACGAGCAGGTCACCGCGATGATGATGTTGAAGCCGCTCTGGCCGAGAAGGTTCAGCACGAGGATGAACAGCACCATGACCGGAAAGGACAGGAGCACGTTGGCCGCAAACGACATCATCTCGTCCCACCAGCCGCCGAGGTATCCGCCGATCAGCCCACAGGCGCCGCCGACGGCGTAGGCCACCGAGGTCGCCGTGATGCCCCAGACCAGAATTCTCTGGCTGCCCCACAGCGTGCGCGACAGGATGTCCCGGCCGCGCATATCGGTGCCGAGCAAGAATCGCATGCCGTGCGCGATCGAGCCGGGCAGCATCAATGGCAGGATCGGCTTGTCCGGATCGTGCAGCGGCAAGTAGGGCGCCGACACCGCCATCAGCAGCCAGAAGCAGACCAGCGTGACGCCGAGCACGGCGACCCCGGACTCGCGCCAACGCCGCACGGCCATGACGTAGAGCACGATGACGGACGGTATGGCGGGCAGGAGCACATAGGGGGCGGCCGTGCCCAGCGCGGGGCCGAACATCACGTAGGCGAGCAGCGGCGACCAGATCAAGGCGAGCAGAGAGATCACGTACGCCAATCTAATTGAGCCGAACGCGCGGATTCAAGAATGCGTAAGCAGCGTCGGAGAGCAGCTGCGACAGAACCGCGACCGCCACGGCCACCAGCGTCGCGGCCTGCAGCACCTGAACGTCGCCGAAGTTGGCGGCATCGAACAGCATGCGGCCGAAGCCCGCATACTGAAAGAACACCTCCACCACGACCACCTGGGAGAGCAAACCGTTGAGCTCGAGGAATATGAGCGTCGCCGGAACCGTCAGCGCATTGCGCAGCGCGTGCTTCCAGATGATCCGCCGGTAGGGCAAGCCCTTCAGTACCGCGGTGCGTATGTACTGCGAGGCCATGACTTCGACCATCGCGGCGCGTGTCATCCTCACGATGTAGCCCACGTCGTAGAGCAAGAGCGTCAAGAGCGGCAGCACCAGCGCGCGAAACGACCAGCCCTGGGTCATCACCGATTTGGCAGGCACCCATCCCAGCCCGAGCGCGAGCACGACGGTGAGGATCACGGCCGTGGCGATCTGCGGAATCGATGTGGTGACGATGGCGAGGAATGAAATGTTCCGATCGAGGGCCGATCCTTCCTTCATGCCCGCAAGCACTCCGAGCGTGAGGGACAGAGGCACCATGATCAGGAGCACGAAGAAGGCGAGGATCGCGCTGTTCGCGAGGCTCTCCTTCAGGAGCGTGGACACGGCAATGTCTTTCTCGAGGGACTGTCCCAGATCGCCTTCGGCGATGTGCTCGAGCCAATGCCGGTAGCGCGTGAGGAAGGGTACATCCAGCCCCTTGCGGGCGATCCAGGCGTGGTAGTCGCCCTCCGACAGGGTGGAGGCGCCGAATCCGCCCAGCTCGGCGACCGCGACTTTTTTGCGAAACTGATCGCTGTCGAAGATCGAGAACAGCAGCAGCGACACGCATAGCATGATCAGCGCCATCTGCAGCAACCGGCGGATGAGAAGTTTGCTCATGATGCCGGAGGGCTCAGCTCATCCAGACTTTCGTGAGCTGCATCTGACGGGCGGGGTGGGCGTGGTAGCCGTGCACCCGGCTCGACGCGAGAGCGAACACGGGACGCCAAAAGGGCTGCACGATGATGGCCGCATCGCGCAGGATCTGTTCCACCCGTTGCATCTTGGCCTTGCGCGCCGTCACGTCCAGGGTCGCTTCAGCCTCCGCCAGCGCGCGGTCGAAATCGGGATCGGCAAAATGCGTCTCGTTCCAGGAGGCGCCGGTACGATAAGCCTCCGCAAGCGCCATGGTGCCGAGCGGGCGGTGCGACCAGGATGTCGCTCCGAACGGGACCTTGTCCCATATCTCCCAGTACTTGGTCGCCGGCACCACGTCGATCGCGAGATTGATGCCGGCCTCCTTCAGCTGGTCGCGCAGCGCCTCGCAGGCAGCCTGCTGCCAGGGGCCGTCGTTGTTGCCGACGACGATGGTCAGATCGATGCCGTTGCCGTAGCCCGCCTCCTCGAGGAGCTTGCGGGCGCCGGGTACATCGCGCACCGCCGCAGGCAGGGGAAAGTATTCCGGATGAATGGGCGCCACGTGAAAATTGTCCGCGACCGTACCGTGCTCGCCGAACACCAGCCGCTTGATGGCCGCATTGTCGGCCGCCTTGACCACGGCGCGGCGCACGCGGATATCGTCGAAAGGCTTCACGTCCACCTGCATGCGACAGCACAGCGTCTGCGCCGTCTCGACCGAGGAGATCCGCGCATTCGGGATCGAGCGGGCGAGCTCGAGCTGCTCGACGGTGAGCTCGTAGATCGCGTCTACGTCGCCGGTTGCGAGAGCCGCGGTCTGATTTTCTTGTTCGAAGTTGTAGAAGTGGATCTCATCGAGATACACCTCGCCTCCCCAGTAACGAAACTCCTTGCCGTTCGTCGTCTTGGTGATGCGCTTGAGGAGGCACCGGTCGGCGACCCGCAGCTCGGCCAGCGTGTACGGCCCGGTGCCGATCGGCTCGTGGGACCACGGCGGCGTGAACGAGGGATGCGCGATCAGGGTGGAATACTCCGCGCAATCCTCCGCGACCGAGAGTACCGGCTGCGTCAGGTGCAGGCGCACGGTCTCGCTATCCAGCACCTCGACGGCGTTCGGCCGCGGCACGCGCACGGCCCTGCCTTTTGCGTCCCGCTCCCCGGTGAGCTCGGTCAGCGCGGCGAACGTCGACAGGCCGAGATTGGACGAGCCCAGCGCCGGATCGGCCCAGCGACGGATGTTCCAGGCCACGTGCTCGGCCCTCAGCGCCTCGCCGTTGTGCCACATGACGCCTGGACGCACCTTGAGCGTCCAGGTCTTGAGATCGATCGACGGCGTCCAGGACTCGATCAGCATGGGCCGCACGATGTTGTCGGGTCCGATCATGGTGAGATATTCCAGGATCGGGCGCGTCTGGTTGGCCATCTCGGTCCAGGCGTAGGTCGCGGGGTCCTCCATCCGGCCCACCATTTGTCCGACGCGGAGCGTCCCTCCACGCCGGGCGCCGGGATCGGCGGGCGGGAAGGGTAATGTGCTGTCGGCCCTGGCGGGAGGCGAGAGGGCGCCCAGCACCATTGCGGTGCTGCCCGCCGCGCCAAGGAGCGCTGCGAAGCGGATGAACTCGCGGCGGTTGATCAGGCCTGCATTCAGCTGCTCGACGAGCGCGCACAGCAGGGGATGGTCTTGCGCGTCGGACACCGTCAACCGCCGCTCTCGCGCCGTCGCGGACCCGCCGGCGCCGCTGCGAGGAGGCGCCCGCTCACAGCGCCGCCGTCACCATGATCTCCACGCGATAGCTGTCGCCCGCCATGCGAGCTTCCACGGTCGCGCGCACCGGCATCGCCGAACGATCGATCCAGACGTCCCAGACGCCGTTCATGCGCTCGAAATCGGCGATATCGCGCAGCCAGATCGTTGCGGTGAGGAGCTTGCTCTTGTCCGACCCAGCCAGGGTCAGGTAGTGATCGATTTTCGCAAGCGTGTCGCGGGTCTGCTGGACGACGTCGCCGGAGGTATCGTCGGCTGTCATGCCGGCCAGATACACCGTGCCGTTGTGGCTCAATACGCGACAAAATCGGGGGCCGTTCTCGAAACGTCGGATGGTCATGGTCGAATTACCCGGTTGATTCAATAGCTAGGACTGGCGCCGACAGCGGCCACGCGGCGGAACCGCGCCGGCGACAGGTCGGCGGCCGTGATATCGAGCCGCAGCAGATCCTCGGGCAGCCGCCGCTCGCGAATCAATGAGGCGCAGGCGCGGGACAGCGCCGGCGAGGTCTTGATGCCGAAGCCGCCCTGTCCGGCGAGCCAGAAAAACCCATCCGTGCCGCTGTCGAGACCGGCGACCGGCGACGCGTCGGGCGCAAAGCTGCGCATCCCCGCCCACGAGCGCGTCACGCGCTCTACCGTCATCGTCGTGGCTCGCTCCAGGCGCTCGACTCCGGTCGCCACGTCGACGTCTTCGGGGTACGCATCCATCGGCGGGCTGGGCGTCGCGTCCGCGGGCGACACGAACAACTGCCCGGCATCCGGCTTGAAATAGAATTCTTCGGCGGCGTCATTGACCAGCGGCCAGCGCCGGATGTCCGTGCCGGGTGGCGCAGGTATGTTGAACGCAGTACGGCGCTTCGGCGTCAGCCCGAGAGGGCCGATGCCGGCGAGCTCCGCGATCGTATCGGCCCACGCCCCGGCTGCATTGACGATCATCGGCGCACGGAAGATGCCTGCGTGCGTCTCGACGCGCCAGCGCTCGCCGATGCGCTCGATCGTCTCCACGCCGGCATTCACGACGATGCGTGCGCCCCTGGCCTTGGCCATTCTCAAGAACCCTTGATGCAGGCCATTGACATCCAGCTCCATGGCGTGCGGCTCGAGGTACGCGCCTGCGAGGTAATCTCGACGCAGAATCGGCACACGCTCCATCACCGTGGCGACCTCGACCGGCACGATGGTGGGCACCAGCATGCGCGCCGACTCCAGCTGGCGCTCGAGCAGCTCGAGCTGATCGATCCGGGCGATGGTGAGCGTGCCGCGGGGCATCAGCAGGGGGTGTTCGCAAAAGCCGCCCGGGGGATCTTGCAGGAAGGGTCGACTCGCGATGGCCAGGCGCCGCACCATGGTCGCGCCGTAATTCTCGGTGAAGCTGGCCGCGGACCGTCCGGTCGAGTGGTAGCCGCACTGGCTTTCGCGCTCGAGCAGAGCCACCGAGGCGAATGAGGCGAGCTCGCAAGCGGCTCCCGCGCCGGCGATTCCTCCGCCCACGATCAGAATGTCCATGTCCGCGGCGGCGTTCAGGACCTGCCTTCCTGCGCTGAGCTGCGGGGGAACTGAAGCCATTCGGGCATTTCTCTCGGATCGTAGTGGTGCATAATTTAGCATGGCCATGTCCGATCATACCGATGACCCGCCCTATGATCTTGCCGTCACCGGTGGGACGGTGGTGCTGCCGCAAGGTCCCGAGCGGCTCAACGTCGCCGTGCGCAGCGGTCGGATCGCTTGGATCGGAGCGGATGTCGTACGGGCTCGCAAGACGCTCGATGCCGCGGGGCGGCTCGTGCTTCCCGGCGGGGTCGATAGTCATTGCCACATGGACCAGCAACCGTGGGCCGGCCGGAGCACCGCCGACGATTTTCGCAGCGGGACGCTCTCGGCGCTCTGCGGCGGGAATACCACAATCATCCCGTTCGCGATGCAGATGCGTGGCCAGTCCTTGCGGCAGATCGTCGATGATTACCACGAGCGGGCGCGGCCCAAAGCCCACATCGACTACGGTTTTCATCTGATCGTCGGCGATCCCTCTCCCAAGGTGATCAGCGAGGAATTGCCGCAGCTGATCGAGGAGGGCTGCACCTCGATCAAGTTGTTCCTCACGTACGACGGGCTGAAGCTCGACGATTACGAGGTGTTGACCGTTCTCGAGCTCGCGCGGCGCGAGGGAGTGATGGTCATGGTTCACGCCGAGAACGACGCGTGCATCCGCTGGCTGACGGACCGGTTGCTGGAAAATCGCAAGACCGCGCTGCGCTATCATGTGACGGCTCACTCCGCAATCGGCGAGCGCGAGGCCGCTTTCAGGGCGATCAGCTTCGCGGAGCTCCTCGATACGCCGATCCTGATCGTGCACGTCTCATCGGGCGCGGTGGTCGAGGAGGTTCGCCGCGCGCAGGCGCGCGGTCTGCCGATCTTTGCCGAGACCTGTCCCCAGTACCTCTTCCTGTCTTCGGAGGACATCGATACCGTCGACCTGAGCGGTGCCAAGTGCGTCTGCACGCCCCCTCCGCGTGAGCGATCCAACCAGCCGGCGATGTGGCGCGGCCTTCTGGATGGCACGCTCGCCGTTTTTTCGTCGGACCACTCTCCCTGGAATTACACCGACAAGATCGCGGGGGGGCCGAGCAAACCCTTCACCGACGTGCTCAATGGGATCCCGGGGATCGAGACGCGGCTTCCTCTGCTGTTTTCCGCCACGCAGTCCGATGGGCGGCTCAGCCTCCGGAGTTTCGTGGAGATCACCACGACCACTCCAGCGAAGCTCTATGGACTGTATCCTCGAAAGGGGGTCATCGCAGTCGGCTCCGACGCCGATCTGGCGATCTGGGATCCCGACAAGATCGTCACCATCCGCAACCAGATGCTGCATCATGCAGTGGACCACACGCCCTACGAAGGAATGCAAGTGCGAGGCTGGCCGGTGATCACCATCTCGCGCGGCGAAGTGGTATACGAGGATGGAGTGGTCTCCTCGAGCCCGGGCCGAGGCCGCTTTCTTCGCTGCGATCGTCCGTTCGCGCCGAAGCGCTCGCTCGCTCCGGTCCTGGCTCGCTGAGGCAGCCTCGCCGGGCGCCATTCCTCAGTAGTTCTTCTTCAAGGCGTCCGCGAAGCCGCTGACATTCAAAGTCCCGATTCCGGCCGCCGGGCCGCAGCTGATTACTTGACTCAGTCAAATAATGTCATCAGACTCGCTCATCTCGGAGCCGGTGAGCTCGACGGAGGCGGGCGATGAAGAGCGAGCTGGACGAGGATATCGCGGCGATCCGCCGCTTCAACCGCTTCTACACGGAGCGTATCGCGCTCTTGAACGAGACCCTGCTCGATAGCCCCTTCACGCTGGCGCAGGCGCGCGTGCTGTTCGAGCTCGGCACCCGCAAGAACCTCTCGGCGGCTGACCTGGTCGATACGCTCGGTCTCGACCCGGGGTACCTGAGCCGCATTCTTCAGGACTTCAAGGAGCGCCGGCTGGTCTCGAGCCGCAGGGCGGAGGATGACGCACGGCGCACGAAATTGTCGCTCACCGAGAAGGGCCGGCGGGAGTTTTCGACCATCGATCGCAGATCGCGCCGCTCCATCGCCGAGCTGATCGCGCCCATGTCCCGGGACGAGCGCCGGCGCGTCCTGGGGGCGATGCACACGGTCGAGGCGCACTTGTCCGGAGCCTCGGCACGAACGGCGGGGCGATCAGCGGCGCCGAGCGTCCTCATCCGCCCGCATCGAATCGGCGACATCGGCTGGGCGATCGAGCGCCATGGCACGCTGTACGCCGAGGAATTCGGCTGGAACGGGGAATTCGAGGCGCTCGTCGCGACGTTGTTCGCGCGCTTCGCGACCGCGCACGATGAGGCGCTCGAGCGCTGCTGGATCGCGGAGGCCGACGGCGAGCGGCTCGGATGCGTGTTCGTGGTCCGCAACGACCGGGACCCGAGCGCGGCGCAATTGCGCTGCCTGTTGGTGGATCCGAAGGGCCGGGGACTCGGCATCGGACGGCGCCTGGTCGAGCAATGCCTGACGTTTGCGAAATCGGCCGGCTATGCAAAGATGGTGCTCTGGACCAACGATGTGCTGGCATCGGCCCGCAGGATCTACGAAGCGGCCGGATTCGTGCTGGTCGAGGAATCGAGCCACCATAGTTTTGGCCGCGATCTCAAGGGTCAAATCTGGTCGAAGGATCTGTAGAAGATGAAGCGCTGAGTTCATGGCCAAGCTCCTGTCGCGCCTTCCCTGGTGGGCGCTCTACGCGTTTTCCGGATTCGTCTACTTCCTTGCCTACTACGTGGCCCGGCATCGCGAGACCGTGATCCGCGATCAGCTGGCTCGAGTCTTTCCGCAGATGCCGGAGAAGGACCGGATCGCGATCCACAAGCGCTTCCTCAAGAATTTCTGCGACGTGCTGGTCGAGACCCTGAAGTCTCTCTCGATGGAGCCGGGAGAGATGATCGAGCGCGTGCGTTTCGTGGATCCGTCGCCGGTGCGAAACCGGTTGCAGGCCGGTCAATCGGTGATGCTGGTCACCTCGCATTTGTGCAACTGGGAATGGCTCCTGCAAGGTGTGACCTTGCAGCTCGAATTCCCGGTGGATGCGGCGTACAAGCCGCTGCACGACGCCTGGGCCGAGCGCCTGATGCTCGAGGTGCGCAGCCGCTTCGGCGCAAGACTCATCCCCGCCAAGGAGCTGCTCGGCGATTTCCTGCGCCGCCGGGGCATCGTGCGTGCGGTGGCGATGAATTCCGACCAGGCGCCCGTGTCGACCGACAAGCGCTACTGGACCTCCTTCCTCGGCCAGGACACGGCGTTCTACGTGGGCGCGGAACAGATCGCGCGCGCAACGCGGCTGCCCATCATCTACCTGCTGATGCGCCGGCTGAAGCGCGGCTGCTACGAGATCGAGGCGCGCGAGCTCTGGGACGGCCGGGAAGTCGTGCCGCCCAACGGGATCACCGAACGCTACGCGCGCGCCTGCGAGGCGGACGTGTACGCGCATCCGGCGGATTGGCTCTGGTCTTATCGGCGCTGGAAATTGAAAAAGCCCCTATACGGGGCGGAATGAGCGCGCGAGGATTCCCTTGGCGGCGCGGCGCGGCAACATATCCGCTCACGCCGCGGGCTTGTTCAATTTACCCTCGAGATGTTTCGCCAGGTCCTGGATGGTGGGGTGATCGAACAGCTCGGTGAGATCGATGAGCCCCGGATATTCCCGGTCGATGTTCTCGTGGATCTCGATGAGCTTCAAGGAGCTCGCGCCGATCTCGAATAGATTGTCGGTCACGTCGATGCGCTTGCCCGGCAGCGCCGCCTCGCAAATCGCCAGCAGCTTTCCCTCGAGCTCCGAGCCCGAGACCTGGGATCCGGCGTGCGCATGACGCAGGGCCGCAAGCTCGGCCAGATCCTGATCGTATTCGCCGTCGACGAAGGACTTCTCCAGAAGGTGCCGCTGGACCTTGCCGCTGGTCGTCTTCGGGATCCGCTTGACCGGAATGACCTGCGCGACTTCGATGCCGGTATGTTCGCCGATCAGACGGCTGACGGCGTTGGCGGTCGCGACGAATTCCTCGAGTCCGCCCCGGTGCAGGACGAATACCATGAGCTCCTCGCCCTGGGCGCCCGGTTTTGCCACGCCGGCGGCGACCACCTTGTTGAGGTCCAGCCCCGGCGCGCGTTGCGCGATGTTCTCCAGATCGTAGGGGTAGTAGTTCTGCCCGTTGACGAAAATGATTTCCTTGCTGCGGCCGGCGATGTAGAGCATGCCCTCGTGCATCACGCCGAGATCGCCGGTGTCGAGCCACCCATCCGCGTCGAGGGCGAGCGCAGTCGCCTCCGGATCGCCGACATAGCCCTGCGTGACGTTCGGTCCGCGAATCAATATGTGGCCGACCTGCCCGGCGGGAACGGGCGCGCGCGCATCGTCCGCGATGCGGATCTCCATGTTGGGAAGGCTCCCCCCGACGCTCATCAATTCGATCACGTCCCGCGCGTCGACGGGGTTGATCTCGACGGCCGAGCCGAGGCCGAGCTTGTGCCGGTTGACTCGAATCCAGCGGTAATCCGTGCCGGGCTCGGGAAACGCGACGGCCAGGCAGGCCTCCGCCAGACCGTAGACCGGATACATCGCGCTCTTGCGAAGCCCGGTGTACGCGAGGGCCTGGATGAACTCATTGCAGAGCGGCACCGAGATCGGCTCCGCGCCGTTGTAGATCGCGCGGATGCTCGACAGATCGGTGCCCTCGAGCTTGCGGTCGCCGAGCACTTTGAGAAAGTGCCGGTAGCCGAAATTCGGGGAGCAGGTGAGCGTCACCCGCTTGCGGGCGGCCGTCTGCATCCAGAGCAGCGGCCGTCGGACGAACAGGTCCGTCGGCATGAGATTGATGTGCGACCGATTGGTGAACAGCACGAGATAGAAGCCGATGAGTCCCATGTCGTGGGTGAGCGGCATCCAGCTCAGACTGACATCCTGCTCGCTGTACCGGCCGATCACCGTGGCGCCCGCGATGTTGGCCGTGAGATTGCCGTGTGTCAGCATCACGCCCTTCGGCTCGCTGGTCGAGCCGGAGGAGAATTGAATGAACGCGAGCTCTGACGGATCGGGCCGGTGGATCTTGCCCTGCCGCGAGATGTCGGTGATCGATTCGACCAGGAAGCAGCGTGAGGCGAGGTCGGCCATGATCTCGGCGTTGCGCTCGTCGCCGCCGGCCTCGGCGGCGAGCGCCTCGAGGCGCTCCAGATTCTTCGAGTCGGTGTATAGATAGGGTTTGCCGAGCTTGCGCGCGACGCGCAGGAGCTTCAAGCGGTGC
>DASYAC010000120.1:0-10807 GCA_036501585.1 Steroidobacteraceae bacterium
GCATATGCTCGCCGCGCGGCCTGCTGGTCGGCGGCCAGGCTCTCGCCTTCTGGGCCGATCATCTGCAGGTCGAGCGCCCGGCGAGTCTTGTTTCAGGAGTGACGGCCGATGCGGATTTCATCGGAGATTCCGTTCTTGCCAAGGATCTTGCCAGACGCCTCGGCTGGAAGGTATGGATACCCGCCCTCGACGATTCGACACCGCAGACGGGCAAGGTGACTCACCGCACGAGGAACGGTGGGGTAAAGCAAGTGGATTTCCTCTCGGGGGTCGTGGGCCTGACCAGCAAGGATCTCGCTCGGCGCGCGATCGAGATGGAGATGCCGGGCATCGGCCGCCTGCGAGTGATCCATCCCATCGATGTGCTCGACAGCCGCATTCAGAATCTGCACTTGCTGCCCGAGAAACGCACCGATGCGGGAATCGCCCAGGCGTTGCTTGCCGTGGATGTCGCGCGCGCATTCATCCGGCAGATAGTGGCCGCCAGAGATGAGAGGGCCGGCCTCAAGCTTCTCGAGCGTGTTGCCGACGTCGCCGGCGATATTGCCGCCGTCAGGGTATTCGTTCTCTATGGCATCGATCCCTTGAAGTCCGTTCCTCTCGAGGACTTCCGCACCACCTCTGCCCTCCACAAGGTTCGCTGGCCGCAAATCATCGCTGAGGTCGGCGAGAAAAGGGAATCCCTGCGAAAGCTGTCGCTCAGGTCGGCTCGGTCCGTCAAATGAGGGTATGCGATCCGATCGGGAGCCGCCGCAGCCGCTTTCCCGTCGCGGCGAACAGCGCATTGCAGACGGCGGGCGACACCAGCGGCACCGCTGCCTCGCCGATTCCGCCCGGGGCTGCCTCGCTCGGAATGAGATGCACGTCGAGCTCGGGCATCTCGTTCGAGCGCAACACCCGGTAGGTATTGAAGTTGGTCTCGCGCACCTGGCCCGCGCGCAGCGTGATGTCGCCCCAGAGCGTGGCCGAGAGTCCGTAGACGATGCCGCCCTCGATCTGCGACTCGACGATGCGCGGATTGACCATCTGGCCGCAGTCGACGACGCAGGTGATCCTGTGTACCTTGAGCGCGCCTTCGGCAAGGGAGATTTCGGCCACCTGCGCGAGATGGGAACTATAGCCCTCCATGAACGCGAGACCGAGGAAGCGACCCGGCGGCGGGCGGCCCCAGTTGGCGCGCCGCGCCGCCTCCTCGAGCACCGCGGTGTGCCGCGGCTTGCCGGTGAGGAGCTCCAGGCGGAAGTCGAGAGGATCCTTGGACACGGCCGCCGCCAGCTCATCGATGAAGCACTCGATGGCGAAGCAATTCGGCGCATGGCTGACCGAGCGCATGTAGCCCACGTCGATGCCGATTTCCTGACGCGAGAAACTCAACCGGTAGTTCGGCACGGCATACGGAAAATTCTGCGCGTACTCGATCACCGAATCGAACGGATCGGTCGCCACCGTCGAGGGCGATGCGCGCGCGGTGATCGAGGGACTCGTGATGTGCAGGCCGAGCGCGAGGAGCTTGCCGCGAGCGTCGAAACCGGCGCTGACCTCTTCGCGGGCCGGGGGCCGGAAGAGATCGTGGGTCATGTCGTCCTCGCGCGTCCAGACGAGCTTCACCGGCATGCCGAGCGCCTTCGACGCCTCGACAGCCGCCGGAACGAAATCCACCTCCAGGCGGCGGCCGAATCCGCCGCCGAGAAGCGTCGTGTGAACGTCGACCTGTTCGGGCTTGAGGCCCGCGGCCTCCGCGGCGGCGGCCTGCGCGCCCTGCTGCACCTGAGTGCCCACGTACAAATCGCAGCGGTCCGCGCGCACGTCGGCGGTGCAGTTCATCGGCTCCATGGTCGCATGCGCGAGCAGCGGCAGCTCGTAGACGGCGCTCAGCGTCTTCTCGGCGCGCTCGAGCGCGGACACCGTATCGCCTCGCGTCATCTTGGCCGTGAGGGCCGGCACGGTGGCGGCGGCGTGATTCAGCGAAGCCCAGAAGGCGGTGTTGTCGAGGCGCGCGTTCGCGCCCGGTTCCCAGGTGATCTTCAGCGCATTGCGCGCCTTGAGCGCCTGCCAGAAATGATCGGCGACGACCACGACGCCGCTCGACGTCGACAGCACGCGGCGCACGCCCGGCAAGGCCTCGGCGGCGGCAGAATCCACCGCAGCCGCCTTCCCGCCGAGGGTCGGACAAAGGGCGATGACGGCATATGCCATCCCAGGGAGCTTCACGTCCAATCCGAATTCGGCCGTGCCGTCGACCTTGGACGGCGTGTCGAGGCGAGCTTGCGGCTTGCCGATGAGCCGATAGGCCGCGGCGGGTTTGAGCGTCACGTGCTTCGGCACCGGCAGCTTCGCCGCGGCGGCGGCGAGGTCGCCGTAGCGCAGGGAATTACCGCGGGCATTCGTCACGCATCCGTCGGCGGCGCGGCATTCGCCCGGATCGACGCGCCACTTCCGGGCCGCCGCCGCGATCAGCATGAGGCGCGCCCGCGCGCCGGCGGTGCGCAGCTTCTCCCAGGCATCTTGGATGCTGTTGCTCGTACCGGTGATTTGTCCGCCGTTCAAGGGATTGACGTAGGCGTCGCCCACCGGCGCGGCGAGCACCTCGATCCTGTGCAGACCGATCTCGAGCTCCTCGGCCAGCAGCATGGGCAACGCGGTGTACACGCCCTGGCCCATTTCCGAGCGATCCACCAGGACGGTGATGGAATCGTCCGTGCCGATCTTGAGCCACGCGTTCAATTCGGCCGCCGCGTCGGCCGACGCGCCCGCACCGTTCGGCCCGGGCCGCGAGCGGCTGCCGAACGCCGGGAGCGTCATCGCCAACACGAGGCCCCCGCCCGCGAGCGCGGTGAGACGGCAGAAATCGCGTCTCGCCGGATCCCTCAAGCGGGCTGATCCCGCGTCATGAGATCGGCCGCGCTGAGATCGGCCGCGCGATGTACGGCCTTGCGGATCCGCGCGTAAGTGCCGCAGCGGCAGATATTGCCCGCCATGGCCGCGTCGATCTCTGCGTCGGTCGGCCGCGGATGGGTCTTGAGCAGAGCGGCCGCCGACATGATCTGTCCGGACTGGCAGTACCCGCATTGCGGAACGTCGAGCTCGATCCACGCGCGCTGCACGGCGTGGCTTCGGTCCCGCGACAGGCCCTCGATGGTGGTGATCCGCCTGCCCTCCAGCGCCTCGAGCGGCAGCACGCAGGAGCGCACGGCGGCGCCGTCGATGTGAACCGTGCAGGCGCCGCAGAGCGCCATGCCGCAGCCGTACTTGGTGCCGGTCATCTGCAGGTGGTCACGCAGCACCCAGAGGAGCGGCGTATCGGGCGAAGCGTCGATGTCGAGCGTTTTGTCGTTGACGGTTATGCGTGCCAATCCCGCCTCCCGGTGAGCGGCAATATGCTACACGAGTCATTGGCGCGTGTGGCGGATGGTAGGATGGCGCCGTGCAGACACAATCCGCGTTCTATTCGCGCGTGTTTTCGCTGGTGGTGGCAGCTGTCCTCGGCTACGCACTCTGGCGCATTTTTACACCTTTCTTCGGGACGATGAGCTGGGCCATGTTCCTCGCCTTCCTGCTGTACCCAGTCAACCGGAGCCTTCGACGGCGGCTCCACGGCAAGGGCCGCGCGGCCGGCGTATTGACCGTGTTCACGCCCATCGTGATCTTGCTGCCGCTGTCGGCGCTGTCGATCGCATTCGTGACCGAAATCTCCGGCTTGATGCGCACGGTCCAGCAGCGGGCACGCGAGCTCGACATCAAGAGTCTCTCCGATCTGCAGCAGTTTCCGCTGATCGCGCGCGCGAACGCGTGGCTACTGGCGCACGGCGGAATCTCCGCCGATCAGGTACGCGCCTGGGTTCTGTCCGCGACACAGGACCTGTTGCAGCGCGCCGCAGGGCTCTCGGGGTCGTTCTTCCTGGGCGCGCTGGGCTCGGTCATCGGATTTTCGATCATGCTGTTCCTGCTGTTCTTTTTCTTGCGCGACGGCGATGCCCTGTGCCAGCGCGCGCGCGGACTGATTCCGCTGGACGAGCAGCGCAAGGATCGGCTGTTTCGCCAGCTCTCCGACGTCGCGCGCGCCATCGTCCTCGGCACGACGCTCACGGCATTGATTCAAGGCGTGCTGGTCGGAATCGGGATCGCCATCGCCGGGCTTCCTTCGCCGGTGGTGCTCGGCGTCGTCGTGGCGCTGCTGGCCATGCTCCCCGTGGGCGGTGCGGGTATCGTGTGGGTGCCCGCGGTGGGATGGCTCCTGTACGAGGGGCGCTGGGGTTATGCGATTTTCATGCTGGCGTGGGGGCTCATGGTCTCCGGACTCGAGAGCGTGCTCCGGCCGCTGTTGATCTCGGGGCGGGCGCACATCTCGGCGCTGGCGATATTCGTGGGGGTTCTGGGGGGGATCTCGGCGTTCGGGACCATTGGGATCATCGTGGGGCCGGTGGTGTTGTCGCTGGTGCTCGCGTTGGTTGAGTTTGCGGAGGAGAATGCCAAGGTGACTCAGCGCGCTGGATAGTTTTTGGCCGTCCGGCATATGGATGGCCGAAGGCGTGGCCGGGGAGGCATTTCCCGGGCCGCCGTAAATCCGTCCATGGAGGCTGCGGGGAAAACATTGCGCTGCGCAGTCCCTGCTTCGCGCAAGCCCGGGGTGGCCAGCCCTGGCCACCCGCGCGACGCATGCGTCGCGCCCATGTTTTCCACGCCCCGGGAAATGCCTCCCCGACCCCGCCTTCTTCCAGCGAATTTGTCGGTCCAGGACTAGAACGCATATGGGTCTCGCGGATCTCGAGCGTCTCGGGCGTTTCATGTCTCGCCTGCGTCGGGGCGGCTACAGTACAATCCGCGGCCCCATGGACGTATCCCATTTACTCGACGGGTTGAATGACGCGCAGCGGGAGGCGGTGGCTTCGCCGCTTGGATCGGCGCTCGTGCTTGCGGGCGCGGGCAGCGGCAAGACGCGGGTGCTGGTGCATCGGGTTGCGTGGCTGATCCAGGTGGAGGGGGCGTCGCCGCACAGCATCCTCGCCGTCACGTTCACGAACAAGGCGGCGGCGGAAATGCGCCGGCGCATCGAGACTCTGCTCGGAATCCCAAGCGGCGGGCTCTGGATCGGGACGTTTCACGGGCTGGCGCATCGGCTGCTGCGCCAGCATTGGCGCGAGGCGGGTTTGCCGCAGACCTTCCAGATTCTCGACTCCGAAGATCAGGCGCGCGTATTGCGCAAGGTTTTGAAGGCTCTCGACCTCGACGAGACCCGCTGGGTTCCGCGCGAGATTCTGTGGTTCATCAACGCGCAGAAGGACGAGGGCGTCCGGCCGAAGCACATCAAGGACGACGGGGATCCGACCCGGCGCCAGTTGATCAGGATCTATCAGGCTTACGAAGAGGCCTGCCAACGCGCCGGCGTGGTGGATTTCGCGGAGCTGCTGTTGCGCGCGTTCGAAATGTGGCGCGACAACCCCGCTCTGCTGCAGCACTACCGCACGCGCTTTCGCCACGTGCTGGTGGACGAATTCCAGGATACGAACGCCATCCAGTACCGCTGGCTGACGCTGCTCGCCGGTCCTGAAGGACTCCTGTTCGCGGTGGGCGACGACGATCAGTCGATTTACCGGTGGCGCGGCGCCCGCGTGGAGAATCTGCACCAGTTCCGCCGCGACTATCCGAAGGCGGCGCTGCACAAGCTGGAGCAGAACTACCGCTCGACGGGCACCATCCTGAAGGCGGCCAACGCGCTGATCAAGAACAATTCCGGCCGGCTCGGCAAGACGCTCTGGACCTCGGGCGCGGACGGGGAGCGGGTCAAGCTCTACGCCGCGTTCAACGAGCGCGACGAGGCGGATTTCGTCGTGAACCGCATTCGCGAGTGGGTGGATCAGGGAGGCCTTCGCAGCGAGGTCGCCGTGCTGTACCGCTCGAATGCGCAATCGCGGGTGTTCGAAGAGGCGTTCTTGAACGCCCGCATGCCGTATCGCGTGTACGGCGGCCTGCGCTTCTTCGAGCGCGCCGAGATCAAGGACGCGCTGGCGTATTTGCGTCTGGTCTCGAGCCGCGCCGACGATACCTCCTTCGAGCGCATCGTCAATCTGCCGACGCGCGGCATCGGCGCGAAGACGCTCGATTCGATCCGCGAGATCGCGCGCGAGAAGGGCACCTCGCTCTGGACCGCCGCGGGGATCTGTGCCGAGTCCGGGCTTGCACAGCGCGGCGCCCAGTCGCTCCAGGGATTCGCGGCGACGATCGACAAGCTGGCCGGGGAAGTCCGCGGATTGGAGCTTCACGATCAGGTGGATCACATCGTCCAGTCGAGCGGACTCATCGAACACTACAAGAAGGAAAAAGGCGAGCGCGGCGAGGGCCGCGTGGAGAACCTGCTGGAGCTCGTGAGCGCGGCGCGCGGATTCTCGCCGGACGGCGAGACCGACATGCAGCCGCTCGAGTCCTTCCTCGCGCACGCCGTGCTCGAATCGGGGGAGGGACAGGCGGATGCGTATTCCGACTGCGTGCAAATGATGACGCTGCATTCGGCCAAGGGCCTCGAGTTCCCGGTGGTCTTTCTCGCCGGCATGGAGGAGGGGTTGTTTCCCCATCAACGCTCGGCGGCCGATGCGGCGGCGCTCGAAGAGGAGCGGCGCCTGTGCTACGTGGGCACCACGCGCGCCATGCGCCGGCTGTACATCACCTACGCCGAGCAGCGCCGTCTCTACGGGATCGATCAGTACGGGCAGCCCTCGAGATTCATTCAAGAGCTGCCGCCCGAGCTGATCGAGGAGATCCGCCCGCGCCTTCAGGTCTCCCGCCCGCTGTTCGTCAGGCGATCGGCGGCGCTCGACGAGACGCCTGCTCCGTCGATGCGCCTGGGAAGCCGCGTTCGCCACTCCAAGTTCGGCGACGGCGTGGTGCTCAATTTCGAGGGCAGCGGCCCGCAGGCCCGCATACAGGTGAATTTCGAGCGGCAGGGCACGAAGTGGCTGATGCTCTCCTATGCGAATCTCGAGGTCGTTTGACATCCTCGCCCGCCGGAAGACGGGTGATTCCCACGACGCGGGAGATCATAAGCTTTACGCGCAATTTGGTAGACTAGCTCGGCTGTGAAAATCATCATTTTGGGCGCCGGACAGGTCGGCCGAACGGCGGCTTACCACCTGTCCCGGGAAGAGGCCAACGACGTCACCGTCGTCGACACCAACGACGAGATCTTGCGGGATTTGCAGGATCGGCTCGATATCCGGACGGTGAACGGCAACGCGGCGAGTCCGCGGATTCTCGAGGCCGCAGGCATCGCCCGTACCGACATCCTGGTCGCGCTCACCAGCTCGGACGAGGTCAACATGTTGGCCTGTCACATCGCCTGGACGCTGTACCGCACGCCGAAGAAGATCGCCCGGGTGAGGTCGGCCGCGTTCACCGAGCGCGACACGCTGTTCGGCGAGACCGCCGTCGCGGTGGATGTCTGGATCAGTCCCGAGCAGCTCGTGACTGAGTACGTGGCGCGCCTCATCCGCTATCCCGGCGCGCTGCAGGTGCTGGATTTCGCGGACGGCCGGGTACGGCTGGTCGGCATACGGGCGCTCAAGGGAGGACCCCTGGTGGGCCAGGCCCTGAGCACGCTCCGCGAGCACATCCCCACCGCCGACGCCCGGGTGGCCGCCATCTATCGCGCGGGAAAGAGCATCCAGCCCGAGGGCACCACGGTCATCGAGGACGGCGACGAAGTCTTCTTCCTCGCCGCACGCAAGGACATCCGCATGGTGATGAACGAGATGCGGCGCGAGGAGGCGCCCGCGCGGCGGGTCGTGATCGCGGGCGGCGGCAACATCGGTTTCCGGCTCGCAAGCGAGCTCGAGGACAAGAATCAGGTGAAGCTCATCGAACGCGACAGCAAGCGCGCGCGGCGCGTCTCGGAGCTCCTGAACCGCACCACGGTATTGCACGGCGATGCGGCCGACGAGGAGTTGATGCTCGAGGAGAACATCGACAGTGCGGACGTGTTCGCGGCGCTCACCAATTCCGAGGAAGCGAACATCCTTTCCGCCATGCTCGCGAAGCGTCTCGGCGCCCACAAGGTGATGGCGCTCATCAACAAGCCTTCGTACGCCGAGCTCATCGAAAGCGACTCCATCGACATCGCGATCTCCCCGCAGACCGTCACCATCGGGTCGCTCCTCGCGCACGTGCGCCGCGGCGATGTGGTGCGCGTTCACTCGCTGCGGCGGGGTGCCGCCGAAGCGATCGAGGTCATCGTGCACGGCGACGCCGACAGCTCGAAGGTGGTGGGACGCCGCATCGAGGACATCACGCTTCCGCAGGGGACCACGCTCGGAGCCGTGGTGCGCGGCGAGGACGTCATCATCGCGCACCACGACACCACCGTGCAGCCCGATGACCATCTGATATTGTTCCTCACGGACCGCCGCCACATGGACGCGGTAGAAAAGCTCTTTCAAGGCTCAGCGTCGTTCCTGTGAAGGCGATGCTCTTGCCGGTCGCGCACGTGTTCGCCATGGTGCTGATGGCGTTCGCGGTGACCATGCTCGCTCCGCTGGTCATGGCCATCTGGCAATTCGATCCGGCGCTCTGGTCGTTCCTTCTGTCGGGGCTCGCGACGTTCGCATTGGGGGCGCTTCTGTGGCTCGCGACGCGGGGCTTCAAGCGCGAACTGAAGACGCGCGACGGACTGACGCTGGTGGCGCTCACCTGGGTTGCGCTGCCGGCCGTCGCGGGCATGCCCCTGTGGCATTACCTGCCGATCAACTTCACCCGGGCTTACTTCGAGGCCGCCTCGGGTCTCACCACCACGGGGGGTACGGTCCTCTCGGGCATCGAGTTCCTGCCCCGCTCCATCAATCTATGGCGCCATCTGTTGAGCTGGCTCGGCGGCATGGGGATCATCGTGCTCGCGGTCGCGATTTTGCCGCTCCTCGGCGTCGGCGGCATGCAGATCTACCGCGCCGAGATGCCCGGGCCCATGAAGGACTCGAAGCTCACCCCGCGGATCGAGCAGACGGCGAAACTCCTGTGGGCCGTCTATGCCGGGCTCACCTTCGCCTGCATCATCTGCCTGAGGGGCGCCGGGATGAATTGGTTCGACGCCGTCTGCCACGGATTTTCGGCGCTGTCGCTCGGCGGGTTCTCGACCTACGACGCGAGCATCGGTCACTTCAATTCGCTGCGCGTCGAGCTCGTGCTCATCGTGTTCCAGGTCCTGGCGGCGCTCAACTTCGCGACTCATTTTCTGGCCTGGAGCCAGCGCGGCGTGCGCGCCTACTTCAGGGACGCGGAGGCGAAGGCGATTCTCGGCGTGCTCGTGGCGAGCTGCGTGGGAATCGCGATATTCCTCTGCGCGAAGGACACCTACGAGGATTTCCCGACGGCGCTGCGTCATGCGGCTTTCAACGTCGTGTCCATCGCGACCGATTCGGGATTGCACACGGATGACTACTCCCACTGGCCGATCTTCGCGCCCATGTGGATGATGTTCCTGAGCTGCATCGTCGCGAGCTCAGGATCCACCGGCGGCGGCATCAAGATGATCCGCACCCTGGTGCTCGCGAAGCAGGCCAACCGCGAGCTGAATCAGCTGGTTCACCCGAATCTGGTCCGCCCGCTCAAGGTCGGGGGAACCGTGATCGCCAACCGGGTGGTGTTCGCCGTGCTCGCCTTCGTGTTCCTGTATTTCATGAGCATCGTCACCCTGGTGTTCATCCAGCTCGGCAGCGGGCTGGATTTCATGACTTCCTTCTCCTCCATCATCGCCTGCATCAACAACGCCGGACCGGGCCTGGGGCTCGTGGGGCCGGGCAGCAACTACGGGGTCCTCAACAACTTCCAGACCTGGGTGTGCTCGGCGGCCATGCTGCTCGGCAGATTGGAAGTTTTTACGATCCTGGTGCTATTTACTCCCACTTTGTGGCGAAAATAGCTCGATTTTGTGATGATCCGGCGCTTTTGAGGGCATCTAATGGCGGTTGTTTGGGATCATGATGCCGATATCCCTGGAGTTGCGCTGACTCGTGCAGGCAACTGTCTTCATGCTGTAGTATTCACTCAAAGTGGAAATGAGAGTCCATTTTGACCGCGCCATGACCCCATGATCGCCCTGGTTCAACGGGTTTTGGAGGCCCGCGTGGAAATATCTGGCGGCACGGTGGGCTCCATCGAGCGCGGGATCCTGGCGTTGATCGGTGTCCGGCCCGCCGACGACGAGGCTGCGGCGCAGCGTTTGCTCGATAGATTGCTGAAATATCGCATTTTCGCCGATGAAGCCGACAAGATGAATCTCAGTTTGCAGCAGATCTCGGGAGGTCTATTGCTGGTACCGCAATTTACGTTGGCGGCGGACACCCGGCGGGGCCTCCGGCCGGGATTCTCCACCGCGGCGCCGCCGGATCAGGGGAGGCGGCTGTTCGCGTTGCTGGTGGATGGCGCGAAAGCCCGGCATGCGCCGGTGGCGAGCGGCGTGTTCGGCGCGAACATGCAGGTGTCTCTGACCAACGACGGGCCCGTAACCCTTTGGTTGGAAAGTTGAAATTTCCCAGGTCAAATGCGACCGAACACGCATCGGCTGCGCGCTGTCGAATGTCATAATGTTTCTTGGCGTATCATCAATGACTGCCGCGGATTCGGAGAATCGATATGTTCGACTCAAAGATGCTACTGGTCATTCTCGCGATCGCCTTGGTGATATTCGGCACCAAGCGGCTGCGTACGATCGGTTCGGATTTAGGCGCCGCCGTCAATGGCTTCAAGCAAGCCATGAACGACGGCGAATCGGAAGAACGGGTGAAGCAGCTCAAGAAGGAGAAGGACGCCGATTTCGACGCTGCCC
>DASYAC010000121.1:0-13750 GCA_036501585.1 Steroidobacteraceae bacterium
TTGTCCGGCGTTCCCGCCGGCAACACCGCGCTTTGCACGGTGGGACGAAGCGGCAACGACCTGCACTACCGGGGTTACGATATTCTCGACATCGCCACGCAGTGCGAGTTCGAGGAAATCGCCCATCTGCTGGTGCACGAGAAGCTTCCGAATCGTGCCGCGCTCGCCGCCTACAAGGCCAAGCTCAAGAAATTGCGGGTCCCGCCGAAGGCCGTATTGACCGTCCTCGAGCAGTTGCCCGCCTCGAGCCATCCGATGGACGTGCTTCGTACCGGCGTGTCGGCGCTGGGATGCGCGGAGCCGGAGGCCGAAGGCCACCCCGTCGAGGGAGCGCGCGACATTGCGGATCGGCTGCTAGCCTCGCTCGGCTCGATGCTGTGCTACTGGTACCACTACGCCCGCGACGGCAAGCGCATCGGGCTCGAGACCGACGACGACTCCATCGGCGCGCATTTCCTGCATCTGCTGCACGGGCGAAAGCCCTCGGCGGAGTGGGTTCGCGCCATGCATACCTCGCTCAATCTGTACGCGGAACATGAGTTCAATGCATCGACCTTCACCGCGCGGGTGATCGCGGGCACGGGATCCGACATCCATTCCTGCGAGGTGGGCGCGATCGGCGCGCTCCGCGGCCCCAAGCACGGCGGGGCGAACGAGGTGGCGTACGAGATTCAGCAGCGCTATGCCTCGCCCGACGAGGCGGAGAGCGACATCAAGCGGCGGGTCGCCGCCAAGGAAGTCATCATCGGCTTCGGGCACCCCGTGTACACCATCGCCGATCCGCGCAACCAGATCATCAAGGAAGTCTCACGTACCCTCGCGGAGTCCGCCAAGGATACGAAGGGCTATCGGGTGGCAGAGCGCATCGAGTCGGTGATGAAGAGCGCGAAGAACATGTTCGCCAATCTGGATTGGTATTCGGCCGTGTCCTACCACCTCATGGGAGTGCCCACCGCCATGTTCACG
The DNA here is from genome assembly GCA_036501585.1 of Steroidobacteraceae bacterium. Taxonomy (GTDB): domain Bacteria; phylum Pseudomonadota; class Gammaproteobacteria; order Steroidobacterales; family Steroidobacteraceae; genus Bog-1198. The sequence goes on from DASYAC010000121.1 coordinate 967, forward strand.
CCGTTGTTCGTGATCAGCCGCACCTCCGGCTGGGCGGCCCACATCATCGAACAGCGCATCGACGGCAAGATCATCCGGCCGAGCGCCAATTACACGGGTCCGGAGAATCTCGAATTTCAGCCCCTGGACCGCCGTCCCTGACGTCGCGCCGAACCCGCCCAGCACACCCCGAAAGGTTTCCATGTCACACGATATCAAGTCGGCCGAGCGCCCGGCTCCCGACCCTCTCCTGGCGGCGATCGCCGACTATGCGTTGAGCCATGAGATCAAGAGCGATCTCGCCTACGAGACCGCCGGCTATTGCCTGATGGACACGCTCGCTTGCGGCTTCCAGGCGCTGAAATATCCGGCGTGCACCAAGCTTCTCGGACCCGTGGTTCCGGGTGCGACCCTCAAGGGCGGCGCGCGCGTGCCCGGCACCTCTTACGAGCTGGATCCCATCAATGCGGCATTCAACATCGGCGCGATGATCCGCTGGCTCGACTTCAACGACACCTGGCTCGCGGCGGAGTGGGGACACCCGTCGGACAACCTGGGGGGCATCCTCGCGGCGGCGGACTATCTGTCGCGCGGCGGCAGCCCGGTGCGAGTCCGCGACGTGCTCACCGGCATGATCAAGGCGCACGAGATCCAGGGCGTGCTGGCGCTCGAGAACAGCTTCAACCGGGTGGGGCTGGACCACGTGCTGCTGGTGCGCGTCGCCTCCACCGCCGTGGTGACGGCCATGCTCGGCGGTACCCGCGATCAGATCATCAATGCCGTCTCGAACGCCTGGATCGACGGCGGGGCGCTGCGCACCTATCGGCATGCGCCCAATACCGGTTCGCGCAAGAGCTGGGCGGCGGGCGATGCGACCAGCCGCGCCGTGCGCCACGCGCTGTTCGCCCTCAAGGGCGAAATGGGCTATCCGTCCGCGCTCAGCGCCAAGACCTGGGGATTCCAGGATGTGCTGTTCAAGGGAAAGGCCCTGGCCCTGCCTCAAGCGCTCGGCAGCTACGTGATGGAAAACATCCTCTTCAAGATCTCCTTCCCGGCCGAGTTTCACGCCCAGACGGCGGTGGAGGCGGCGATGACCCTGCACCCCCAGATACGCGATCGCCTGGACCGGGTGAAACGGGTGACGATCGAGACGCAGGAGCCCGGCGTGCGCATCATCGACAAGACGGGGCCGTTGGCGAATCCCGCCGACCGCGACCACTGCATTCAATACATGGTCGCCATCCCCTTGCTGTTCGGGCGGCTCACCGCGGCGGATTACGAAGACGAGGTTGCGCGGGACCCGCGAGTCGATGCGCTGCGTGCCAGGACCGAAGTACGCGAGAACGCCCTTTTCACGGAGGAGTACTACGCCGCCGACAAGCGCTACATCGGAAACGCGGTCCAGGTCCACTTCGACGACGGGACCTCGAGCCCCCGGATCCAAGTCGACTTTCCCATCGGTCACCGCAAGCGCAGAGCGGAGGGCATGCCGGTGCTGGTCAAGAAATTCGAGGCGAGCGTTGCGGCGCATTTCGGTGCGAAGCAAGCCGAATCCATCCGCAGGATGTTCGCCGATCGCGCGGCCCTCGCCGGCATGGCCGTCAGCGACTTCATGGCGCAGATGGTGAGCGCGGCATAACGCTCGCACGGGTCCGACTCCAGCGAGCACGGAAAAATTTGCGTCCGGCCCATTCTGATTATGACGAATCGCCTGCCGGACCGGCCTGGAAATCGCGATAGTACGTGAATGAGCTCCTTCCCGCCGACTCCCGAGGATTTCGCCGCCCCCCGAGCGGCAGGAAGGCCGGGCTCGAGTGACCGCAGAAGCCGGCCGGATCGGCGCCGGCGTTTCTGGTGGTCCTTGCTATACGGCGGTATCCGTCCTCGCCGCCGCCGTCCGGCGCGCCGCCGGGAGGATGGGCGGTTCCACGCACTCGATTGGCACGCGAGCCATCTCTTGGCGGTTTCGGTCGGCATCTTGATATTGAGCGTGGTGGACGCATTTCTGACCCTGAGGCTGATGTCGGTGGGCGCCGTCGAGGTCAACCCGTTCATGGCGCTGTTCGTCGGCGGCAATGTCGCCGTGTTCGCCATCCTCAAGATGGCAATCACGGGGGTGTGCGTCGCGCTGATGGTGCTGCTGGCGGGCTATCGACTCATGCGAGTGCTGCGAGTCGACGTGATCTTGTATTGCATCCTCATGGCCTATGTGATTCTCATCGGTCACGAGATGGGCATGCTCAGGCAGCTGACGGATGCCTTGATTCAGTAGATTCGGCGGTCCGCATCACATTCCATATTGCGCCGCATTGGGCTAGACTGCGGTTCTGACTTTGCGTTGTCTTTTCCTGCTCATCGCCTTGATGTAGTTGAGGTTTTTCACCCGTCCGAAGGACCCATGAGCGACTCACTTGCCGATCAAATCGCCACCACACCCCTGTATGGTGGCAATGCCGATTTCGTCGAAGATCTTTATGAACAATTTCTGAGAGACCCGGCCGCCATAGACCCCGGCTGGGCACGCTACTTCGCCGGCCTCGCGAGAGGCGCCGGCGCGAGCGCCGGCTCCGAAGCGAGTCACCGGCAGATCCGCGAGCGCCTGGCGGCGCAGATCCGAAGGCCGGTCTCGAGCGCCGCTCCCTCGGCAGCCTCGGGCGCCGACCCGGCGGGAGCCGCAAGCGCCAAGCAGGCGGCCGTATCACGCTTGATCCAGGTCTACGCGAACCGCGGACACTTGATCGCCAATCTAGACCCCCTCGGCCTGTCGCCTCGCGCCATGCCCTACCTTCTCGATCCCAAGTACCTCAACCTGTCGGACGCCGACATGGAGACCGAATTCGTCACGGGCAGCCGGACCCCGGCGATCCCGGCCCGCAGCAAGCTCAAGGATATCCTCGCGACTCTCAAGTTCATCTACTGCGACACCATCGGCGCCGAGTTCGCGCACGTCTCGGACACCGAGGAGCGGTTGTGGCTGCAGGACAACTTCCAGTCCGAACGGATACAGCATCGGTTCAGCGCCGAGGAGAAGAGGAACATTCTCTGGCAGCTCACGGCGGCCGAGGGCCTGGAGCGCTACCTGCACACCAAGTACGTCGGCCAGAAGCGATTCTCGCTCGAGGGCGCCGAGAGCCTCATTCCGCTGCTCGACGAGCTCGTCCAGCAGGAAGGCCGCGCCGGCATCGAAGAGACCGTGATCGGCATGGCCCATCGGGGCCGCCTGAACGTGCTCGTCAACCTGCTCGGCAAGTCGCCCAAGGATCTGTTCAGCGAATTCGAAGGGCAGTACGACCTGCAGAAGCTCAGAGGCTCGGGCGACGTCAAGTATCACAAGGGATTCTCGGCGGACCTCAAGACGCCGGCCGGCAACGTTCACGTCGCGCTCGCGTTCAATCCCTCGCACCTCGAGGTCGTGAACCCGGTGGTCGAGGGCTCGGTGCGCGCGCGTCAGGAACGCCGCGGCGACGTGAAGGGCGACAAGGTGCTCGCGGTGCAGATTCACGGCGACGCCGCTTTCGCGGGCCAGGGCGTGGTGATGGAGACGCTGCAGCTGTCGCAGGCTCGCGGCTTCTACACCGGCGGCTCCGTCCACATCATCGTCAACAACCAGGTCGGCTTCACCACCTCGGACCCGCACGATGCGCGCTCGACGCTGTATTGCTCCGATGTCGCGAAGATGGTCGAAGCGCCGATCTTTCACGTCAACGCCGACGATCCCGAGGCGGTGTGCTTCGTCACGCACTTCGCGCTCGCTTACCGGCGCAAGTTCCGCAAGGACGTGGTCATCGATCTCGTGTGCTATCGCCGGCACGGCCACAACGAGGCCGACGAGCCGGCGGCGACGCAGCCTAAGATGTATCAAGTCATCCGCAAGAAGCCCACGGCGCGCCAGCAGTACGCGGAGAAGCTCGCGGCGCAGGGCATCGTGACGGCGGCCGATGCATCGGCGATGGTGGATCAATATCGCGCGGGCCTCGATGAGGGCAAACCGCAGGCGCGGGCCGCGCTCGGCCTGATCGGCAACAAGTACACGGTCGACTGGAGCGAGTACCTCGGGGCCGATTGGTCGGAACCGGTGAAGACCGCGGTGGATATGCCGCGGTTGCGCGCGCTGGGCAAGGCGATCACCACCTACCCGGCGGATTGGACCTTGCACCCGCGCGTGCTCGCCATCATGCAGACGCGCGAGCGCATGGTGGGGGGCGAGCTCGCCCTCGATTGGGGATGCGCCGAGAACCTGGCCTATGCGAGCCTCATCCAGGAAGGCTATCCGGTGCGTCTCACCGGCCAGGATAGCGGCCGCGGGACGTTCTTCCACCGCCACGCGGTTCTGCATGATCAAACCACGGGCAGGACGTACGTGCCGCTGCAGCACCTGGCGACCAATCAGCCGACGTTCACCATCACCGATTCCGTCCTGTCGGAAGAGGCGGTGATGGGGTTCGAATACGGGTTCTCGACCACCGAGCCCCACTGCCTGACCATCTGGGAGGGACAGTTCGGCGATTTCGCGAATGGTGCCCAGGTGATCATCGATCAGTTCATCAGCTCCGGCGAAGCCAAATGGGGGCGGGTGTCGGGGCTCACGCTCTTCCTGCCGCACGGATACGAGGGCCAGGGCGCGGAGCATTCCTCGGCCCGGCTCGAGCGCTTTCTTCAGCTCTGTGCGGAATACAACATGCAGGTGTGCGTGCCCTCGACGCCCGCGCAGATGTTCCACATGCTGCGCCGGCAAATGGTACGGCCGCTGCGAAAGCCGCTCATCATCATGACGCCGAAGAGCTTGCTCCGTCATCCGCTCTCGGTGTCGCGGCTGGAGGAGCTCGCGGGCGGCGGTTTCAAGAACATGATCGACGATGTCGACGAGCTCGATGCATCGGCGGTCACCCGGGTGGTGCTTTGCAGCGGCAAGGTGTACTTCGATCTGTTGAAGGCGCGGCGCGAGGCGAAGATCAATGCCGTGGCGATCGTGCGTCTCGAGCAGATGTATCCGTTCCCGTCGGAGGAGTACGAGGCGATCCTGCGCAAGTACGAGAATGCGCGGGAGATCGTGTGGTGCCAGGAGGAGCCGCAGAATCAGGGCGGCTGGTATCAGATCCGCCACCGGCTGCAGGCGCCGCTCGGTCCGAAGGACGAGCTCCTGTATGCGGGCCGCGGCGGCGCCGCCGCGCCGGCCACGGGCATCTCGGCACTCCATGAGCAACAGCAGAAGAATCTGGTGACGGCCGCGCTGCAGGGCGTTCCGCCGGAAGAGACCTCACGACAGACGATGCGCCTCCCGGCGGTTCACAACAGGACGGGTTCATGACAATTGAAGTGCGGGTGCCGCAGCTGCCGGAATCGGTGGCTGACGCCACCCTGATCGCGTGGCACAAACAGCCGGGCGAAACGGTCTCGCGGGACGAGAATCTCGTCGATCTGGAGACCGACAAAGTGGTTCTGGAAGTACCCGCGCCGACGGCCGGCGTGCTCGCGGAGATCAAGCTCAAGGACGGCACCGTCGTCACCAGCGGCCAGGTGCTGGCGCTGATCGAGGAATCCGCGGCGATTCCCGGCGCGAGCGGGCCGGCCGTCATGGCATCGGCCGCCGGCGCGAGCACCGCGGCCAAGGATGCGGCCAAGCCGGCGAGTACGGCCGCCGCCGCCGCGACGACCGCCATCCACCAGGCCGTGGCGGCCAACGCCGCCCTCGGGCCGGCGCCGGGAGCCGATACCGGCGTCAAACTGAGCCCCGCCGCCAAGCGCGTGGCGGAGGAGAACAAGGTCGATCCCAGGGCGGTGGTCGGGTCGGGACGCGACGGGCGGGTATCGAAGTCCGACGTGGTGAATTTCCTCGCAGCCAAGGACGCGCCGGCCGCCGTGTCCGCCGCCGCCGTTCCGGCCGCCGCGCCCGCGCAGGGGTTGCGGGGCGGACGCACCGAGCAGCGTGTCCCGATGACCCGTCTGCGCGCCCGCATCGCCGAGCGCATGGTCCAGGCGCAGGCGACGCAGGCGCTCCTGACCTCGTTCAACGAGGTCGACTTGCACGCCGTCAACGAACTGCGCTCGCGCTACAAGGACTCGTTCGAGAAACAGCACGGCGTGAAACTCGGTTTCATGTCCTTCTTCACCAAGGCGTGCGTCGAAGCGCTGAAGAAATTCCCGGCGGTCAATGCCTCGGTCGAAGGCAACGACATCGTTTATCACGAGTACTTCGACATCGGCGTCGCCGTCTCGACGGATCGCGGACTGATCGTCCCGGTGCTGCGCGACGCCGATCAGGTGAGCTTTGCCGACATCGAGAAACAGATCGGCAATTTCGCCTCGCGCGCCCGTGCGGGCTCCATCACCATGGAGGAACTGACCGGCGGCACGTTCACCATCACCAACGGCGGCGTCTTCGGATCGCTGCTGTCGACGCCCATCGTCAATGCCCCCCAGAGCGCGATTCTGGGAATGCACAAGATCCAGGAGCGGCCCGTGGCCGTCGACGGTCAGGTGGTGATTCGTCCGATGATGTACATCGCCTTGACCTATGACCATCGCATCATCGACGGCAGGGAGGCGGTGCAGTTCCTGGTGACCGTCAAGCAGTGCCTGGAGGACCCGGCCCGCATGGTGCTCGGCGTATGAGCGTCACACCAGTGAGCAACGCGTACGACGTCATCGTGATCGGCGCGGGTCCCGCCGGATATCCCGCGGCCATCCGCGCCGCGCAGAACAAACTCACCGTCGCCTGCATCGACGAATGGAAGAACCGGGACGGGACCTATGCCTTCGGCGGCACGTGCCTGAACGCCGGCTGCATACCCTCGAAAGCGCTGCTCGAATCCTCGGAACTCTATGTGCGGGCCAAGGAGGAATTCGCCGCCCACGGCGTCAAGGTCGGAGAGGTTCAGCTCGATCTCGCGCAGATGCAAAAGCGCCGCGCCTCGGTCGTCAAGACCATGACCGGCGGCATCGGTGCGCTGTTCAAGGCCAATCGCGTGACGGGCATCCAGGGCCATGGGCGCCTGCTCCCCGGAAACCAAGTGTCGGTCAAAGGCCCCGACGGCGCAGAGCGGATCCTGCAGGGCAAGCATGTGATCCTGGCCTCGGGCTCGGCGCCCATCCGCCTGAATGCCGTTCCGCACGACGGCAAGGCGATCGTGGATTCGTGGGATGCCCTGGAGTTCGACGCCGTGCCGCGGCGCCTCGGCGTCATCGGCGCCGGGGTGATCGGTCTCGAGCTGGGCAGCGTCTGGCGCCGGCTCGGGAGCGAGGTCACGGTCCTCGAGGCGCTGCCGGACCTCCTGCCCATGGTGGATCAGGCGATCGCCAAGGAGGCGCAGCGTCACTTCAAGAAGCAGGGGCTCGACATCAAGCTGGGCGCCAAAGTAGCGCGCGCCGTCGTGTCGGGCTCGGCGGTCGACGTGACGTACACGGATGCGCAGGGCGAACACACCCTTCAGGTCGACAAGCTGGTGGTTGCGGTGGGACGGCGTCCCTTCACCGAGGGTCTCCTCGCCGACGGCACGGGCGTGGTGCTCGATGCCCGCGGCTTCGTGGAGGTGGACGAGCATTGCCGGACCGGCGCGACGAACGTCTGGGCGGTGGGCGACGTGGTGCGCGGTCCCATGCTGGCGCACAAGGGCAAGGAGGAAGGCATCATGGTGGCCGACCTCATCGCCGGCCAGTATGGGGAGGTGAATTACAAGGTCATTCCGTCCGTGATCTACACGGCTCCGGAGATCGCCTGGGTCGGCCAGACCGAGGAGCAGGTCAAAGCCTCCGGCCGTCCGTACAAGGTCGGCGTCTTTCCGTTCGCGGCGAGCGGGCGCGCGCGCGCCATGGAAGCCGCCCAGGGCATGGCCAAAGTGGTGGCGGCCCGGGACGACGACGAGGTCCTCGGGGTGCACGTGATCGGGCCGCTGGCGGGCGAGCTCATTGCCGAGGCCGTGCTCGCGATGGAGTACTCCGCCAGCACCGAAGACATTCAGCGCACCATCCATGCGCATCCGACGCTGTCCGAAGCCATTCACGAGGCGGCTCTGGCGGCGGACAAGAGGGCCATCGACGCCATCAACCGCTGACCGGGAGAAGGGGAACGATGAAAGGACGAGGCAAACAGCTCCGTTGGGGCGCGGCACTCCTGGCGCTTGCGGCCGCGACGGCATGGCCGACGGCTGCGGGCGCCGCCGACAAGGGGTCCAACGACGCCGACAAGACCGAGAGCGGCGACAGCGGCCCGAAGGACAAGGCGTCCGACGGCAAGTTCGAGCCCTTCAAACCCGAGGCGAAGACCAGCACCGGTACCGTGACGGTGGGCGGGCAGGCGATCTCCTATCAAGCCATCGCGGGCACGCTGATCGTCCACCCGAAGGGTTGGGACGACGTGCCCCGCGATCCCAAGAGCGAAAAAGAGGGATCGAGCGACGGGGAGCCCAAGAATCCTAGCGCAGAAGCCTCGATGTTCTATGTCGCCTACTTCAAGACGGGCGGCGCTCCCAAGACGGGCGGCGCTCCGCGGCCCGTCACCTTTCTGTTCAATGGCGGCCCGGGATCGGCGACCCTATGGCTGCACATGGGGGCGTTCGGCCCGCGGCGGATCGTCACTGCGACCGATGCTCATACTCCCGCGGCCCCGTATTCGCTGGTCAACAATGCCTCGAGCCTGCTCGATGCGACCGATCTCGTGTTCATCGACGCGCCGGGCACGGGCTTCAGCCGCATCGCCGGCAAGGACAAGGAAAAGGCCTTTTTCGGCATCGATCCCGATGCCTACGCCTTCGCCGAATTCATCTCCCAGTTTCTGTCCAAGTACGGTCGCTGGAATTCACCGAAGTATCTGTTCGGCGAGAGCTACGGCACGCCGCGCTCCGCGGTGCTGATCAATCAGCTCGAGGCAGACCGGTCCATCGATTTCAACGGCGTGATCCTCTTGTCCCAGATTCTCAATTTCGATCTGAGCCCCGACCGTCCCACGGGCAATCCCGGCGTCGATCTGCCGTATCAGACGGTGCTGCCCACCTACGCGGCGACCGCCTGGTATCACCACAAGCTTCCCGCCGACCACCCCGATCTTCCCGCGCTCCTGACGGAGGTCGAGAGCTTCGCCATGGGGGACTATGCCCGTGCGCTTGCGGCGGGCTCCGATCTGCCGGCGCCCGAGCGCGCCGCGATTGCCGAGAAGCTGCACGAATACACGGGGCTCCCGGTCGCCTACATCCTCAAGGCGGATCTTCGCATCGACGGCGGCGAGTTCCGCCAGACGCTCCAGGGTGAGGACGGCATGACCACCGGACGGCTCGATACCCGCTTCGCCGGACCCGACATCGATCCCTTGAGCCAGCGCGCGAACTACGACCCGCAGTCCGCCGCGCTGAGCTCCGCCTACGTATCGGCGTTCAACGAATACGCGCGCAAGGATCTGCACTACGGCGACGGGGAGATCTTCAAGCCGAGTATCGGCATCTTCCGGACCTGGAATTTCCAGCACCAGCAACCGGGGCAGAACGGGCCGGTCCCCTCGGAGCAGGGCGCCAATGTGATGCCGGATCTCGCCAATGCGATGAAAATCAACCCCAACCTCGAGGTCCAGCTCAACGCCGGCTATTTCGATCTCGCCACGCCTTTTTACCAGGGCATCTACGAAATGCACCACCTGCCGATCCCGGCATCCCTCCAGGCCAATATCGAGTACCGGTTCTACGACTCCGGTCACATGGTGTATGCCAAGGATGCCTCGCTCAAGCTGTTGCACGACAACGTGGCCGGATTCATTCGCCGCACCAGCAACTTGGGCGGCCGCTAGCTATTTCCTGCGGCGGGCGCTCACGACGTTGGGCAGCTTCGAGACCTTGGCGAGCAGCCGCGAGAGCTGAGGCAGGTCCGCGATATCGACGCCGATCTGCATGCGGGCGAGGTGATCGCGCGCATCCGTCATGGTGGTCATGGCGCGGATGCTGATTTTCTCGTCCGCCAGCGCCGCGCTCACGTCCCTGACCAGGCCGCGGCGGTCGAAGGCGTGGACCTCGATGTCCACGGGAAACGATCCGGTGGTCTTGTGTCCCCACGAGACGGGCAATACGCGCGCCGGCGCCTTGCTGGCAAGCCGCGCGAGATTGGCGCAGCTTTGGCTGTGGATGCTCACGCCGCGGCCGACCGTGATGTAGCCGGCGATGGGCTCCGGCGGCACGGGCTTGCAGCACCGTGCATACGTCGACAGCAGGTCGCCGACGCCCTGGATCTCCACCTCGGGCTCGCGCGGCACGGGGACACGCGATCTCGGCGCCTCCTCCGGGCGGGCGGTGCGGGAATGCAGGAGACGCTGCATGGCGCCGGCGAGCTGCGCCGCGCTGATCTCGCCCAATCCCATCGCCGCATGCAGATCCTCGGTGCTCGGCATCCTGAGCTCCGCCAGGAGCTCGGGCATGGGCGGAACGTTCACCCCCAGGCGCTGGATCTCGCGCTCGAGCATGGCGCGCCCTTCGAGCTTGTTCTGGGATTCATCCTGTTTGCGAAACCACGCCTTGACCTTGTTGCGATTGCGCGGGCTCGCGACATAGCCGGACTGCGGGGACAGCCAATCGCGCGAGGGCTGGGGCGTCTTCGCCGCGATGATCTCCACGGTCTCGCCGTTCTTCAGGTGATAATCGAGTCCGACCATGCGGCCGTTGACCTTGGCGCCGCGCGTGCGATGGCCGAGATCGGTGTGAACCTGGTACGCAAAGTCGAGTGGAGTGCCGCCGACCGGCACGTCCACGATCTCGCCCTTCGGCGACAGCACGTAAACGCGATCCTGGAACAGCTCGACCCGCATCCGGTCCAGAAAATCATGGGCGCTGCCCTGGTTTTCGGGTGCGAGGAGCGCGCGCAGCTGGTTGATCTTGCGTTCGTATGCCTGATCGGTGCGGCCCCCCTCCTTGTAGCGCCAGTGCGCCGCTACGCCGCGCTCGGAATGCGCGTGCATGTCGTGGGTCCGGATCTGGATCTCCACCGGCTGCGCGCCCGGTCCGAGCACCGCGGTGTGAATCGAGCGGTACATGTTGTCCTTCGGCGTCGCGATGTAGTCGTCGAACTCGCCCGCGATGAACGGCCAGAGCGAATGCACGGCGCCGAGCGCCGCATAGCAGTCGGCCACCGTGGCGACGAGAATCCGCGCCGCGCGGATGTCCATGATCTCCTCGAAGGCCAGACGCTTCATCTGCATCTTGCGCCAGATGCTGTAGATGTGTTTGGGGCGCCCGTCGATCTGCGCCTCGATGCCGGCCGCGCGCAGCTCGCGCTGCAGGAGATCCTTCAGCTCCTCGATGTAGTGCTCGCGTTCGGAGCGGCGCACCTTCAGCGCCGCGGCGATGTGCCGATAGTCGGCCGGCTGAAGATATCGAAAGGCCAGATCTTCCAATTCCCATTTCACCTGCCAGACGCCCAGGCGGTTGGCCAGCGGCGCGTAGACCTCGCGGGTCTCGACGGCGAGCTTTCTGCGAAGCGCCGCATCGAGCGACTTTGCCGCGCGCATGCGCTGCAGCTGTTCCGCGAGCTTGACCACGACCAGACGGACGTCGCCGACCACGGCGACCAGCATCTTGCGGAGCGATTCCGCCTGCGAGCTCTCGAGGCCCCGGTCCGGTGTCCAGTCGGCGGGCAGGCCGAAGCGGCCCAATTGACTCAACGCTCGGGCGAGCTCCACCGCGGGCTCGCCGAATTGCCGCCCGGCGGCTTCGCGATCGAGAAGCTTTTCCTCCATCAACGGCTGCAGCATCGCGGCGAGCACCACGTCCTCGTCGGCGTCGAGCGTGCGCGCGATCTCGGCCACCTCGAGCGCGGCCTGGCGCTTGGGCTCGATCGCTCGCGGCAGATCGAGCGCGCGAACGGCCTCGAAGCCCAGGACGAGGCGGCCGCTCGCGGCGGGGCTCGGAGGGGAGGTTTCCATCGGTCCTTTCCGTCGGTCCTTGGGGGGCGCCTCGGGTGGGTTTGGCCGCCCATTGCCGGTATCATACTCGGCCATGTCCCCATCAACCGTACGGGTGCTCGGCATCGATCCAGGGTCGCAATGTACCGGCTTCGGCGTCGTGGATGCGTCGGGGCCGCGGCTCATCTATGTGGCGAGCGGCGTGATACGCACGCCGAACGGCGAATTCGCGGCGCGCCTGTGCGAGATATTCACCTGTGTTCGAAGTATCGTCGCTCAGTACCGGCCTCAGGAGATCGCCATCGAGCGGGTATTCGTCAATCGCAATCCCGACAGCGCATTGAAGCTCGGCCAGGCGCGCGGCGCCGCGATCTGCGGCACCATCGACGCCAACGCCGAAGTGTTCGAGTACGCGACCCGGCAGATCAAACAGGCGGTGGTCGGATCCGGCAGCGCCGAGAAGACCCAGGTGCAGCTCATGATGCGAAGCATTCTCAAGCTCGACGGACCGGTGGCCTCGGATGCGGCCGACGCGCTGGCGGCGGCCGTCTGCCATGCGCTTCGGGGGCGGGTGCGCGCCTCCCTCACCCAAGCTGCCGTCAAGCTCGCGGCCAGCCGCGGATGATCGGCTTTCTCAAGGGACGGCTCGCGCTGAAGCAGCCTCCGGCCTTGATGGTGGACGTGAACGGCGTGGGATACGAGCTCGAGGCGCCGATGTCGACCTTCTACGGACTGCCTTCGGTCGGGGAGCCGGTGGCGCTGTTCACCCATCTGGTCGTGCGAGAGGACGCGCACATCCTGTTCGGCTTCGGTACGGATGGCGAACGGCGCTTGTTCCGGGGTCTGCTCAAGATCTCCGGTGTCGGCCCGAAGATCGCCCTCGGGATTCTGTCGGGCGCGAGCGTCGAGGATTTCCTCGCCATCGTGGAGGCG